>NZ_JADGLW010000001.1:0-461041 GCF_015235105.1 Jeotgalicoccus nanhaiensis
AGTACATTAATTATTATAATAAATATAGAATCAAGACAAAATTAAAAGGCATGTCTCCTGAACAATTCAGGAAACATACCTTGAAATCAGCCTAAATCCAAAAGTTCAACTTTTGGGTAGCACGTCACTTTGTGCGGCTCTTTTTAACTTGCTTTAATATCCAGTTTTTCATAAACTTTGACAAGTTTCTTAAGGAGAACTTTCCAGTCGCGGTTTTCAACAACCCACTCGCGGGCAGATTCTCCGATTGCTTCATTATTCAAAACACTGATGACTGCTTCTTCAAACGATTGCTGATTATCTGCTTTAAAGTAAACACCGTTGACCTGATCAATCACCATTTCCTTCAGTGCATTAACATCGCTCACAATGACTCGTTTACCCATGGCCATAGCTTCATACGTTTTAATTGGCGTTACCAATTGACAAACGAGTTTGTCTAGACGCGGAAACGGTGCAATATCGATTACAGAATAATAATCTTTTACTGTCTCGAAAGGCACTTTGCCTGTAAAAATAATATCCTCACTCAGGTTTTGGTCAAGGACTTTTCTCTGCAAAGCTGCGCGGTGCTGTCCATCTCCTACGACTAAAAATTTAAATCGTCTGTTATAATGATTCTTTTTATTTAGCGATTGAATTGTATCAATAATCAATTCTATGCCTTCATAATTCGTTATTGAACCAATAAAACCTAACACGATACTATCATCAAGCTGGTATCTTTTAATAAGATTTTCTGACTTTTCTAACGGTGAAAGCTTTTTCGAATCCACTCCGTTAGGCAGCACAGTAATTTTTTCTGCAGGAATTCCTTTTAATATCAAATACTCTCTTAAACTTTCACTGATAACAATGACCTCGTCAGCAAGCTGACAGCAGAGTACTTCATAATGTTCCTGCATATTAAAACGGTCGGAGTTAAGGAACTCAGGCACTTTTGAGGTCTGGGTATGATGCCACATTCCTCTTACTTCGTAAATGGTTTTAATATTCAACTGATTCCCCAGCTGAAGCGCAGGCATAGCATTTTGAAAATTGGAGGCCGCATGGATAACTGCCGGCTTTTCCTTCAGTACTATTTTTAACAGTTCATCCCTGTAAACATTAAAGTACTTTCTTAACGGTGTCCGGTTTGTTAAATATTTATCTGAGCGGTCAATATAATATGTTCTGTAGTCCCCATCATCCAATCCAGGTTTTTCATAGTTTTCATGTTCGGGAGACCAGCCCAGTCTGGAAGTTGCAACTGGTCTGTAACCATACTTTTGAACTCTCGATACTATTTCATTGGTCCGTATTGTATAACCGTTGACTGCAGGCATTGCTTTATTTAGTACAAACAGAATCGACTTACCGTCATCTTGATATTTTAAATCCTCTGGGAGTGCCTCAGCTTCCCAGTCAGAATGCGACAGCTGATATTCCTGTTCCGCCATTAAAAATTCTCCCGGGTATACTCTGGAAGGAAAATGTTTTCTCATTTCAATCAGCTTGTTATAACGTTCATCTATATTCCCCATAACATGATTCACTCTGATGAGGGCACGTAGAACATCTGCATTTATTGATTTAATTTTATAGGCTGCTTCTGCATGCGACAAAGAAGCTTTATACATTTTTAAATTAAACAGGTACATTGAAAGATTTATATGTATTTTCAGTTGTTTTTCTGCATTATTTTTATTAAGAATCTCATTCAGTTTCTCTGTGTCGCCTTCTGTAGCATAGAATCTTGCCAGTATATATGAGTGGTTCTGTTTATTCTCAGCACTTTTTTCAAGATAGCTAAAAATATAGATAGGTAAGTTATAACGTTTATTAACACGCTGCAGCTGATTAATTACCGCATTATAAATACGGCGTTTTTCACGTGTATTAAAATTATTATAAACAAATTCATCTGTTACTGTCCGTGTTCCCTCATCCAAAAATAGTGTAGCACTATGAAATACACTTTCCAGACGTTTGTCTGTCTTAAACAGCTTTTTGATACGAGCATCCTCAAAGTTAAGATGACCGTCTAGTATTAATCTCCGTAAACTCATAATATGCTGTGCGTTCAGAGTGACGTCTGGCAGCAGTTTGAAAATATTTTGCATAAGCATTTTGGTGCCCTTGCCGAAATGATAATAATTCAACAGATTTTGCAAACGTTCAGATTTCTTATCTTTGTAATTTAAATCAAAATCTAAAGTATCCAGTGCAATCGGATCTATGTATTTAAGCAGTTTGTCATTGCGATTTACATAATCTACAAATAAATCGTTTAATTCACCAAGATGACGGTCTGCAAGAAAGTAATTATTGATAACCAAAACATAGCCTAAATCATGCATGTTTTCATCTGTCTGATCTATTGCAGCTTTGATTGCTTCCAGTGGAGAATCCGTATCCACACCTTCTAAGATATTTTCACGATAATTGGACCAGGAATACTGATAGAACAAATCGTCTTTTTCCTGGTGATACAACTCTTCGAGATCAGTTTTATTTTTTTCTGTAACATCAATCATTTTTTCAATCAGCTGGTACTTATTGTTTTTTAACAAATTACGGACAAGGATTTCCTGCTGATCTGCAGAGAGTTTGCCGAGCACATCATAGCCGGCACTTGCAATTTTCTCAATCTCGTCAAATCGTTTCAAATTATAGTACAGCTTTGTTTTAAAAGGAACGAGTGCCTTATTGCGGTCGTTCGCCACCATTTCAAGAGACCCTTTGTAATTCTTTTCATGACGTAAAATAAGTGCTTTTAAATATGCTTCATAGTCATTCTGAAGGCGCATATGGTCTATTAAATCCATCAGCGTTAAATGCTCCGATTTACGGAGAAAATAACTAAGACCGGGCTCAGCTTTTCCAACTTTCTTAGTCAGGCTCAGTTTCAGAATATGTCTTGAGACGACAGGCATATTATATTTTAATGTTACGTATGAAATAATTCCTTGCAGGTATCTCATGGGCAATTCTCCTAATGTCTAATCTAAAATGAACTAGTTCTCCATATTACATATATTCCTACTAATTTACCATACTATTTACAAACTGAATATCTGAAAAACGATACCGAACATCATAAACAGAAACAAGAGCGTACCGATAGCAACACTGTTCATATTTATTTTTTCTTTCGGCAGATCTAAATGCTGGCTCGCCTTCATCTGCTCACCGACCATTTTATCTTTATATTCTATCTGCTCATCTTTGGTCAGATTTTTATACTGGTTAACAAATTCGGCATAGCTTTTAACAACATCTTTCATTTCACCGAACTGTTTCATTTCGCCGTACTGCACCCAGACTGCCTTATTGCAGAACTGTCTAATCTGTCCGGTTGCATGGGAGACAAAGAAAATCGTCTTGCCCTGCTCCTGGAAGTCGCGCATGCGGTCGATACATTTATTGGCGAAAGTTTCGTCTCCGACCGATAATGCTTCATCGACAATTAAAATATCGGGATCGGTATGAATCGCAATGGCAAAACCCAGTCTCGACTTCATACCGCTCGAGTAGTTTTTAATCGGCTGCTTGATGAATTCACCGAGTTCGCTGAATTTCAAAATATCATCGTAACGGTCTGCAATCTGCTTTTCACTTAAGCCGTGCATCAGACACTTGATACGGATATTCTCTTCGCCAGTCAATTCCTGGTTCAGCCCCGCACTGATCGCAATTAAGGAAGTACGTCCATTAATATGAATTTTACCTTTGGACGGGACTGTCGCTTCAGCAATTAAATCTGACAACGTAGTTTTACCGGAACCGTTTAATCCCAATATACCCACAGAATCCCCTGCATTAACTTCAAAATCGATATCTCTTAAGGCATAAAAGGGTTTTGCCTTATAAAGTTTACCGAAAGTCAGCAATGATAATACTTTTGCGATACGGTTTCTATTAATATCATATATTTTAGAGACGTTCTCTACTTTAACTTTATACATAATTATCCACCTTTATAGGTAATCCACCAGTCTGTCTTTATAGCGGTAATGCACCTGTACTCCTATAAAGAACAGGAAGAGCGTAATCGACCAGAAGAAGATATGGTCGGAAACATCACCGTAAAAAGCCGGACCGTCAAATATCAGAGCATATCTGAAAGTCATTAAAAGATATGCAAACGGATTAAATTCTATGATTGTCGCCATAATAGGCGGTCTGCCTTCAACTTCCCAAAATATTGGCGTAATGAAGAAGAACATTCTCATCACATTTTGCTGCACATTTCTTAAATCCCTTATCAGTATATTTACAGAAGACATAATTAAAGAAATACTGTATGTAAATACAATTGTAGCGAACATAAAGTAAAAATATACTAAGTAGTGTGCTGGTTCAGAATACCCATTTACTACACTAATAATTAAAACTATCAATGACATAATACTGAAAGTAACAATATTATTCGCCATCGACATGGACAACAATATACTAGATGGAAATTTCATTTTAGTAACAAGTCCAATTTGACTGCTGATAGCATTTGATGCCGAGTTTATACAACCTTGTATAAAACCAAACGCAAAAATACCCGTTATCAGGTAAACCAGGAAGGGTACGTTCTGCACATCGCCCCGGTCTCCCCTTAAGCCGAGTCCGAAAATCACATAGAAGACTCCGACCTGGGCTGCCGGCATCAATATCGCCCACAGTATACCCAAATAATGGTTTGCATACTGCGCCTTAATATTATAGAGACTTAATTTCCAGATTAAATGAAGGTTCTCAAAGTTTTCTTTTAACAAAGCAAGGACGTTTTTCATTATGTAAGCTCCAATTTATAATTTCGAAATTAATTATACGCTTAAATTAAATAAGTGTCACTATACAATAGCGACACTTATTCTTTATAGCTCTATCATATTCTTCTCAGAGAGTTCAGTCAAAGACATTTCGAGCGCATATTTCACGTGTTCGATATGCAGCCCGCCCTGGGCATACACTGTGTACGGCGCTCTGATCGGTCCGTCTGCCGACAGTTCAAGAGAAGCACCTTGCACAAAGGTTCCCGCAGCCATAATAACAGGATTCTGATAGCCCGGGATTAAATCCGGAATCGGCATGAAGCGCGCATTTACCGGACTTGCTTTTTGAATCATCTGAGTGAATGTTATCATTTCTTCTTCATTATTAAACGATACACTCTGAATTAAGTCCGTACGCTCTTCTGTATATCTCGGTGAGGGTTTCATATTTAACTTTTCAAAAACATAGCTCATTAACAGCGCACCGTTAATAGATTCCATGACCGTATGCGGCGCCATAAAGAAGCCCTGGTACATATCAGTCAATGCATTCAGGCTCGCACCCATTTCCTTGCCGACACCCGGCACTGTTAAACGGTAGCTTACGCGCTCAACAAGTTTTTCTCTGCCTGCAACGTAACCGCCCATCTTGGCAATACCGCCGCCCGGGTTTTTAATGAGCGAGCCTGCCATTATATCAGCACCTGCTTCCAGCGGTTCTCTCGTTTCCGCGAACTCACCGTAGCAGTTATCCACGAATACGATAATATTCGGGTGTTTTTCTTTTATCGTTTGTATAACCGCTTCTATTTGACCGACGTTCATCGATTTACGGTGTGAGTAGCCTCTAGAACGCTGGATGCCAATCATTTTTGTTTTTTCTGTAATTGATGACAGTATGCTTTTTGTATCGAACTGATCATCTTTTAAATCAACTGTATTAAATTCAACACCCATTTCTTTCAGGCTGCCGATATCATCTTCTGTGGTGCCGATTACTTTCTCAAGCGTATCGTAAGGTGTTCCCGTAATATATAAGAGCTCATCGCCGTGCTTTAAAAGGCTCAGCAGGACCAGGCTGATCGCATGGGTTCCTGAAATAATCTGTGTTCTAACGAGCGCATCTTCCGCCTTAAACACATCTCTGTAGATCTCTTCCAGCTTATCCCGCCCGACATCGTCATAACCGTAACCTGTCGTGCCGCTGAAGTCGCTTTCTGTGACAGAGTGATTTGTAAAGGCTGTCATCACTTTTTTAAAGTTCTGATAGGCAATATCCTTATTCTTTTTATAATACGGCTGCAGCACTTCTTCTGCTTGTTCTATAATGCTGCAAATCTTTTCTTCATTATTCACGTTTGTCATCCTTCTTTACTATACGTTCTGCAAAATTGCCCTCGGGTTCAAACCCGCTGACTTTAACTTTCTCTTCATCAATCTTAAGTTCTTTAACGATGGTCTGTCTTTTTAATCTGTAAATCTTATCCTGTCTCGAGAGCGGAAGCTCCGCATCGTAGGCATCGAAATACTTCGTCATAAAGTTTTCGACATCCATTAATATATCCTCTGCCGGCATATTCATATTCACAAACTGATGCGGACTTGCCGGCAGCAGTCTTTTCTCATCATTTAAATCTGTTTTATTAAACAGAATCAGCTGCGGGATATCTTTCATGTTCAAGGAATCGATTAAATCCAGCACCGTATCGTACTGGCTCACAAGGTCCGGAGCATTATTATCGATTACATGAATAATGAAATCACTGTCCGCCGCTTCTTCGAGCGTCGACTTAAAACTTTCTATTAAAGTCGTCGGCAGTTTTTGGATAAAACCGACTGTATCCGATATAATGCACTGAAAGCCTGACGGAAGAACCATTTCCCGGGTCAGCGGATCCAGGGTCGCGAACAGCTTGTCTTCCTGCAGCGTTTCCGCATTCGTCAGCTTATTGAACAGCGTCGACTTGCCCGCGTTCGTATAACCGATCAGCGACACTTTCGTCACTTGATTCGAACGACGCTTGTCGCGGTATCTTAACCGGTGTTCTTCAATGACAGCGAGCTGCCTTTTAATATCCCGGATTCTTGTATTAATATGACGGCGGTCTGTTTCAAGCTTAGTTTCACCAGGACCTCTAGTCCCGATTCCCGCACCGAGCCTCGACAGGTTAATGCCCTGTCCTTTTAAGCGCGGCACCAGATATTCAAGCTGGGCCAGTTCCACCTGCAGCTTGCCTGCTTTTGACTGAGCTCTTAAGCTGAAAATATCGAGAATGACCTGCGTCCTGTCAATCACACTCGTATCCAGTATATTTTCTATAGTGCGGTTCTGGCTCGCCAGAATCTCATCGTTAACGATAGCGTAATCAATATCTTCATACTGCATTTTGACTTCTTCCAGAAAGCCGCTTCCCACATAGCTTTTTCTGTCTATCGATGTGCGGTTTTGAATATGCGTGCCGACAATCTCTATGCCGATGGACTCACTCAGCTCTTTAAGCTCGCGCACTTCCGACTCCACGTCTTTATTTTGTACAGTGTTCGTCGCAAGGATTATTCCAGTATGTGTCATATTCATGACAAACACCTCCGTTTTTTTCGTTTAATATTACAATATCATGTTTTAATCATATTAATAAGGCTATATTGTAGTATCAACTGTTGTATATAGAAAGTAAAGAAAGGAGGATCATAAGTGAAGGCAACTTTTTATGACCTCTCAGCGCAGGATGCAGACGGGAATCATATTGATATGAAGGACTTGGAAGGTAAAGTCGTTCTGATTGTCAATACAGCAAGTGAATGCGGTTTTAATAAACAGCTCGATGAGCTCGAAAAATTATACCGGAAATACCATGATATCGGTTTAGAGATTCTGGCATTTCCTTCAAATAACTTTATGAATCAGGAACCATGCTCAGCAACAGAAGCACGCGACCTTTACGGCAGAGAACACGGTGTTTCCTATACTGTAATGGAGAAAACCGATGTTAAGGGAGAAAATATTCATCCGCTGTTTAAATACTTAACCGAAGGGAAATCCGGCTTAATTACCAATTCGATTAAGTGGAATTTCACTAAATTTCTGGTTACCAGAGAAGGCAAAGTAGTTAAACGCTATCCCCCTCAAAAACCGCCGCACGACATCGAAGATGACGTTGAAAAATATTTAGCTGGATAAAGCGGAAAACAGCCGGACAGGAAGTCCGGCTGTTTTTTTACGCACGTATAAATGTACTGATTGCATGCTTATATATAATTTGAACTTTACCTTCTGAATCAAGTTCGACAACATACTTGTCGAAGCCGGTAATTTTCCCCTGCAGCTGGAAACCGTTCATTAAAAATACGGTAATTTCCTTCCCTGATTCTTTGTATTCCCCTAAAAACGAATCCTGCAAATTCATTTAATTCTCCCCTTTTGTTTGTAAGAATTGATATATATCTTTAATGATTATATCTGTATCTGTCTGCGCGATATCGTACCAGTGCACATCAAGCTGATTGCGGAAAAAAGTCAGCTGCCGCTTCGCATACTGCCGTGAATGAGCCTGAATGCGCTCCCTTACTTCAGCGAGTGATGCTTCCCCTTTAAAATACGGCAAAAACTCTTTGTAGCCGATTGCCTGTCCTGCTGTCTCAGACAGCTTCTGATTCTGCAATCCGCTCACTTCTTCCGCGAGACCGGTATTGAACATTGCCTCTACCCGTCTGTTAATGCGGTCGTATATCACACTTCTGTCTGCTGTGAGACCTATTAAGAATGTATCATATTTCGGCTTTTGTGTATACGCTTTCTTTTCTTTAACGCCAAGCTTTTCTTTAACCAACCTGCGGATAATCCTCTTCCGGTTATTTGGATGAATGCCGCTGTCAGGCACCAATTTTTCAAGCTCTGAAAACAGCTCTTCATTCGAGAACTTCTCATATTCTTCAGTCAGCCGGTCAATATCTTCCCGGTTTTCATCATTAAACTCATAGCCTTCAATCAGCGCTTTAATATAATGCCCGGTGCCGCCGACCAGCATAGGCAGTTTCCCGCGCCCTTCAATATCTGAAACAAGGTGTTCCACCTGACTTTGGAAGTCGGACACAGAAAATGTTTCATCCGGGTTTAAAATATCAATCATATGATGCGGAATACCGTCCATTTCATCCTCGGTAATTTTACCGGTGCCGATATCCATGCCTCTGTAAACCTGCATGGAATCGCCGCTGATAATTTCAGCCTTAAATTTTTTAGCGACAGCTATGGATAAGGCGGTCTTTCCGATAGCTGTCGGTCCGACTAAGATAAGCAATTTACTTTTCGACATATGTTTCCACCCATTTGACAATATTAGAATAAACCGCGCCTCTGTTTTCTTCAAACAGCACTTCGTGCCGCGCGTTCGGCACGAGCTCCATTTTCACGTTATTAAAATGGCGCTGCAGCCGCCAGTTTAAAAGTTCATAATCCCTGCCGAAATGCGAAAATGGATCATCCATGCCGCCGATTAATAAGTAAGGGATATCCCTGTATCTTTTAAGACACTTTGAAGAATCAACGTAGCGGATGTTTTTCAATATTTCAGCAAGTGCTCTTACACTCATCTTCTGGCCGGCATGCGGGTCGGTGTTATAGGCATGGATGTTGTCGTCATCCGCCGACAGCCAGCGGTTTTTAACAGTACCCTTAAAGTTGCCGTCATAGCCGAGAAACGATAATTTGTTAATCAGTCTCGACTTCGTGCCGGGGATTACCTTAGAGAGTCCCTGCATCAAGACGTGAGACAGCGTATCAGAAAAACGGACCTTGCTGCCGGTGCCGACAATAACACCCGCATCGTAGAGCTCTTCTTCAAGCAGTCTTCTGAGCAGAATGGAGCCCATAGAATGCCCGAGTCCGATATGCGGGAGATCCCCGGGCATGGACCGGCTGACAATTTTCGCATCTTCGAGCAGGTCTTCAAAAGAAGAGAAGTGGCCGAGATTGCTTAACTTCTCATCGCTGCCGTGGCCTCTGTGGTTATGAATAACACAGTGAATATCATTTAAGGCGAGATACATCAGAAACTCCTTGTAGCGTCCTTTATGATCGGCCATGCCGTGCAGGATTTGAATGCTCGCCTTCGGCTTTTTTGGCGCATAATGCGTCACTGAAATACTCCTGTCTTTATTTTTCATCGTACGGTTAATAATCTTCAATTTAAGCCCCCCTACTTCATAATCCGGTTAAACAGGCGTTCTATTTCATACGTCGTCATATGAATAATCACCGGCCGGCCGTGCGGGCAGGTGTACGGCGAAGCACATTTTCCGAGCTCTTCGAGCAGTGCTGCCATCTGGTTTTTATCGAGGTAATGATTCGCTTTAATCGACTGCTTGCAGCTCATCATAATGGACATTTCTTCCCGGTACTTATTCACATCGAAACGGTCCGTTTCTGTAATAAATTCAATTAAGTCATTGATATCCTCTTCCGGATTTTTTGCTTTGATCCAGGATGGATAACGGGCTACCGTGTACTGTTTAACACCGCTTTTTTCAATATCGAAACCGAGCGACTGCAGTTCGGTAAGCTTCTCATCGATAGTAATCACATCGTCAAAGCTGAATTCGAAAGTGTATGGGATTAAGAGCGGAATACCGTCGTCTTCCTTAATAATATTCGCGTAAATATATTCGTATTTAATGCGCTCTTGGGCAGCGTGCTGGTCCATGAGATACATACCTGTTTCGTTCTGCATAATAATATAAGTGCCGTGCAGCTGGCCGATAATTTCCAAGTAAGGCAATTTTTCTTTTTTCGGCAGCGGCTCTTTGTTAACGTAGGCAGGCGCATCTTTTGGTGCTGACTTTTTCGGTGTTGCCGGCGCTTCCTGGAAGGGATTCGTGTAAACCGGTTTTTGTTGAATCTGCTTTTGTTTCGGCCGCTCTTTAAACGTTTCCGGTGTTTGACGGACGGGCGGTGTGTAGCTGTCAATATGCTCCCTGATCTGTTCGTGGCGCACTGTAAAATCAATAGCTGTCTGTTCAGGCTTTTCACTTTTCGGCGTTTTATGTTCCACTTCCGGAATCAGTTCCGTTTCCATCAGGGCTTCTTTAACTGCTCTTTCGGTCAGTTTTAACAGTTCCGCTTCCTTCGACAGCTTCACTTCCACTTTCGACGGATGGACGTTGACATCGATCAGCTTCGGATCCATGGTGATATTTAAAAAGGCGAGCGGATACTTATCTTTCGGCTGCAGCGTATGATAGGCATTAATAATACTCTGAGACAGTTTAAAATGACGGACATGCCTGTGATTAATACTTAAATTAATATAATTGCGGCTGCTTCTTGTCACTTCGGGTCTCACGATATAACCTTCGAGTTTATAGTCCGGGCTTTCCGCTTGAACTTCGAGCGTGTTGCTCGAAACCTGGATGCCGTACAGAATGTTGATGACTTCTTTCAGGTTGCCGTTGCCGGTCGTTTTAAAGCGGTCCTTGCCGTCAAAAACCAGACGGAAGCTGACATCCGGATAATTTAAAGCCATCCGCTGCATAATATCGATAATTTTACCCGCTTCAGTGCGCAGATTTTTAATATATTTTAAGCGGGCCGGTGTATTAAAGAATAAGTCTTCAATTTCAATAATCGTCCCGCGTCGTTCGTGCCAGACGGTATCTTCATCATACTTCCCGCCGGCGTAAACAATTTTAAAAGGCGTTGAGTCATCCCGCATGCTCTCCAAAGTCACTTTGGCGACGGCACCGATACTGGCGAGGGCTTCCCCCCGGAAGCCGAGCGAACGGATTTCAAACAGCTCGTAAGCCGTATCGATTTTACTCGTTGCATGTCTTTCAAATAACAGGGTGCGGTCCTCATAATCGATGCCGCGGCCGTTGTCGATCACTTTAATCGACTCCATGCCGCTGTTTTTGATAAAGACTTCGATGACCGTAGAATGAGCGTCGAGCGAATTCTCAACAATTTCCTTGACGATGGAACTCGGACGCTCGACCACCTCGCCTGCTGCGATTTTGTTTTGTATATGAGCGGGCAGTACGTGTATCTGTCCCATTTTTTATTCCTCCCCGCGTGCTTGATTATGAAGCTTGTGCAGTGTGTTCAGCGCCTCCATCGGCGTCATATTATTTAAATCAAGCGATGTTAATTCGGCTAAGAGATTTGCTTCGTCTTTAGATACTGTTTCGCTGTCATCGAGCGGCAGCTCGAGCTGGAAGATATCATTCTGTGCCTTCTGAGGCGCTTCCTGTTTCCTGTTTTCAAATGAAGTCAGATAGTCTGCTGCAAGTTCTGTCACCCGGTCCGGCAGTTCTGCCAATTTCGCCACGTGAATGCCGTAGCTTTTTTCCACTGCTCCCGGTTTGACCTTGTGCAGGAAGACGAGCTTGCCGTCGTATTCCGTCGCTTTAACGTGAACGTTCCGGAGGCCCGGCAGCGTGTCCTCCAGATTCGTCAGTTCATGGTAGTGGGTCGAAAACAGCGTCTTCGCACCGATTTCATCGTGAATGTAAACGAGCATAGCCTGGGCGAGTGCCATGCCGTCATAAGTGCTCGTACCGCGGCCGATTTCATCGAATATAAGCAGCGAGTCTTTCGTCGCGTGCTGTAGCGCGGTATTAGCTTCCATCATTTCAATCATAAAGGTCGATTTGCCGCTCGATAAGTCGTCGCTTGCCCCGATGCGTGTGTAAATCGCATCAAATATCGGCAGCTCAGCACTTGCTGCAGGCACCCTCATGCCAATCTGGGCCATAATAATAATGAGTGCCACCTGACGCATATAGGTCGACTTCCCGGACATATTCGGGCCGGTAATCAGATAAATAAAACTGTCATCGCTCATCGTAAGGTCGTTCGGCACATAAGTATTTTCATTCAGCATGCGCTCAACAATTGGATGCCGCGCATCTTTTAAGCTGATGGATTTGTCCTCTGTAAATTCCGGTGTCGTCAGATGGTAGTCGTTCGACACCAGGGCGAATGATATCAGCGTATCGAGCGTCGATATCTGCTCAGCCGTCTGCTGCAGGCGGGTAATATAAGCTATCATATCCGTTCTGAGTTCAGTGAACATATCGAATTCGAGCTTAATGCTGTCGTCTTCTGCTGTTAAAATCTGACTTTCCATTTCCTTCAGTTCCGGCGTGATAAAACGCTCGGCGTTGGTGAGCGTCTGCTTGCGGTTGTACTCAAATTTCTCCGCATCGAAGTTTACCGCCTGACCCTTGGAAATTTCGAGGTAGTAGCCGAATACTTTGTTAAAGCCAATTTTTAAGTTTTTAATGCCTGTGCGTTCTTTTTCCGTCTCGAGGTAATTGTTCAGCCAGGTACGTGCGTTGTTGCTGATATCGCGGAGTTTATCGAGTGCTTCATTGACACCGTCTTTAAAGATCTTTCCTTCGCGGATGGTTTTCGGCGGCGTGTCGGTAAGAACTACTAGGCGTTCATATGCATCTTCCAGGCTGTCGAAGTTTTGGAATGTTTTGTTGTCTGTCAGTTTTAGTGATTCAAGCACTGCTTTTAAGTCCGGCAGTCCATGTAGTGAATCGCGCAGCTGAACGAGATCTTTCACGTCGACGTTGTTAAAAGCAAGGCGGCCGACCAGCCGTTCGATATCGTATACGTGATTTAAAATACCGGACAGCTCTTCGCGTTCGGTAAAGTTGTCGATTAGAGTCGTCACAATATTCTGGCGGTTGACTATCTCCTGTTTTGAGACGAGCGGCCGCTCGATCAGTTTTCTGAGCTGGCGTTTCCCCATCGGTGTTTCCGTCCGGTTTAAGTACCAGAACAGCGACCCTTTTACTTTTTTAGTCTGAATGTTTTCTAAGAGCTCGAGGTTCGAAATCGCCGCATAGTTCAGTTTCATAAATGTATTAATCCGGTGTTTTTCCACCGTTTTTAAATGTTTCAGTTCCTGCATATTCTGTTTACGGATGTAGTTCAGGAGCAGGTTAATCGCCTGATGTTCATCGACATCCGCTTCGTAGTCGTAATCAGCCGGTTCATCCGCTTCAAATACTGTATAGAGCGGCGGATCGTTATAAATCCGGTGGATCAGCTGCTCGCTTTCTTTGTTTGTGACGAGCTCCCTTGCACCGAGTGTTTCTATTTCGCTTTTCAGCTCCGTTTCGTCATCGGTGCTGAAAGCAAATATTTCACCTGTTGAAATATCGGCGTAGCTGACTTCTGTTTTATCATTTTTTTCACAGAGTGCCAGAATAAAGTTGCTTGCACCGTCGTCCATACCGAAGTCATCGATTAAGGTTCCCGGTGTAATCACCCGGACCACTTCTCTTTTGACCATGCCTTTAACCGCTCTCGGATCTTCCATCTGCTCGCAGATCGCCACTTTAAAGCCGTTTTCGATCAGCTTTGCGATATAGTTTCGCGCAGAATGGTACGGCACGCCGCACATCGGTATCGGATCCTTGCTTTTATCGCGTGAAGTTAATGTAATTTCGAGCACTTTTGCAGCCGTGACTGCATCGTCGTAAAACAGCTCGTAAAAGTCTCCCAGTCTGAATAAAAGCAAGCTGTCCGGATGATTATCTTTAATTGAAAAATACTGTTTCATCATCGGTGTTGGTTCCCGCATCTTAACACTTCCTAAATTAATCTTGTCGTATTATTATAACATGCACGAACGCTTATATCCGCAGTAAGACCCCGTGTTTTTCCAATTGTTTTAAGATGATGTAGGACGTAATGGCGCCGATTAGACTCGATACTAAGAAAGCTGCTGCGACCACTGTGAAAATTTGTGCATCGAGTTCAAGGATGATAATCAGCGGGTAAAGGCTGAGCGCACCGATGACGCCGGTGCCGATGATTTCGCCGAGGGCCGCAAGCGACAGCTTTTTAGAGTATTTGTAGAGCAGCCAGGCGGCGAGCGCGCCGATCATACTGCCGGGATAAGCGAAGACGGTGCCCGTGCCGAATAGAATTCTGATCGTCGATGAGATAAAAGCCTGGACGATAACCCAGGGGCCGGTGAGTACCGCACCGAGTACGTTGATCAGGTGCTGCATGGGCGCCGCGCGGATAATGCCGATCGGAATAGTGACTAGCGTACTTAAAATAACGTTTAAAGCGACAAAAGCTGCGGTGAATGTCATGTTTTTAATTAATTTGTTGATGGTGGTGCCTCCTATTTGAATTATTGGTGATGGAATGTGTGGCTTGATGCGTTGGCGTGACGGAAGCTCATGTATACGAAAGGCGCGGTGCGTTGGCATGACGGGTGCTCATGTATACGAAAGGCGCGATGCGTTGGCGTGACGGGCGCTCATGTATACGAAAGGCGCGATGCGTTGGCGTGACGGGCGCTCATGTATACGAAAGGCGCGGTGCGTTGACATGACGGAAGCTCATGTATACGAAAGACGCGATGCGTTGGCATGACGGGCGCTCATGTATACGAAAGGCGCGATGCGTTGGCGTGACGGAAGCTCATGTATACGAAAGGCGCGATGCGTTGATGTGACGAGTGCTCATGTATACGAAAGGCGCGATGCGTTGGCGTGACGGAAGCTCATGTATACGAAAGTCTCAATACGTCAACATACAAAAATGGCGCTGAAACACTCTATTATTCAGAGATTTCAACGCCATTCAATATGTAGATGATGCTTATTTAAACTGGTTCGGGTCGCGGTTTGGTCTGTTGCGGACTGCAGCGCCGGTTTCGCCCTGCATGAGGTCGCCGCCTGTTTGTTCGATAATTTCGCTTGTGACTGTTGAGCTGATTGCATGCGAGACCATCTGCAGCAGTTCGTTGACGCCTGCCTGTGATTCTTTGAACTGGTCAACGAGCGGCATTTCGTCTAATTCTTCTTCGATTTTAGCCAGTTTTTCTTCCGTCATTTTGTAGGCGCGTTCTTTGCCGTAGTTTTGGAAGTTTACAGCTTGCTGCTGCAGGCTTTTCAGGCTGGCCATTTTTTCGCGGATTTCCTGGTTTTCGTGAATCTTAGCTTCCGCTTTCTGGAAGAATTCAACCTGTTCTGTTTCCGCCATCATTTTACCGAGCTTTTTTGCTTCTTCTATTATTTCATCCTTAGTATACATTCGAAGTTCCACCTTTTAGTTGATATATACCATTCATTATATATGAAAGCCTTCATTTATTAAATGTAAATCTCCTGATTCATTTGTCAAAGTACAAAAATGCACACTCCGGCCCTGGAGTGTGCATAACGAATCTATGCCACTTCCCTACGCTGGCATAATCCAGATCAGGTAGTAAGAGTGTCTCTCAGCCTCAAAAAGGCACCTCCAGTGGTGTGCGGTATTTAATTGCTTCCATCATAACTGAACAGAAAGTGTTTGTAAATACAGTTCAGCCGCGTGACTCGTCTATTTACTGGTTGACCATGTCATAGTACTTGCCTTCCAAAGCAAGCAGCTCTTCTTCCGTTCCCGCTTCAAGCAGTTCCCCCTGCTCTAAAACGAAAATCCGGTCGACGGCTTTTATCGTGTTGAGGCGGTGGGCGATAATAATGCTCGTCCGCCCTTTCATCAGCCGCTCCAGCGATTCCTGGATTTTCAGTTCTGTAATCGTGTCGATGCTGGACGTTGCTTCATCGAGCAGCAGGATGGCAGGGTCTGTAATGAGCGCCCGCGCGATGGAGATCAGCTGCTTTTGGCCCTGCGAGATAAAGCCCTCATCTAAATCGAGCACCGTGTCGTAACCCTGCTCGAGCGTCATAATAAAGTCATGGGCATTGGCGACTTTCGCCGCTTCAATCACTTCATCGTCTGTCGCATTCATCCGGCCGTAGCGTATATTTTCACGGATGGTGGCTTCAAACAGGTACGGGTCCTGCAGCACGAAGGCCGTCTGTGAACGAATGTTAGTCCGGGAGTAATCTTTAATATCCTCCCCGTCGACTAAAATGCTGCCGTTATCCGTTTCGTAAAAGCGGGCTAAAAGCTGCATAACCGTCGTCTTACCGGCACCTGTCGCACCGATTAAAGCAACAGATTCGCCGGATGCGACTTCAAATGACAGATTTCTGATTGTCGGCACCTGCTGCTCCCTGCTGTAGGAGAAGGTGACGTCTTTAAATTCAATATGTCCCCGGAGTGTTTTATCAGTAATTTTACCTTCGTCAGCTTCCGCCGGCGTATCGAGTATCTGGAAAACACGTTCTGCACCTGCAATCGCCGACAGCACCTGGTTCAGCTGGTTGGACAGATCAGCGAGCGGACGGGTAAACTGGCGGGCGTATTCTGCAAAGACAACAATTGTTCCGACTGTAACAATACCGTTTGTCGTCAGCGCGAGAATCCCGCCGGCACCCGCGACAATGGTAAACGAAATGTTATTCAGCATATTCATGATTTTAGGAATAAAACCGGAATACAGATTCGCCCAAAAGGTCACTTCTCTTAAATTTTTGGCGCGCATTTCAAAGTTCCTGACCGCCCGTTCTTCCTGGGAGAATACTTTAACAATTTCCTGGCCGGAGACAATTTCTTCAATGTAGCCGTTCAGTTCGCCGGTGCGCCGCTGGCGCATTTTATACAGCGGGCCGGTGCGGTTCGTTATAAATCTGACACTGACAATTAAAATCGGGATAATCAGTGCTGTTAAAAAAGTCAGGAGCGGACTTAAGTACAGCATGACTGAAAAGGTGCCGAGCAGCGTGACAATACTCGTCGTAAACTGGATAAAGGACGAGTTCATCGTCTGAGACAGCGTTTCAATGTCGTTGGTCATCCGGCTCATTAATTCACCGTGCTGGCGTTTATCGTAAAAAGTCACCGGTAGCTCCTGCATATGTTCAAACAGATGATGACGCAAATTGTAAATCGTCCGCTGCGACAAGCCGACCATCAGATAAGCCTGAATGAAGGTGGTCGCCGACAGGAGAACGTACGAGGCTAAGAGTATCATCAGCACTCTGAAGAGCCCGTCGAATTCCCGCGGTATAAAGTAATAATCGACGATTCGGCCGACGAGAAACGGTCCGACAATGCTGAGCAGACTCGTTACGACAACGAGTGAAATGATAAAGTACAGCCGTTTTCGCTCGCCGCGCATAAATTGCCAGATTCGTTTTAAGGTCTGACCCATGTTGTCCGCCTTATTTTTGTTTGATCGTTTGTTCTTGCCGATATCCTCTTTTGTAATAAGCCGTTCATGCCCGAAGGGGCGTGCAAAAAAGTTAGTCATCGAGATGCCCCCCTTTTTTCTGCGATTCGTAAATTTCTCTGTACAGCGCTGAAGTTTGCAGCAGCTCTTCATGGCTGCCGAGGGCGGAAATTTCACCGTCATCTAGGAGCAGCACCCGGTCCGCCTGTTCGGCAGTGGATATTTTCTGCGTAATGACGATGCGGGTCACATTTTCGCCTGCGAGCGCATCCCACAAATTATTCTCCGTCCGCACGTCAAGTGCTGATGTCGAATCATCCAATATTAGAATCGACGGTTTTCTGACAAGCGCGCGAGCGATTGACAAACGCTGCTTCTGCCCGCCTGACAGCGTAACTCCCATCTGGCCGACCGGTGTTTCGTAAGTCTCATCAAAATTCATAATATTATCGTGAATCTGCGCTTTTTCAGATGACATAAAGACATCTTCTTCTTCAGCGTGCAGATTTCCCCAGAGCAGATTATCGTAAATACTGCCGGTAAAAAGCACTGCGCGCTGCGGCACGTAGCCGATTGTCTGCCGGAGGTCAGCAGTATTCCAGTCGAGTACATTTTTACCGTTGACAGTCACGACGCCGTCAGTCGGATCATACATATTCGGGATGAGACTGATCAGTGAACTTTTACCTGAACCGGTCCCGCCCATAATGACAAAGTTTTCATTATCATGTATTTCAAATGAAACATTTTTCAGCACGTAACGGCTGGTGTGCGGATATTTAAAGGATACCTTGTCGAATTTAACGGTGCCTTCGCTGTCTGCCGCTTCGTAGGTGTTTTTATCCTCCACAGCTACCGGAGCATGCAGGATTTCACTGATGCGGTCACTGCTCGCCTTGGCACGTGAAGTTGCAATAATTAGAAAGGCAAACATTGAAAATCCGCCCTGCATGCGTAGTGCATAGTTAATAACCGCAACGATTTCCCCGACCGCAACCTCGTTTGTCTTGAGGAGGTCGGAAGCGACCCAGAGCACGAGGAGCAGACTGCCGTTCATAATTAAAAGCAGCACCGGCAAAATGGACTCCATCAGCCGGAGAGCAAATATCGTGTCGTTTCGCAATTTCGCTGCGACTTTGGCAAACTTTCCAGTTTCGTATTCTCCTGAGTCGTTGGCTTTTATCAGTCTGACCGCTTCTAAATTCTGCTGGATAAAACGGTTAATTCTGTCGAGCCAATGCTGGACGCGGAGGAAGACCTGTGCCCCTTTTCTCGCTGTGAAAAAAAGAAAGATAACGAGTATCGGCGTCAGCATTGATAAATACAGGCCGAGCGTCGGATTGACGAGGAAAGACATGACGAGCGAACCGATGACGAGCAGCGGTGCGCGGAGCAGAATGCGGAGACTCATAAAGAGCAGCATCTCCGTCTGCAGCACGTCCTGCGTCATCCGGGTGATCAGACTTGATGTTGAAAAACGCGATAAGGTGGCGAGCGTAAAATTCTGAACCCGCTTAAAGATTGCGAGCCGCAGATCGTAGCCGAACATATTTGTTAAATGGCTGGTAAAATATGTATTAAATATACCTGCAAACAGTGCAATCAGCGACACTGCGAACATAATCAGCAGGTAAAATATAACATTGTCGACGCTGTTGATCATAATTCCGTTGTCGATGACCTGCTGAATAAACAGCGGCTGGATCAGTTCGACGATGAGCTCAATAAACATGAAAAATAAAGCAATAACGATCATCCATTTGTAGTTCATGGCATAACGGTAAACTGTAATCATTGTAAAACCATCCTTTGTTTCTGTGACGTAAGTGCCTGAGTGTGACAAATCTCTTTTGATTATATTCTTTCGAAATCCGAATTAATTATATTATGCCACAAAAGTGACATAATTTTCACTAAACTTGAACCGGATTTGATATTTTTATTGCTGGACGGAAAAAACGGGCGCATTTTTCGTTGGATGCACCCGTCTCTTGTTCTTACTCTTCAATTTTAAAGTTTTTAATTGTTTTACTGTCAGTATCGATAATTACACCGCTGATTACGCCCTTGCCCTCGTCCGGCACAACGTGGCGTTCAGGCAGATTCGTTATAAATCTGCGGATGACTTCATCTTTTCTGATGCCTAATATGCCGTCTTTAAAACCAGTCATGCCGACGTCAGTGATGTAAACTGTGCCGTTCGGGAGACGCGCGGCGTCATTTGTCTGAACATGCGTGTGCGTGCCGACTACCGCATTGACCCGGCCATCCAGGTGGTAGCCCATGGCGATGGACTCGCTCGTCGTTTCACTGTGGAAATCCACGAAGGCCGCATCGTACGTATTTTCTTCGAGAATTTTATCGATTACCGTGAATGGATTTTCAATCGGCTCGAGGAAACTCCGCGCCTGCAGGTTCACGATTAATAATTTCTTTCCGTTAATATTAACGATGCGGCTGCCGTCGCCCGGTGTACCCTCCGGGAAATTCGCGGGGCGGACCATTTTAACACCCGAGTTTAACAGGTCATACACATCGCGCTTTGCGAAGGCATGGTTGCCAAGCGTGATAAAATCCGCGCCGCCGTTTAAAATTTCCTTATAAGTACTTTCCGTTATCCCTTTGCCGTGGGCCGCATTCTCCCCATTTACAATCGTAAAATGCGCGTTATGCTCTTTTTTCAAGCCCGGCAAATAATTTTTTATCATGCGCCGGCCAATTTTTCCGACTACATCTCCAATGAATAAAATCCTCATCAAATCACCCTATCTATTGTGTTAATTATACATTATTTTGGGGATGTTGGGTGGGTGGATTTTTCGCTCATGCCTACGTATTCTTCATTGCGTGGGCGTGACACGGTCTCATGTATACGTATCTCACGTTGCGTAGGCGTGACATGGTCTCATGTATACGTATTTCACGTTGCGTAGGCGTGACACGGTCTCATGTATACGGTTGTCCATTTGCATAGACATGAGAGGCTCTCATGCCTACGGAACATTCTACTCAACCGGAAAAACCTCTAAATTTACACATCTTTTCAATTATTAATGAACTTTATCTTTATATCGTTGCCTTTTTCTTATTTCACTAAGCGCTGTTACAGAATCATAAAATTTAAAAATGTGTGTAGAAGCTTTTCCCTTACTATCTTGATTACAATATTTCCTTAAAAATTTTGATACAGTCGTTGTATGCACCTGATAATCGATTAAGTGTAAAAGCGATTGCTTTGTAATCGGTTGATTTGAAAATAAATACTTATGATCACTGATCGCTCTGACTATATGTGTTTCGTAACTCTCAACTGATCCGCAGCTGTTACAAATGAATTGAAATTGCCCTTTATTTAAATCAAATTGTTTACAAGAACCGCAATACAGACCGCGTTTCAATTTAGTAATATCAGCATGTTCAACAAAATATGAATTCTTTGCCACTGTATCTCTTATGAGAAGTACAATTTTTTTCGCGTTTTCATTTAATCGTTCAGCCTTATATTCTCTAAAATAGTTCCTTAAATAATTTATCATTATCGTTTGATTCTCTATATTTTTATCTTCTGTAGAAAATCTGAAATCATCATTCATAAAAATAACTTTTCCATCCACTTGAAAACTAATTGGAGTATCATTGCTCAGCTTGATTAATTTACTTTCTGCACGGCTAAGCTGAACATAGGGATTGTTTTCCATATGACTGGCATTTTTACACCATTTATTTCCCTTGTATTCATAATCACCGGATAAGTTTTTAATTTCATTCACCGACACTCCATTATTAGTAACGATAATACTGTCGTACTGAGTCAGTACTTTTCCTATTTTAAGATAAACATCTCTCAATACATAAACATTCTCGTGACCAATTTCATTGAAAATTTTATCATACAGTTTTTCGCCGGCAAATCCTTTTTCTAGATTAAACATTTTATTTTGTTCATCTTTGCTGAGTTCTTTACGAATTTCTAGCGCTTGATAATGCATAAGTTCTGCCGGTGCCATTCTTTTATTTAGAAACATAATCCTTCCTCCTTAAAAAGTACCCTCTACTCTATATATAGGGAGAAACGACGATTTCCTTTTAAAAAAGTTACTTGAATACAAAAATAGCAAAACTGATTTACTTTTTACACAAACTCTTATACTTTTACCTTTTAATGTATGTTACATTTCCGTAACTTATATAGATACTGTTGCTATATTTTGTTATATTTGAGTTTTACAATATCAGTTTATTGGTATGCTAGTAAATTAAATTTATAGATTAATTTATAGATTTTCAGCGCTTTTTTTGTTGGGTTATAGGAGCTCACGTATACGTATTTCTACTTGCGTCGGCATGACAGGGTCTCATGTATACGAAAGACTCGATGCGTTGGTGTGACGGGCGCTCATGTATACGAAAGACGTGGTGCGTCGGTGTGACGGGCGCTCATGTATACGAAAGACGTGGTGCGTCGGCATGACAGGGTCTCATGTATACGAAAGGCTCGATGCGTTGGCATGAGGGTAGCTCATGTATACGAAAGGCTCGATGCGTTGGCATGACAGGGTCTCATGTATACGAAAAACGCGATGCGTTGGCATGAAGGTAGCTCATGTATACGAAAGACGCGGTGCGTTGACATGAAGGAAGCTCATATATACGATTAACGATAATCCTCCCAACAAACCCGCAGAAAACAAAAAGACCAGAGACTTTCGTCTCTGATCTTTTTATTTTGCGTATTCTATGGCCCTCATCTCGCGGACAACTGTCACTTTTATGTGTCCTGGGTATTGCAGTTCGTCTTCTACACGTTTTTTAATGTCTCTTGCAAGACGGTGTGCTTTTAAGTCGTCGATATCTTCAGGGCTTACCATGACGCGGATTTCGCGTCCGGCCTGAATTGCAAATGTTTTTTCTACGCCGTCGTAGCTTTCTGCAATTTCTTCGAGTCTCTCCAGCCGTTTAACGTAATTTTCTAAAGTTTCACGGCGCGCGCCTGGGCGCGCTGCGGAGAGTGCGTCTGCTGCTGCTACGAGAATTGAAATGACACTTGTCGGTTCTACATCACCGTGGTGTGACTGAATCGCATTGATTACCGTATCCTGTTCTTTGTAACGGGTTGCGAGTTCGACTCCGATTTCTACATGGGAGCCTTCAATTTCGTGGTCGATTGCTTTGCCGATGTCATGCAGCAGTCCTGCACGGCGGGCTAAAGCGACATTTCCGCCGAGTTCGCTCGCAAGTATTCCTGCGAGGTAACCGACTTCAATCGAGTGCTTAAGCACATTTTGTCCGTAGCTCAGGCGGTATTTCATCTTGCCCAAGTGTTTTGCAAGTTCGGGGTGCAGATTGTGAATATCGAGTTCAAACGCTGCAGCTTCACCTGCGTCACGGATTTCAGTTTCCATGTTGCGCCGGGCTTTATCCACCATTTCTTCAATGCGTCCAGGGTGGATGCGGCCGTCCTGCACGAGTGCTTCGAGTGCACTTTTGGCAATTTGGCGTCTGATTGGATCAAAACCGGACAGAATTACTGCTTCGGGTGTGTCGTCGATAATAAGATCGACACCTGTCAGCGTTTCAAGCGTTCTGATGTTTCGTCCTTCACGGCCGATAATGCGGCCTTTCATTTCATCGTTCGGTAATGTGACTACTGATACCGTAGACTCACTGGTGTATTCGGCTGCGTAACGCTGCGCTGTAAGTGCGAGCAGTTCACGCGCTTCTTTGTCTACTTCCCGATTTGCTTTTTCTTTCTTTTCTTTAACCATTACAGCCATATCATGTGACAGTTCGTGTTCTACCTGAGAGAACATTTCCTGACGTGCTTCGTCGCGCGTCAATCCGGAGATGCGGGATAATTCTGTTTCTTGCTGACTTATTTTTTCATTAATCTCATTATCCTTGGCATCAACCATTTGCTGTTTTTCTTCAATTTTAGCTTCTTTGTTTTCCAGCATGTCATCTTTCTTATCGAGTGATTCACTCTTCTTGTCAAGCGATGTTTCACGCTGCAATAATCTGTTTTCAAACGCTTTCAAGTCGTTGCGCTGAGTATTCATTTCGCTGTCAAAAGCTTCTTTCAGATTTTGGTTTTCTTCTTTCGCTTCGAGCAGCTTTTCTTTCTTCAGGTTTTCGGATTCCTTTTTAGCTTCGTTTATAATATGCTCAGCTGAAGTCCTTGCCTGACGCTGCTTGTTAGTCAATATATTATTGACAATAAAATATCCGATAACAACACCCAGAATAATACCGATTAGGATAAAGAGAATGTCTATTAAGTCCACAATAAACACCTCCCTAACTAAGGTTCTAAAGTGTGTTAAATATAATATGAGTTTTAATTAAAATATTATATAATTCAATTCTAAATATAATCATAAAGAAAATCAAGCACGAGTATTTATAATACCGGTGCTTGATTCAAAGAACTCAACGTTAATCAGAGTTTAAATATTATTTTAGTTCGTCCTCGTCAAATAAACCTGCGTCTTCTTCAGATTCTTTGCCTGTTTCCTCTTCAGGAACATCTTCGCCGAAGCCGAGTGCAGAACGTAATTTGCGTTCGATTTCCGCAAACAGTTCCGGATTTTCTTTCAGTGTCTTCTTGGCATTTTCTTTACCCTGGCCAAGTCGTTCGCCGTTGTAAGAATACCAAGCACCGCTTTTCTCAACGATATCTTCTTCAACGCTTAAGTCGATAACTTCACCTGTGTGTGAAATACCTTCACCGTACATAATATCCACTTCAGCCACTTTAAACGGCGGAGCTACTTTGTTTTTAACTACTTTAATTTTCGTGCGGTTACCGACAATGTCCTGGCCGATTTTTAAGCTTTCTGCACGGCGGACTTCAAGGCGGACCGAACTGTAGAATTTAAGCGCACGTCCGCCGGTTGTCGTTTCGGGGTTACCGAACATAACTCCGATTTTTTCGCGGACCTGGTTAATGAATATTGCTGTCGTGTTACTTTTCGAAATGGCACCCGACAGTTTTCTTAGAGCCTGTGACATTAGACGCGCCTGCAGACCCATGTGAGAGTCTCCCATTTCGCCTTCGATTTCAGCTCTCGGTGTAAGTGCTGCAACGGAGTCGACAACGACCATGTCTACTGCACCGCTTCGTACGAATGCTTCTGTAATTTCAAGTCCCTGTTCACCGGTGTCGGGCTGTGAAATATATAAGTTATCAATATCTACGCCAAGTTTTGTTGCGTACTCCGGATCAAGTGCATGCTCTGCGTCGATAAAAGCAGCAATGCCGCCGTTTCTCTGTACTTCTGCAATGGCGTGCAGGGCTACAGTCGTTTTACCTGATGATTCCGGTCCGTACACTTCTATAATACGGCCCTGCGGATATCCGCCGACGCCGAGTGCTCTATCTAATGTGACTGATCCCGAAGAAGTTGTTTTAACTTTGCGTCCCGCATCGTCTCCAAGCTTCATAACGGCACCTTTGCCAAATGACTTTTCCATGTTTTTAATAACAGTATCTATCGCTTTATGTCTCTCGTCCATAATGTACCTCCAGTCGTAATCTCATTTATTATTATATCATGCACAAATTAAAAAAGCGAATATATGTTCGCTTCTGAAAACAGAAATTAAATAATTGCGGACAGTATTTCTATAACCGTAAACAATCCTTATAAAACAAAGAAAACTGCAGTGAAATCACCGCAGTTTTTCTTATTTTTTATCCGCTTTAAAGACGTCGCGGCCTTTGTAGAAGTATTCTATTGCAGACAGTATCGTAAAGAATACCGCGATATACATAAACCAGTGACCCGGTGAGAACGGAACATATGCAGTGAAAATATCACCGAATAAGAGAAAGACGAGCGCCAGCATCTGGAAAACTGTTTTAATTTTCCCGAGCTGCCCTGCTGCAGAGACGAACCCCTGCTCTATCTGCAGAAGGCGGAGTCCCGTTACAGCGAATTCTCTCGCTATAATTACGACAGCAATCCAGCTCGAAATCGTATGCCATTCAACGAGCACAATCAAGCCTGTAGTCACGAGAAGTTTATCGGCTAATGGATCTAAGAACTTGCCCATGTTCGTAATCATATTCCACTTCCGCGCAAGATAGCCGTCTAAGAAATCGGTCAAGGCAGCCAGCACAAATATCACCGCTGCGATAAACTGTTCGATCAGAATGACTTCCCCGCCGAGAAAGGTCATTGTGCCGAAGCCGAAATCAAGGAGTGCAAAGATTAAAAAGACCGGAATTAAAACGACTCTGAAAACGGTCAGCCAGTTAGGTATGTTCATTATTGTCACTCCCTTGTGATGTTAAATTGATAATAAACCGTCACCGTGTCACCGCGTTGCGAGTTATCGACACTGGTGCCGTTTAAAGAAATATCGAATGAAGTTGAATTGCCGAGCGCGAGATTGACAACTGCTGCTTCAGGATCAATGTCAAAAGTGCCGCCGTCCGACTCCTCGTACAGATAGTTATTGTCAAGGTCATCCGTTAAGCTGACCCAGGAGGATTCATTACCCGACAGTTCGAGTGTCAATTCCTCAGGAGCTGTGACATTATAAACCAGCGTATTGCCTTCGCGGTTGACAAAGTTCACTGACGTCTCCGGTTCTTCTGCCGCTTCCTCTTCTGCTTCTTCAGCCGGCTCTTCTGACTCTTCTTCCGCCGGACTTTCTTCAGGTGCTTCCTCTTCTTCTTCCTTGTCAGCGGTGAGGTCAGTTACTTCATTCTCTGTTTCATATATTCTTTTCGTCTCGAAAATATCACCTTGGGAGCCGATCTGCAGGAGCACCAGCCAGACGGCAAAGAGCACGAGAATCATCGTAATAAAACCAAACAGCACCTTTTTTAAGTACTGTAAATCCTGATTGGATTTCTGATTACGCTTTTGATTATCAGTTCTAGTGTCCGGGATTTCATCCTGGAAACGCTCCAGCAGCTGTTCAGCATCCAGGTTCAGGAAATCCGCGTATTTTCGAATTAGAAAACGCGTATGTTTTGGTTCCGGCAAGAGCGTCAGGTCACCGGCTTCAATAATTTGAAGCACGCTTCGTTTAATACCGGAACCGCGCTCCATTTCTTTTAAGGTGATGCCTGATTTTTCACGTTTATTTTGTAAATATGTCCCAAGTTTCATAGTTTGTTAGCTCCAATTAGAAAAAGTCCATATTGTCACTTTCGAACCAGTGACGTTTCTTATGTTTTTCATAAGTGATTTCCTGATCTTCGTGTTCTCGGATTTCGATAATATAATCAAAGTCTTCCTGCTTTAATTTAAAGAATGAATCATCGATCAGCAGGTCCGGATGTTCCACAACTGTTGTACCGTCGTAGTTAAGCACCTGGTTCACGAGACGCTTATGATCCGTATTTGTAGATTTCGATGTTACCGCGCCGTCGATAATGTAAACATTGCCTTTATCGAATTCCTGCTTGTGGAGACTCGTGCGTTCGGTTTGTTTTAACATGGTCGATGATAAAAACAGCCATTTGTCGCCGGCCGATACACTTCCGGCAACGACTGACTCTGTCTTCCCGACCCGCGGCATGCCGCGTACACCGATTAAAAAAGTCTCATCGATAGCGAACAGAATAGCAAGGAAGTCTACAACGACACTGATTTCAGCACGTGTAAACCTGAAAATATTTTTGTTTTCCTCCGCCCGCTTTATAAATCTGCCGTGGCGGAGCGTCAGCCGGTCTGTAATGGTCGGCGTCCGCATTTTGCCGACTTCAATTTCATCGACATGACGGCAGATCCATTTAAAACGTTCCAGCTTCCACAAATTATCGGTACGGAGCAGCAGGGCGCGCTGCGAGACTTCAACACCGTTAATCGTTTTAATGCTGAGACCGATATTTCCCATCAGACTCAAAATATCGCCGAGCAGCCCCGGCCGGTCATCGAGGTTTTTATATTCCAAATAGACTTCTTCGTCGCGTTCCGGATAAAAATTAGGTTTCTCAGTATTCACGTATACCATCCCCCGTTAATTTTCAAAACTTCTCCAGTAATGCTGCGCGCATTTTCTGACAGCAAGTATTCCGCCGCCGAAGCGACCTCCCGTGGTTCGATTAAGCGCCCTTGCGGTAGGTCTTCCAGCATCATTGCGATGTCTTCTTCAGACAGCTTTAAGGTCATTTTACCACGGACGACACCGGGTGCTACAGCATTAACTGTAATATTCGACGGCGCGAGTTCCTTGGCGAGCGATTTGACCAGTGTTTCCTGGGCCCCTTTAAAGGTGCTGTAGATGCTTTCCATGCTCGCACCGTAAGTGCCCCAGACACTTGAGATTACGATAATGCTCGCACGACGGCTCCGTCTCAGCTTCGGCAGCAGCACCTTGATAAAAGTAATCAGTGCCCTCACGCTTACGTTGTACTGGCCGTCGACCTGTTCTAAAGTCGTATCCTGTATTAATTCAAACAGCGCTTCACCCGGTGTGAAAATCAGTGTATCGACTGTTTTCACACCGCTGAAGCAGCCTGCAAGCTCACTTTCTGAAAACGGCTGTGACAAGTCGAGATAGTGGTGCGTACTGTCAAATTCCGGCGTGTTTTTGTGTGAGAATGTAATAATTTTATCATTTTTTAAACATTCGTGAATACATTTTCCGATATCACCCGTTGCACCGACTAAAACGACATTACTCATAAGCTTTCACAATCACTTCGACCATGTTTTTCGTGTCGATTGAACTGTTAAAGTAGTTTTTAATATCTTCCAGTGTAATACTATCGATTACTTTCGGCACGTTATATAAATCATAACCGTCGAAATAATATTTCGTAAACTGGTTGGCAATATACTCAGGCGAGTTCAAGCTCGTTAAGTAATCTCCCATGAGCTCGCGTTTCTGGCTCTGAAGACGTTTTTCAGAAAAGAAGTCAGTCGTTTTAACTTCGTCGATAATACGCACGATTTCCGCCGTAAACGTTTCATAATCATCCGTTTCCGCTGCCATCAGCGTATGTCTCACCATTTCTTCTTCCTGATAGGCGAAGTTAAATGAATCATCGACGATGCCGCGTTCAAGAAGATCTTCGTAATATGGCGACTGTTCACCGAAGACCATATCGAGGGCAAAGAGCATCGCTGCATCTCGGCGCTCTCTGACCGCATTGTCGCTGTCATCCGGCAGTGTTTTAAAGCCGAGCATCACTTTAGGTGTCGATACCGCAAGCTCCATTACTTTCTCTTTAGTTTTAACCGCGTAAGGCTCTTCCGGTATAAAACGTTCGATATCCGACGGCTCGAAATCTGGCCGTGAATTCTGATGCGCTTCTATATAAGCGAAAGTTTCTTCTATATTAAAGTCGCCCGCTAAAATCATTACCATATTATCCGGCGCATAGAACGTCTTATGGCATAAGTACAAATGCTCCGCCGTAATTTCCGAAATCGACTCAAGCGTCCCCGCAATATCGATAGCGACCGGTGAATTTTCGTACATAGCGTTCAGCGTTTCGTGGTACAGACGGTAGCCTGGATTATCCTGGTACATTTTAATTTCTTCATTGATAATGCCGATTTCCTTCTCTACTTTTTCAGGAGTAAAGTACGGTATTTCCACCATATCCATTAAAAGCTGGAGATTTTCAAAGAAGTTTTCCGTCGTGCTGAACAGGTAGCTCGTTCTGTCAATCGATGTAAAGGCGTTCGCACTCGCACCCATTTCAGAAAACTTGTTGAAGACGTCGCCCGCTTCTTTATCGAACATTTTATGCTCTAAAAAGTGCGCAATGCCGTCCGGCACATTGTGGACTTCGCCGTGAGCTTTAAAGTGATTGTCCACAGAACCGTACTTCGCCGTGTAGGTGGCAAATTTTTTATTGTAGCCTTTTTTATCGATGATAAATACCTCAAGGCCGTTATCCATCACCTGTTTATGAACGACTTCATCCAGGTGGTCATAGCGGACTGTTGTATATTTATTGGTCATTGTCTATACCGCCTTTCAGCGTAAATACTGTATCGAGTTTAATTTTTTCTGCGATGCGGATGACATCCGCTTTCGTAATCGCTTGGAGCTGTTCAGTCCAGCTCTTCACCGGTGCTGTTACAGACTGTTCTTTTAAAAGCGTGTTGTAATTTAAGGAAATTAAACCGCGCGGCTTGTCCATCGATTCCTTTCGGCTCGACAGCATATTGCGTTTAATTTCTTCGACAAAGGATGCTTCAAAGTCACCGTCGGTGACGCGCTTAAGTTCGCGCTTCACTGCATCTTCAAACACTTGAATATTGCCATTGTCCACACCCGCCAGCACAAACATGTAGCCGTTTTTTACATCGACCTGTGAATGAATCGAATATGCCAGGCTCATTTTTTCGCGGATATTCGTAAAGAGAAGAGATGCCGCACTGCCGCCGAACAGCTGATTAAAGACATTCAGCGCCATGACATCTCCGGGCTCTGAATACTGCACACGGAAACCGAGGTTCACTTTCGCCTGCTCAATCCGCTCATGTGCTGTTTTATATTTTACTTCGGGAACATCCCGTACCGGATAGCCTTTATACGGATACATTTTCGTCTCCTCGTGACTGTGCAGGCGTGATAAGTAATCAAATACCTTATCTTCTACCTTGCCCGCAACGAGGATAGACATATCATCCTCTGTCATCATGCTCCTGTGGGCGTCCTTCACATCATCAAGAGTTAAACGCTCTAAATCGTCTAAATCACCGAACGATAAGTGTTTATAATCTTCTGTTTCAAACATCGTTTCGAGCAGCATTTCAAAGGCGCGCTGCGAATGATTATCGCGCATGCTCTTCAGGCGGTTCGTCATCAGGCGCTTTTCACGCTCAAAAAATGCTTCATCCGAGTCATCGTAATTAAACGGCGTATGCAATACGTCTTTTAAGAGTTCTGTAATATCATTCAGCATGTCGATATCTTCCATAATGAATTTATCATTGACGAATTCAATTGAGAATTTAACGATATGATCGCTGCCTTTTTTGACAACATTCGATGTTAAATGCGCACCGTAATGTTCTGCCAGATATTCAAGCAGCACTGCATTTGACGTAAATTTTTCTGTCTGTTTAATCATCATGCGGCTGAGCAGACTGCGTACAGTCACACTGCCGCCCGTGAGTGGCGTTCTGAAATAGACGCTCACGACGACTGTTTTAAATTTTTCTGTATATATTTTTACAATTGGCACATTATTAATGACTCTTTTGTCTACACCCTGCATTAAAAAAACTCCTAACTAATCTTCATGGTTTTCAATCAGGACACTGCGCGGCTTGGAGCCGCTCGCGGGTCCGATCACCCCGTTCGCTTCCAAATCATCGACGAGACGCGCTGCACGGTTGTAGCCGACTCTGAACTGGCGCTGCAGAAGACTTGCCGACGCGCGCTGTTCTTCGATTACAAACCATTTTGCATCCGGATAAAGTTCATCTTCCGATTCAACCGGCGCACTTACTGTCTCCTTCTGATTCATTATAACTGATTTCTCATAATTTGCTTTCATCTGATCTGTAATAAACTTCACGATATCCGTCACTTCATCATCATCGAGGAAAGCACCCTGGACGCGGATCGGCTTCGAACGGCCGGACGGCAGGAACAGCATGTCCCCGCGTCCGAGCAGTTTCTCTGCACCCATCGAATCGATAATTGTCCGTGAGTCCGTCTGAGAACTTACACTGAAGGCGATTCTCGACGGAATATTCGCTTTAATAATACCCGTAATAACATCGACAGACGGACGCTGGGTGGCGATAATTAAATGAATACCCGCTGCCCGCGCCATCTGTGCAATACGCGTAATCGACGCTTCCACATCTTTTGAAGCCACCATCATTAAGTCCGCGAGCTCATCGACGATAACGACGATGTAAGGCAGTTTCTGCACTTTCTCAGGATCATCTGCCTGGCGCTCCAGATACTGGTTGTAAGCTTCAATATTTCTCGTATGCGATGCACTGAAGAGGTCGTATCTTCTTTCCATTTCACTCACGATGCGGTTTAAGGCATCGCTTGCTTTCTGCGGATTCGTGACCACCGGCGCTAACAGATGCGGAATACCGTTATAGACGTTCAGCTCAACCATTTTCGGGTCGATCATCATCATTTTAACTTCATGCGGTTTCGCATTTAAGAGAATGCTGACGATAATGCCGTTAATACATACCGACTTACCGCTTCCTGTTGATCCTGCGACGAGCAGGTGAGGCATCTTATTGAGTTCAGCCATTATCGGCGCACCGGAAATATCTTTACCGAGTGCGACTTCAAGCGGATTGTCCGATGACTTCCGTTTAATCACTTCGCGCAGCGTAACCATGCTGACAACTGAATTCGGCACTTCGATGCCGACTGCTGATTTGCCCGGTATCGGCGCTTCAATGCGGATATCTTTTGCAGCTAAACTGAGCGCAATATCGTTTTGAAGATTGATGATTTTAGATACTTTCACTCCGACGTCAGGCTGAATTTCAAACTGCGTTACAGCAGGACCGATGCGGATTTTAGACACTTTCGCATTGACATTAAAGTTCTTGAGCGTTTCTTCCAGAATACGCCCCTGCTGGATGACTTCCTTGTTGCTAACTTTCTCGCCCGGTTCTGCATCGTTGAGCAGGTCAATCGACGGCAGCTTGTACTCGATAAGCTGCTTGAGTTCTTTATCATCGAACTCTTCGAATTCACTGTCAGCTGCCTCGCCTTCAGGAATATCAACTGCACCATCATCATCCGGCGTGTCGTATTCAAGTTCTTTTTTCTCAGCAACTTCTTTTTCTATCTCAAGCGCGTGATCTTTTGCGGTCGTATCTTCAGGCGCCTCTATATCTTTATATTCTTCCATCAGAATTTCCGAATCGTAGACTTCCGGTTCAACATATTCGTCGGCTTCTTCTAAGAGTGAATCTGTTTCAGGCTCATCTTTCTTACTGAAGCGCGCCTTCCGTTTTTTGTCGGTACGCTTTTCAAGCGGGCTGTCTTCGGCCGGCGTTTCAATAATCGGTTCTGATTTTGCTTTTGGTTTTGATGTCGGTTTCTTTTTGACTTCTTTTTCTTTCTTCGGACGGTTCTGGAACCATTCAGCCAGTCTTTCAAACAGGCTGACGATTCCAGCGCCGATGGCAGTCAGTCCCCGGATAACAAAATTAAAGTCATTCCGGAGCGACTCCTCAATGCTCTTGTGACGGACGATAATAATACTCATATAAATGAAGATTAAGCCGATTAAGAGCGTCCCGAAGAAGCTGATGCTAGTCGCTGAAAAATTGAATAAGGTCTGGCCGATAATACCGCCGCCGGTAAAGTCAAAACCCGGCTCTCTCGTCATGACGAGCATATCGTTAAAACTGAAATAATTGTCTGTTCTCGGACGGTCCGATAAATACAAGATCGAGTGCAGCAGGAACAAGAGGCCAAACTGCATCATTAAATAGCCGAGCATGCGTTTTGTAAACGGGAATTTTAAATGTGTCGCCAAATAGAAACTCGCGAGCAATAACACGAGGTATGTAAAGTAGCGGCTTGTGCCAAAAAGAAAATTAAACACTGCATCGGTATATTCCCCGACGAGGCCCAGCTGGAATACTGTAATGATAAGTAAAATAATAATGATTAAAGCAAAACTCGCATAATACGTTTTCTTATCATTGTTTTTCTTTTTCGCAGTGCGCTTTCGTTTAGTCGCCATCTTTTACCACCTTCATTTTCACTTTTTAATTATAACAACGGAGATATAAGGTTATCCTAATATCTCCGCCGGTTTACACTCTATTATATTTCAGAAATGATTGGAATAATCATCGGACGACGCTTCGTTTCATCGTATAGGAATTTGCCAAGGTCATCTCTGATATTTTGTTTTAAGACACTCCATTCAATTTTGCCCGCACTGATATTGTCTTCGACAATACCTCTGACGTGCTCGGATGCTTCTTTTATCAGCGCTTCCGATTCTTTCACGTAGACGAATCCGCGGGATTGAATTTCAGGTCCTGCCGTAATTGATCTCGTCTCACGGTTAATAGTAACAACCGCGATAAAGATCCCGTCTTCAGAGAGCAGTCTGCGGTCCCGCAGCACAATGTTGCCGACATCGCCGACACCGCTGCCGTCAATCAGGACGTTGCCTGCTTCGACTTTTTCGGTACTGAACATCTTCTCGCCGTCATACTGAACAACGTCCCCTTTTTCAAGCAGGAAAATATTTTCTGCCTTCACACCTGTTTCAGATGCGAGACGCGCGTGCGCAATCTGGCTTTTAAATTCACCCTGAACAGGAATAAAGTATTCCGGTTTAAAGATATTCAGCATCATTTTAAGCTCTTCTGCAAGTCCGTGGCCTGAAGCGTGAATATTTTTCGACGGTGTGTTGATTACAGCACCGGCCTTAACGAGTTCGTTAAGCGTCGTGTACAGGACAACTTCCATGTTCGATGAAGGCGTCGTTAAAATATACACTTCGTCGCCTTCTTTAATATTTGTTACTTCGTGCTGGCCGCGCGACATTTTGCCGAGCGCTTCGATCGGTTCACCCTGTGAACCTGTAGCGATAATAACAACTTCATTGTCCGGGTAGTCTTTAATTTCATGACTCGGCAGAAGCAGACCGTCCGGAATATCGAAATATCCGAGCTTTCTCGCTACTTTAAATGATGATTCAAGCGTGCGTCCGAGGAACGACACTTTGCGGTTTACTTTCGCAGCATTGGTCAGCACCTGCTGGATGCGTACGAAGTTCGACGCGTAGCATGATACGATAATGCGGTTTTTAGACTTCTGGAAGGCGTCTAAAATGTGGTCTTCGATTAAATTCTCCGCCACGTTGTAGCCCGGTTTCTCAGCTTCTGTCGAATCGCTGATCAGCGCGAGCGTTTTATTCTTCTCGGCGAGTGAATACATCTTCGCCATATTGTAGTCGTAGTTGCCTTTTAAGCTCTGGTCGAATTTAAATTCGCCGGTGTAGACGACTGCACCGTAAGGTGTATTCATACTGATGCCGTATGAATCCGGGATACTGTGGGATGTTTCGAAAAATTCCACGTTCGTATCGCCGAACTTCATAACAGATTCATTGTTGATTGCATAAAACTTAACTTTCTTTTTAACGTTCTTCTCTTTCAGACGTTCTTTAATTAAAGCAAGGGTTAAACGGGAGCCGTAAACAGGTACGTTTAATTCTTGAATAATGTAAGGAATTGCACCGATTGAGTCTTCATGTCCGTGTGTAACAAAAATCGCTTTCAGGCGATCTTTGTTCTCGAGAACGTATGAAATATCGGGTATGACAATGTCGATACCCAGCATTTCATCTTCCGGGAACATTAGACCTGCATCGAGAATAAACATATCGTCGTCAACTTCAACGACATACATGTTTTTTGCAATCTCGCCAACGCCGCCGAGAGGAACGATTTTCACATGTGCTTTTTTACTTTCTTTCTTCACATTGATGTCCTCCTTTGTTAATATCCGGCAGTTATTTTAGTCTTCTTTTTTCTCTTTATCTGTCTCCAGTAATTCTTTGCGCGATGCGTTAACGCGTCCCTGGTTATCGATATTCGTTACTTTAACGAGGATTTTATCGCCTATTTTAACGACATCTTCAACCTTGTTGACACGTGTATTGTCGAGCTGGGAAATATGCACGAGTGCATCCTTGCCCGGGAAGAGCTGAACGAAGGCGCCGAATTTCTCGATGCGGCGCACCTCGCCGTTATAAATTTCGCCGACAACCGCTTCGCGTGTAATATCTTCGATAATTTTACGCGCTTCTTTAATTGCTTCCTGGTCGCTCGAACCGATGTAGACAGTACCATCCTGTTCGATATCCAGTTTAACACCTGTCGCGTCGATAATTTCATTAATTTTCTTACCGCCCGGTCCAATAACGTCGCGGATTTTAGCAGGTTTAATATGCATAACTTCAACTTTCGGCGCGTGTGCTGATAGTTCAGTGCGCGGCGCGTTGATTGTTGCAAGCATATTATCCAAAATGTGCAGGCGGCCGATGCGTGCCTGCTCAAGCGCTTCCTGTAAAATCCCTTCATCTAAACCGTCGATTTTAATATCCATCTGAATCGCAGTAATTCCTTTCGGAGTTCCCGCAACTTTAAAGTCCATATCTCCAAGTGCATCTTCCATGCCCTGAATATCAGACAGAATTGTGTAATTTTCATCTTTCTTAACAAGACCCATAGCAATGCCCGCTACCGGTGCTTTAATCGGCACACCTGCATCCATTAAGGCTAATGTCGAACCGCAGATCGATGCCTGTGAAGAAGAACCGTTCGATTCAAGTACTTCAGACACGACGCGAATCGTGTACGGGAAGTCCGTTTCATTCGGGATAACCTGCAACAGCGCACGTTCCCCGAGTGCTCCGTGACCGATTTCGCGGCGACCCGGTCCGCGGATTGGACCTGTTTCACCGACAGAGAAATTCGGGAAGTTATAGTGGTGCATGTAGCGTTTGTTGTCTTCTGTGCCGAGACCGTCGATAATCTGGTGCTCGCCGAGGCCGCCGAGCGTTGCAACAGACAGCGCCTGAGTCTGTCCGCGTGTAAATAAAGCTGAACCGTGCGTGCGCGGAAGCAGTCCCACCTGTGAATTTAAGGGGCGGATTTCTGCCGGTTCGCGGCCGTCAGGACGGATTTTATCGTCTGTAATTAGACGGCGGACTTCAGCTTTAACAAGGTCGTCGAAAATAGCCGATGCATCTGCTGCGAGTGCGTCGTAATCTTCAGCATCTTCGTCGAGACTTGCGATAATATCCTGCTTGACTGAAGAAATGTTTTCTTCGCGTGTCTGCTTGTCGTTCTCCTGAATTTTAGCATACAGGTCCATGCTTTCAGCCTGAGCTGTAATCTGTGCGCGGAAGTCCTCGTCAATCTGCTCGATTTCAACTTCGCGTTTAACAGGTTTAATTTCAGCAATTGCATCGTTCTGGAACTGGACAAGCTCCTTAATGTTTTCGTGACCGAAAAGAATCGCTTTTAACATAATATCTTCAGGAATTTCCTGTGCCGCTGCTTCCACCATGTTTACTGCGTCGTAAGTCCCCGCAACCTGGAGTTCAAGTTCCGATTTCTCCTGCTGCTCCACTGTCGGATTGATGATAAACTCCCCGTCGATTAAGCCGACAGTAACACCCGCAATCGGGCCGTCAAAAGGAATATCCGAGACGCTAAGCGCCATTGAAGATCCGAGCATTGCTGCCATTTCGGGAGATGCATCATTATCTACAGAAAGCACTATAGACATTACCTGTACGTCGTGACGGTAGCCGTCCGGGAACAGGGGACGAATCGGTCTGTCGATTAGACGGCTCGTGAGCGTCGCATCTTCACTCGGACGCCCTTCACGCTTGTTGAAGCCGCCGGGAATTTTCCCCGCTGCGTACATTTTCTCCTCGTAAGCTACTGTTAACGGGAAGAAACCGATATTTTTCGGTTCTTTCGATCCTGTCGCTGTAGAGAGCACTACTGTATCGCCGTAACGTACAAGTACAGAACCGCTCGCCTGCTTAGCCATCTCTCCGTACTCTATAATAAGCGGGCGGCCGCCCCACTCAGTTTCAAACACTTGTTTAGTCTGTTCATTCATAATTTGTTTTCTCTCCTTAGCTTTGGCACTTATAATTATCATATCATTTTTGCTGTGAAATATATATATAAAAAGGTGGCGGGTTTTAGAGCGCTGGCGGGGGTTGCGTGCCTGTGGGAGGTGCTCATTGTCACTAGGACGGCGCTGCGCGACTATGAATTCCGCTCATTGTCACTAAGACGGCGCTGCGTGACTATGAAATCCGCTCATTGTCACTAGGACGGCGCTACGTGACTATGAATTCCGCTCATTGTCACTATGACGGCACTGCGCGACTATGAAATCTGCTCATTGTCACCAAGACGGCACTGCGTGACTATGAATTCCGCTCATTATTGTCACTCAGCACTATAGTCTCGCTGCTCTTTTATCTTGTTGCCAGGCTTATCCTTATACCTCTGTACTTTCTTCGTTTCTTTCAAGGCTGCATTGACATCATAATATCTGAACTCATACGATGTCTGCCTTCCTTTTTTAATTACATCACAATGCCTCTGAAGTGAACGAAGTACTGTCCTACCATGCAGCTGATGATCTATTAATCTCAGCAGCGACCGTTTCGTCATCGGCTGATTATAAAACAGGAACTTATGGTCGCTCATGGCGCGGAGCAGATGTGTTTCGTTACTTTCTATTGTACCGCACTCAGCACAAGTTAACTGGAAACGTCCCTTTTCTAGATTAAAACTTCCGCATTCTCCGCAATAAATCCCCGTTCGGATTTGACCGGCATCTAGGCTCCCGTTAAAATATGGATTTTCTGTTATATGTGCACGAATTAATGATACAAGTTTATCCGCCTTCTCGGTATTATAACTCTCTTTAAACTGGCGGAAGTATTTCTTCAGATCCATACGGATGACGACATTCTTCCAAATTGAGTTATCCTCTGAATACAGTCTGAAGTCATCATTTGGAAATATCACCTTACCCGTTATCTCAACAGTCACATTATAATTTCTGCAGATGCGGTATAATTTTCCGACTGCCCGGTCGACTTGTGAAAATGGATTATCGGGAATTACTTCATTATTCCTCGAAAATCTGCCGTTTTTATAATAGTATTCTCCCCGGTAATTTTTAATTTCATTGACAACAACAGCATCTCCCGCAATAACCAGACTGTCATACTGAGCTCCCGTTTTTCCTGCAGCAAGATAAACATCTCTAAAAATATAAAGATTGCTGTGTCCTATTTCATCAAAAATTTTATCGTATAAGCATTCGCCCTCATAACCGCTTCTATATATTTTAAGCTGACGGTCTTCGGCAGCATTCAAATGACGTCTCTTCTGCAAAGCTCTATAATGTAAAAGTTCCACCGGTATCTTTCTGCTGTTTAAAAACATTTAACCTCTCCTTTTTAAGAATACTCCTCACTATAAATATAGATGAAATTCCGGAGTTTCCTACCAATATCCGAGGTAAATGCAAAAATTGAAAAACTGCGCATCATAATCAGCAAAAAACAAAAAATCCGCTCCTCTACAGAGGGGCGGATCGAAAGTTTATAGATTAACGGCGTAGTCCAAGTTTAGCGATTAAGTCGCGGTATCTTACTACGTCTTTGTTGCGCAGGTAAGTCAGCAGGTGCTTGCGGCGTCCTACCATTTTAAGAAGACCGCGTCTTGAGTGGTGGTCTTTCTTGTGCGTGCGCAGGTGATCGTTTAATGTGTTGATTTCTTCTGTTAATACAGCGATTTGAACTTCTGGTGACCCAGTATCAGTTTCGTGTACGCGGTATTCTTCGATTAATTCTGTTTTTCTTTCTTGTGAAATTGCCATTATAATTTCCTCCTAATAATTTATATACACCAATATCCGAGCATGCGTCGGAGTTTCAACAATGCCAAGATACGGTACTCGTAATATTATATACTTTTTTAAGCTTCATATCAAGTATTCATTTACAAGATAAAAACCGGTCCTCTTGAAAACGTCAGCCTACAGGTCTCGGAGCAGCTCGCGCGCAATCTTCGCATCGGAATCGATTGCCGCGATCAGCGGTTCGATGCCGTCGAATTTTTCTTCATCACGAACGAAGTAATGCCAATGAACCGTGACGTTTTCCCCGTAAATATCGCGGGCGAAGTCGAAGATGTAAACTTCCGTCGTAAGACGCGCGTTGTCATGGAAGGTCGGTTTAACTCCGACGCTCGCAACCCCTTTATAGAGCGTGTCGTCGTTTTCAATCGTCATCGTCACAGCATACGAACCTTTTGCCGGCATGAAATAGCGGTAGTTGGGTTCAATGTTTGCAGTCGGGAAGCCGATTGTCCGGCCGCGCTTCTCACCCTGGACTACAATGCCCTCGATATCGTAAGCGCGGCCTAAAGCTGCGTTGGCCTTATCGAGTTCGTGGTTATCTAGATATTCGCGGATGCGGGTCGTCGATACTTTACTGTCCAGCATTTCATGCTTGCCGACTTCTGTCGTATTGAACTCTTCATACAGTTTTAAGTCTGCGACTGTACCGCTGCCTTTTTTGCCGTATGTATAATCGAATCCTGCAATGACTTCTTTGATGTTGCTGCTGATAATGTATTCCTTGACGAAATAATCTTTATCGAGTCCTGCAAAAGCACTGGAAAAGTTAATCACAAATACATAGTCTATGTCGAGTTCTTCCAGTTTCTTCATTTTAATGTCAAACGGCGTCAGGTAGGTTGTACGCTGTTTTTTAGGGTCGAGCACGACAGAAGGATGCGGGTCGAAGGTCATGACCGCTTTCTTTAAACCGCGTTCTGCTGCGATTTCCTTCATCGTATTGATGACATCGAGATGTCCTAAATGGAGGCCGTCAAAAAAGCCCAGGGCTGCTGCTGACGGCTCTATGTTTGAAAGTGCTTCATCGTTTGGATAGTGCAATTTAATTATTTCCATAAGTCCCCCATAAGTTATTAAACATTTTAAATGGTTTTAACTGATCAGGTTTTTCGGGATGTGTTTTGTAAATTCCGAGCGGCATCTCACCGCGGGTAAATAAAATAGTATCGAGGTCAGTTAAACCCAGCATTGTTAATATATCACTTTTTACTACTTTTTGCCCGTGTGTGATTTGAAATAATAAATCTTCATCCTGAATGTCGTATCTCAATATATCATCCAGCATATCGATGATGGGAATCGGCTCTGCTTTTACTGTGCCGTCTCTTAAATCGCCGAGCGCAATGGCCTGGTCGATTGAAAATCCGCAGGATCCTGTCCGGCGGAGATAGGACATATGTGCAGGGTAGCCGAGTGCACGGCCGATATCGACTGCGAGCGTGCGGATGTAAGTGCCTTTTGAGCAGGTGACATCGATATCAAAAGATATAGTCCCTTCCTCATAGCTGAGGTCTGAAGTGAGTTCCAGATGTTTAATCCGCACTGTCCGCGAGGGGCGTTCCACTTCAATGCCTTCATGAGCGTACCAGTACAATTTCCGGCCGTTGACCCGAACGGAACTGTACAGCGGCACAGTCTGGCTGTAATCGCCTTTAAACTGTTCGATGACAGCGAGGACATCTTTTTTATTTACGCTGCCTTCAGGAACTGCTTCAGTTTCAAGTGTCTTCCCTGTCGAATCTTCTGTATCTGTGGTGCGCCCGAGTGTGACAGTCGCGCTGTAGCGTTTGTCGCGTTCCTGGAGAATTTCAGTCAGCTTGGTCGCATCTCCGATAACAATCGGGAGCACCCCTGTCACCGACGGATCGAGCGTGCCTGTGTGGCCGACTTTTTTAGTTCCGAGGACTCTCCGCATTTTGTAGATGACATCGTGCGAAGTCATACCGGCGGGTTTATCGACTGGAATCACGCCGTGAATATTATTGTTTGCCATTATCTTCACCTGCTTATTTTATGTAGAGGAAGAAAAAGCCGCACCCGGCTCCCGGCGGGGAAAACGAGTGCGGCTTATCTTGTTATATTACTTGTCATCGCGTTCTTTGATGTCGCTCAGGAGCGATTCAATCTTTTGTCCGTAATCGATGGAAGTGTCGTATTTAAACTTCACTTCCGGTGCTTTACGGAGACGGATGTTAGTCGCAACAGCTTTTCTGAAGAGGCCGTTGAACTTATCGAGCGTTTCCTGCACGAATTCTCTGTTGTTGTTCAGCGACGTATAATAAGCGGTCGCTGTTTCATTTTCTTTTGTGACCTCGACTTCGGTAATAGTTACCATGCCGATGTCCGGTTCTTTCTCTGTTACTGTTGTACGGATTTCTTCGCTAAGCACTTTTTTAATTTCTTCTGCTATGCGTTCATTTCTCGTTGACATAATTATTTCCTCTCAATCTCTACCATAATGAATGGCTCTATTTGGTCGCCCTCTTTGATATCGTTGAAGTTCTTAATTGTCAGTCCACATTCGTAACCTGTAGTGACTTCTTTTGCATCGTCTTTGAAACGTTTCAGCGTATCGAGTTCGCCTTCGAACACGACAATACCGTCGCGGATTACGCGCACGCCGCTGTCACGTGTAATCTTGCCGTCTGTAACGTAAGCTCCCGCAATCGTACCGACTTTCGATACTTTAAAGATTTCACGCACTTCGACATTACCGATAACTTTCTCTTCGTATTCAGGGTCAAGCATACCCTTCATAGCCGATTCGATTTCTTCGATAACTTTGTAAATAATGCGGTGGAGTCTCATATCGATCTGGTTTTGCTCAGCTGCGCGTTTCGCATTGACATCCGGACGGACGTTAAAGCCGATAATAATCGCGCTTGAAGCGTTTGCGAGCGTAACGTCTGATTCGTTAATTGCACCGACACCTGTATGGATGATGCGGACATTAACTCCTTCAACGTCGATCTTCATCAGTGAAGCAGCAAGGGCCTCAACCGAACCTTGTGCGTCACCTTTGATGATGATGTTGAGATCTTTCATCTCGCCTTCTTTCATCTGTTCGAACAAGTTATCGAGCGATACTTTCTGGTTAACTTCTCTGTCGCGCATAATCTTATCTTCGTGACGCGCTTCACCGATGGAACGCGCTTTTTTATCGTCTTCGAAGACTACGAAACGGTCGCCCGCTTCAGGCACATCGTTGATACCCGTAATTTCAACCGGTACCGACGGGCCTGCAGATTTAATGCGCTGGCCAGTGTCTGAAACCATGGCGCGGACTTTACCGAAAGTCGAGCCGACTACGATAGAGTCTCCGACGTTAAGCGTTCCGTGCTGGACGAGCAGGCTCGCTGCAGGTCCGCGTGATTTGTCGAGTTCTGCGTCGATTACCGTACCGATCGCAGCCATCTTGCTCGTCGTCTTAAGTTCAGCCATTTCACCGACTAAAGTAATCATTTCAAGCAGTTCATCGATACCCTCGCCTGTCAGTGCAGACAGCGGAACGAAAATTGTATCCCCGCCCCATGCTTCAGGATAAAGACCGTACTCACCGAGTTCAGTCATAACGCGGTCTGCGTTCGCTGTCGGTTTGTCAGTTTTGTTGACCGCGACGATAATCGGCACTTCTGCCGCTTTCGCGTGGTTAATCGCTTCGATTGTCTGAGGCATTACTCCGTCGTCTGCTGCAACGACAAGAATAGTAATGTCCGTCACCTGTGCTCCTCTTGCACGCATAGTTGTGAAAGCTGCGTGTCCGGGAGTATCTAAGAAAGTGATTTTTTTGCCGCCGTGTTCAATCTGGTAAGCGCCGACATGCTGAGTAATACCGCCCGCCTCACCTGCAGTCACTTTCGTGTTGCGGATCGAATCTAAGAGCGTAGTTTTACCGTGGTCAACGTGGCCCATAATTGTGACGACGCTCGGACGTTCTTCATCTAGTTTTTCTTCTTCAAGGTCGAAGAAGTTCGTGAGATCCGTATCGTCTACAAATACCTCAAGCTCAGAAGTAAAACCGTAGTTTTCTGCTACGACTTCAACCGAATCCTGGTCGAGCGACTGGTTAATGTTCGTCACGATACCGAGCATAAATAAGTCTTTAACGATAACTGAAGAATCTACGCCGATTTTCTCAGCCAGTTCACCGACTGTAATTCCCTCTTCGTATGTGAAATGCTTGTTTTCAGGTTCAGCCTTTTTCGGCTCCTGGTTTTTGGCTTCCTGGTTTTTAGGAGCTTTGTTTTTCGAATTTTTCTGGTTTTGCTTATTTTTTTGATTTTTATTGTTATTATTTTTCTGCTGGTTCTGTTTGCTGTTTTGTTTAGCAGCAGGTTTACTACCGGCCGGTTTTTGAGCTGCATCTTTGGCATTCTTATTAAACTCGGCATCGAGAACTTTCAGCACGTCATCTTCCAGTGAAGACATATGGCTTTTAACCTCGATATTTTTCGATTCCAGAAAATCGATAATTTCCTTGCTTGTTAAACCTTTTTCTTTGGCGTATTCATGAATTCTTATTTTACTCATTGAACCAATCCCTTCTATAGGAGCTCTTTTATCTTTCTGGCGAATCCCTTGTCGGCAATTGCCAGTACGACCCTGTTATATGTGCCGGTCGCCTGAGACAGCTCTTCGTTTGTGTACTTGTCAATGACAGTGACATCGTAGCTTGCACATTTGTCTTTAATTCTCTTTGCAGTACTTTTACCCGCATTTGCAGCCAGCAACACAACTTTTGTTCTGCCGCTTTTTATAGCTTCAAGGGTTTTCTCTTCACCGGTAACAGTTTTGCCTGCGCCGGTGGCGAGGCCGATATAATTTAAAATTTTATCGTTCATCGTTTTGGAATATCCTCTCTGTAAATAAGACGGATAATTTCATCATAGACCGGGTCCAGTGTTTCGGTCGTTTTGCCGAGTACTTTTTCAAGCACTTTTTTACCGCGAGCATTATTGACCTTGTCGAGATCTTTCACGACGTAGCTGCCGCGGCCGTTCTTCTTGCCGGTTGCGTCTGCAGCAACTTCGCCTTCCTTGTTTACAACGACGCGGATTAAATCTGCTTTCGGATGCATTTCATTCGTCAGGATGCATTTGCGCATCGGAATTTTCCGTGCCATATTTTCACCTCTAGTCGTTACTGATGCCCTCATTCAGAGCATCTGATTCGCTTTTAATATCTATCTTCCAGCCAGTGAGTTTTGCAGCAAGACGTGCGTTTTGTCCTTTTTTACCAATTGCCAGAGACAGCTGATGGTCGGGAACGACTACGACTGTAGACTTGTTCTCTTCATCGACGTTTACACTGACAACCTGTGACGGGCTGAGTGCGTTTTTGACGAATACTTTCGGATCTTCATCCCAGAGGACGATATCGATTTTTTCACCGTTCAGCTCATCGACGATGGCTTCCACACGTGCCCCTCTTGCACCGACACATGAACCGACAGCGTCGACATCTGTATTTTTAGCGTAGACGCTGATTTTAGAACGTTCGCCCGCTTCACGCGCCACACTCATTACTTCAACTGTTCCGTCAAAAATTTCCGGCACTTCTTCTTCAAATAAACGTTTCAAGAGATTCGGGTGCGTTCTCGAGACGAAAATCTGCGGTCCTTTAGTCGTCTGTTCAACCTTGTTGACATACACTTTAATGCGCTCGTTCGGAATATAAGATTCGTTCGGCATACGTTCCGATTCAGCAAGCACCGCGTCTGTTTTGCCGAGCTGGATATAGACGAAACGGTGGTCGACACGGTCGATTAAACCTGTCAGCACTTCGTCTTCTTTGTTGATAAATTCATCGTATAAAATGCCGCGTTCAGCATCGCGGATACGCTGCATTACTGCTTGTTTTGCAGCCTGTGCACCGACGCGGTTAAAGTCCTGAGGTGTTACATCCTCATCAAACGGATCACCGATTTCATAGGCCGGGTTATAGTTCTGCGCTGTTAAGAGATCAATTTCTGCAGTTGGATCTTCCACTTCTGCAACAACATCTTTACGCGAAATTACATGGTAGGCACCTGTCTCCATATTTAAATCGATTGAAACGTTTTTGTGGTCTGTATAGTTTTTCTTATATGCAGTAATCAGTGCTGCTTCAATTGCGTCAGTCAGCACTTCCATAGGAATATTTTTTTCTTTATGAATAAATTCAACTGCATTAATTAGTTCCTGATTCACTCAATTTTCCTCCATTCTAGAATAAGACGGCTTTTCTTATTGTTGCAATTTTGTCCCGTTCAATTGTAATTGTTTTTGTTCGTGTTTTTACTTTGTAATCAATCGTTACAGAGTTTTCATCGTAAGCGGTCAGTACACCTGTCCACTCTTTTTCACCGGCGATCTGCTGATATGTTTTAACGTAAATACCTTTGTTCAGCGTAAGCTCGAGATCTTCCTCATCTTTAATCGGACGTTCTGCTCCGGGAGATGACACATCTAAATAATACGCGCCCCCGATAATATCCCATTCGTCAAGCTGTGCACTGATTATTTCCGAGAACGCTGCACAATCATCGAGTGAAATACCGCCTTTTTTATCCAGGAAAATTCTAAGGAAAAAGTCAGGTCCTTCTTTAACGTAGTTAACTTCAACCAGTTTTAAATCGTTGTCTTTTGCAATTGGCTCGACATGAGTAAATACTTTCTGTTCGGTTGCATTCATGTCAAAGTCCCCCTTTCAAAACTAAGAGAAGAACGGGACGAACCCGCTCTTCTCCTGCAGACTGAGTATTTTTAATCACTAATATTATACCATAAGCAATTACACCGTGCAAGAAGACTAGATGTCAAAGATTGACAGCTGGGCTTTGTCCGGCAGATGATCAAGACTCCCGAGTTCGGTCAGGTAATCGATCAGTTTCTGTGAGACGCCGGCTTTTTTATTTAAATCTTCTTTAGAGATAAAACCCTCGTCCTCGCGCGTTTCCACTATTCTTCTTGCAACTGAAGCACCGAGGCCCGGCACCGCTATAAACGGCGGGATCAGCGTGTCGCCTTCAATAATAAAGTCGAAGGCGTCCGACTTGTCGACGCTGACAGGCTGCATTTTAAATCCGCGCTGCGCCATTTCATTGACCAGTTCCAGCACGACGAGTGTATCTTTTTCTTTTTTCGACAGCTCCTGGAAGTTCTGGTTCAGTTCATTGACGCGGTGGCGGATAGTATCTTTATCTTTGACCATCGTCAGAAGATCAAAGTCCGTTGCCCGTACTGTAAAGTAGCTCGCATAGTAAAAGAGCGGGTGATGCACTTTAAAGTAGGCAATTCTGACCGAGTTCAGCACGTAGGCTGCGGCGTGAGCTTTAGGGAACATGTATTTAATTTTTTTGCACGATTCAATGTACCATTTCTCAACACCGTTATCTTTCATCGCCTGCTCGTGCTCTTCAGTCAGACCTTTCCCTTTACGCACTTTTTCCATAATGTTAAACGCAAGACTCGGTTCCAGCCCTTTGTACATCAGGGTTACCATAATGTCATCCCGGCAGCCGATAACATTTGACAGGTCGCACGTCCCTTTCCGGATTAAATCCTGGGCGTTGCCGAGCCAGACATCCGTTCCGTGGGACAGTCCTGAAATCTGAACGAGTTCACTGAAGGTCGACGGTTTCGTATCTTCCAGCATCTGACGGACAAAGCCCGTTCCGAATTCCGGAATGCCGAGCGTTCCCGTTTTACATAAAATCTGATCCGGTGTTACACCGAGAGATTCAGGGCCGCTGAACAATTTCATCGTTTCCTTGTCGTCGGTCGGCACGGTGGTCGGATCGATGCCGGATAAATCCTGCAGCATGCGGATCATCGTCGGGTCATCGTGTCCGAGTATATCGAGTTTTAATAAGTTGTTATCGATTGAGTGAAAGTCAAAGTGCGTCGTCTTCCATTCGGCTTCGACATCATCAGCCGGATACTGAATCGGAGTAAAGTCGTATATATCCATGTTGTCCGGCACAACGATAATACCGCCCGGGTGCTGGCCCGTCGTCCGTTTAACGCCGGAACAGCCGAGTACGAGGCGGTCGATCTCAGCCCCCCGCTTATGCAGTCCGTTATCGTTGAGATAACCTTTAACGTAACCGAAGGCCGTTTTTTCTGCGACCGTGCCGATAGTCCCTGCGCGGTAAACGTAGTCCACCCCAAACAAATCTTTCGTATAGTTATGCGCTTTAGGCTGATAGACACCGCTGAAGTTTAAGTCGATATCAGGCACCTTATCCCCTTTAAATCCGAGGAAGGTTTCAAAGGGAATATCCTGACCTTCTTTAATTAAATCAACATCGCACTTACTGCATTTTTTATCGGGCAAGTCATAACCGCTCGATACCGAACCGTCGGTAAAGAACTCCGACTCTTTACACTCGGGACAGACATAATGAGGCGGCAGCGGATTGACTTCGGTAATTTCAGTCATTGTTGCGACTAAACTCGACCCGACGGAACCCCGTGAACCTACCAGATAGCCGTCATCAAGCGAGCGCTTAACGAGCTTGTGCGAAATCAGGTAAATAACCGCAAAGCCGTTGCCGATAATACTCTCGAGCTCTTTTTCAAGGCGGTCCACTACAATTTGCGGCACCTCTTCGCCATACAGTGCTTTTGCGTTGTCGTAGCTCATCTGTCTGATTTCTTCTTCCGCACCGTCAATTTTCGGCGGATACAGATCTTTCTTAATCACTTCAACTTTGTCGATCATGTTCGCTATTTTCTGCGTATTCTCGACGACGATTTCAAAGGCAGTATCTTCATCGAGAAAATCAAACAGTTCGAGCATTTCTTCTGTAGAACGGAAATGCGCTTCCGGTAAATTACCGCGGGACAGCGGGTTACCCGGATTCGATTTCACTAAAATGTCCCGGGACAGTTTATCGGACTCTTCAAGGTAATGGACATTGCCGGTTGCAACGACCGGTTTACCCAGCTCCTTGCCGAGCTTAATAATATTTTCAATAATTTCTTCAAGGGTCGCCTCATCGCGTACCACTTCCCGGTCTAAAAGACGCTGGTAAAGGGGTTTTGGAAATACTTCGAGATAATCGTAAAAGTGCGCTTTATTTCTCGCTTCTTCATAGGATTTCTGCATCATGGCTGTAAAAACTTCACCGTTGTCGCAGGCGCTGCCGATTAAGAGTCCTTCGCGGTGTTCTTCCAGCACCTGGCGTTTAATTCGTGCAGACCGGTAAAAGTGATCGGTCAGCGACAGGCTGACAATTTTAAATAAGTTTTTTAAGCCCGTATTGTTCTGAACCAGTATAGAGACATGTGTCGGCATAGCCCGCTTATACGAATCGCTGTTTGACAGACTCGAATTTATATCTTTGTGGTTCGTAATCCCGTAATCAGCTTTCAGCTGCGCCATCATTTTAATGAAAATATAAGCGGTGGCTTCCGCATCGTAAATCGCTCTGTGATGCTGAGTTAAATCAACGTTGTACTGCTTCGCCAGAATATTCAGGCCGTGTTTTTTCATCTTGGTATTAATTGTGCGCGACAGCTCGAGCGTATCGATAACACCGTTCGTCGATTTGCCGAAACCTTCTTTTTCATATGCTTCATCGATAAAGCCCATGTCAAAGCTCGCATTGTGCGCAACGAATATAGCATCGCCGACCCACTCTTTAAAGTCTGTAATAACAGAACTGATGTCCGGTGCGCCGACCAGCATATCATCGGTAATCCCGGTTAGTTCTTTAATCAGTTCCGACAGCTTTTCTCCGGGGTTGCTGAAACGTTCAAATTTATCGATGACTTCGCCGTTTTTCACTTTAACTCCGGCAAGCTCGATGATTGAATCATACTTTGATGACAGTCCCGTCGTCTCCACGTCAAAGACCACAAATTCGTGATCTTCAAGAGAGTAATCCTGGGGCTTGTAAGCAATTGGGGCGCCGTCGTCGACCAGCATGCCCTCCATGCCGAAAATCATCTTAAAGTCATCGTCGCCGCTCGTTGCGTTAAAGGCATCCGGAAAGGCCTGTACGTTGTTGTGGTCCGTTACCGCAAGGGCTGAATGACCGTACTGTTTCGCACGTTTAATATATTCTGTAATACTCGTCATGCCGTCCATCTGGCTCATCGTTGAGTGCAGGTGAAGCTCCACGCGTTTTTTATCGGCATTATCACGCTTCGGTTTCTTATTAACCGCCGTTAAATTTCGGATATTTAAGACCATATCTTTCGTAAATTCATCGTATTCCACCCGGCCTTCGATAATGACCCAGTCGCCTTCTTCCAGCACTTCGAAAACTTCGTCATCATTTTTACCGTGACGGGAAAACATTTTTGCCATAATCGAATCCGTGTAGTCGGTTAATTTCAGCTGCAGGATTTTACGCCCGCTCCGGAGATCGCGTACTTCTTTTGAAAAAATATGCCCTTCAATTTTGACACTGTATTCTTCATCAAAAATATTTTCTAAAGGACGCACACCGTCAAAGGTTTGCGGTTTGCCGATTTGTTTTGGCACATTGCCTTTGCGCTCAGTCTCCTCCGCCTGTTTTTCCCTGTCGGAAATAAACTGGGTAATGAGTGCCTCCCGTTCATCGCTGATTCTATTTTCAAGCGCTTCTGACAGCGATGACTGCAGATCATCGTCAATCGTTACTTCAAGTCCGTTTAAATGAATGCCGAAATACTTATATGCATTCAGCAGGTTGCCGTTGATATGCCTGTTGAAATGCGACTGTTCAATTGAATTCTTAACCGCGATATAAAGCACACCGTTATCGAGTTTTTTAGCTGTTCTTTCCAGCTGGTGCTTTATATTGTCATTGATAGAAAGACTGTGTACTGCGAGCGGGAAATAGTCTGTTACGAGCTGTTCATCGAACTCTGCAGCCGACATGATCAGTTCCGTTTTTGCAATGTCTTTAAATGCTTTATTTATGTTAGCACTCATCATTTGGTACAGCGCGCTCGGTATAATGCGCGATGTTGTCAGATGAAACTGCCAGATCCGTGCATCATCATCGACAACGACACGCGACAGCTCAGCGTCTTCCAAATAATTATTCTGAGTGATATTTGCCTGTTCAAGTAAAATCTTTAATTTATCGTGGCTTTCCAATTAGAAAACACTCCCAGTTAAAAATTCCACATCCTGCGCCTGTCTTCCTAGAAAAACGCGTAAATCTAAGATTTACGCGTAGTCATTGTCTGCAAGATATGATGTTAAGTCTGTAATCCGCACTTCTGTAGATTCTTCGTCAAGACGGCCTTTCACTTCGACTATGCCGTCTTTCGCGCCGCGTCCGACGACGATTCTTACAGGCAGGCCGATCAGTTCCGAATCGGCAAATTTAACGCCTGCGCGCTCGTTGCGGTCATCGTACAGCACACGGTGGTTTTTCGATAAAATATCGTAAATTTCCGCAGCCGTGCCGGTAATCGTTTCATCCTTCGTATTCGCAGTAATAAGGTGAATATCAAAAGGTGTGACTGATTTCGGCCAGTAGATACCTTTGTCATCGTTATGGCTTTCGACGATTGCCGAAAGCACGCGTGAAATCCCGATACCGTAACAGCCCATTAAGACCGGTTTTGCACGGCCGTTCTGGTCGAGTACGTTGAAATCCATAGCTTCGGAATATTTAGTGCCGAGTTTAAATACCTGACCGACTTCAATACCGCGCATGAATTTAGCCGGACCTGAACCGTCAGCAACCGTTTCACCTTCGTTAATAAATCTGAAGTCACCCGTACCGGCTGCTTCGAAGTCGCGTTCATGGTTCACATTTAATAAGTGATAACCCGTTTCATTGGCCCCGACCGGATAATTTCTCATCGCTTCGACCTGGTAATCAAGATAGACGGGAATTGGTGAACCGACAGGACCGAGAGAACCGGGTGCTGCATTCAATTCTGCTGTAATTTCTTCATCCGCTGCCATATCGATCATTTCAGTATTAAAGTAAGCTTTCACTTTAACATCGTTCAGCTCCTGGTCCCCGCGGATAACAATCATTTTCAGACCGTCTTCCGTTTTAACAACCATCGTTTTAGTCGTTAAAGTTAAATCGGCATCGAGGAAATCGGCAAGTTCTTTTACCGTGCCGATATCAGGTGTCGCGATTTTTTCAGTTTCAAGCATTTCTTCAGTACTGCGCTCTTCTGGCGGTGTACATTCTGCTTTTTCAATGTTTGCAGCATAGCTGCTTTCATCTGTGTAAACGATAGTATCTTCACCGATATCTGCAAGCGCCATAAATTCATGTGTGTGGCTGCCTCCGATAGAGCCGCCGTCCGCCTCGACTGCTCTGTAGTTTAAGTCGAGACGCGTAAAGATGCGGCTGTAGGCGTCGTACATATCTCTGTACGTTTTATCTAGCGATTCTTCATCGATATGGAAAGAGTAAGCGTCTTTCATTATAAATTCACGTCCGCGGAGCAGGCCGAATCTCGGTCTTAATTCATCGCGGAATTTCGTTTGAATCTGGAATAAGGTAAGCGGCAGCTTTTTATAGCTTTTCAGTTCATCGCGGACGAGCGAAGTAATTACTTCTTCGTGTGTCGGCCCGAGAGCAAACTCCCTGTCATGACGGTCGCGGATTCTCATAAGCTCTTTGCCGTATGCATCCCATCTGCCCGATTCTTCCCATAATTCGCGGGGGTGCAGCACCGGCAGGTGCACTTCGGCACCGCCGATATTCATCATTTCCTCACGCACAATATCCTGAATATTGTTCAGCACCAGCTGCGTGATCGGCAAATATGCATATATACCGCGTGCGAGCTGTTTAATCATACCTGACTTCAGCATCAGGCGGTGGCTTAAACTTTCGGCTTCTGTTGGTGTTTCCCTAAGTGTAGGGATAAACATTTGTGATTGCCTCATATTGTTTCACTCCTATAAGAAAAATGTTTTAATGTCGTTCCAGGTGACGAGCACCATGATGACTAAGACGAATAATACGCCGATTAACTGTATGTTCAATTCCACTTTGCGGTTCAGCGGACGTCTGAAAATTCCTTCATAGAGCACGAATAAAATTCTTCCGCCGTCGAGTGCCGGAATCGGCAGTAAGTTCATTATACCTAAATTCACACTGAGCAGCGCAGTAAAGTTCATCAGCACTAAAATGCCCTGTGATGCGACTGTTTCCGTTACTTTATAAATACCAACCGGGCCGTTCAGCATATCAAAACTGAAGGTGCCGGCAAAAATCGTGCCGATCATATTGACGACGAGTTCAAAGATGAGTGACATGCTGGACACAGTTTCTTCGATTCCCCACCATACGGGGGCAATCACGCCGTCTTCAAAGTCTCTGCCGACACCGATGATAAGACGTTCCTGCACAGTGCCGTCAGGCAATTCCGTCGATTCAACCGTCGGTTCGAGCGTTGCCGTCCGCGATTCTTCTCCGGATTCAATCATCAGTTCCTGAGGATTGCCTTCGCCTTCTTGAATCAGCTGGGTCATATGGCTCCAGCTGTCGACTTCTGTACCGTCGATGGAACGGATGCGGTCGCCTTCTTCCAGATTAATTTCCGCAGCAGGCGTATCTTCCATAACCGTACCGACAATCGGCTCATCAACCGGTTTTCCCTGGATGTAAAACAGGATAGTAAATAAAACAAAAGCGAGCAGGAAATTAAAAAGCGGTCCGGCAAACAGCGTTAAGAAACGCTGCCAGACACTCTTACTTTCAAATCTGCCGGACAAGGGTGCGATACGTTCGAGCTCCGAGTTTTCAACGAAGTAGCATTCATCGCTGAAATAATAAGTCGCTTCACTGTTGTCATTCAGTTTTAATCCGGTGACGTACATCCGTTCAGAGATGTCGCTGTCGACGACTTCAATCTCTTCGACATGCTGGAAATTGTGTTTATCATCTAATAAGATGTGTGTAATTTCATCGTTCTGGTTTAATTTAATATTGATGCGCATACCGGCATTCAGCGGATTAACTTCCATATCTTTTGAAGCCATCCGCACGTATCCGCCGATTGGCAACAGACGCACCGTGTACTGCGTATCGTTGTATTTATATGAAAAGATTTTCGGTCCCATACCGATGGCAAATTCCGGACACATAATTCCTGCACGTTTTGCAAAGAACATATGACCGAATTCATGTACGGTTACAAGCACACCGAAAACGACTATAAATGCTAAAATTCCTGTCACTTACTTCACCTCATATTTGATTTATAGCGCGCGTCAAGGCTCAGTATCGTTTCAAGGTCGGGATTTTGAATATTCTCGTGCTGCAGCATGCGGGCTTCAACGATTTCTTCAATTTCCAAAAACTTAATTCTGCCCTGTAAAAATTCTCCGACTGCGTATTCATTCGCAGCGTTCATTACCGTCGGCAGTGTACCGCCTGCTTCGAGCGCATCATAAGCGAATTTTAACATTTTAAAGCGGTCAAAATCCATTGGTTTGAAGTTAAGCTGTGATAATTCACTGAGAGACAGCGGATTATCTTTGTGAATTCTCTCTGGATGCGTAAAGGCGTACTGGATAGCCGTTCTCATATCGGAGTTGCCAAGCTGCGCCATAATACTGTTATCGATAAATTCCACCATCGAATGAATGATGCTTTCCTTATGCAGCAATGTTTTAATCTCTGAAACTTCGACGTCGAATAAATGTTTTGCTTCGATAACTTCAAAACCTTTATTCATCATGGTGGCAGAATCGATTGTAATCTTCTGTCCCATCGACCAGTTCGGGTGATTTAAGGCATCTTTTAAAGTGACGCTGCCGAGTTCATCGCGCGAAAGATCTCTGAAGGAACCGCCGCTTGCCGTAATAATCAAGCTGCTGATTTCCTTTTCATTTTCGCCTTTTAAACATTGAAACAGAGCCGAATGCTCTGAATCGACAGGAATAATCTGCACATTCTTTTCACGTGCGCGCTCCATCACAAGATCGCCAGCTGCAACTAGAGTTTCTTTGTTTGCAAGAGCAATATCAGTTCCTGCGTCGATAGCAGCAAGTGTCGACCTTAAGCCCACACTTCCAAGTATTGCTGTTAAGAGCAGGTCGCTGTTAAATTCAGCAACTGCAAGAAGACCTTCTTCCCCGGAAGTAAATTCTACATGCGGATATTTACTTTGCAGTTCTTTAAGAGCATCTCTGTCTTGCACCGATACTAAAGGCGGATGAAAGTCTGTTAAAATTTCATTCAGCTTAGCTAAATTGCGGCCGGCAGAAATTGCACCGAGTTTAAAATGTTCCGGATTTTTTTTAATGATATCCAGTGCCTGGGTCCCGATAGAACCTGTAACACCGAGTATAGAAATGGTTTTTATCATAGTATTCACCTGTTATTATGAAATGATCGGTAAGATGTTCATCAGGGGCAGTACGAAGATGAAACTGTCAAAGCGGTCTAGTATACCGCCGTGTCCCGGTAAAAATGTGCCTGAGTCTTTGACGTCAAAGTGACGTTTCAAAGCGGATTCCACGAGGTCTCCCATCTGCCCGAAGATGCTGAGAACGATAGTAAACGGAATTAAGAGCCACAGCGAACCTTCCATCAGGCCTGTGAAGACGAAAACCACCGGTATAAGCACCGATACGAGGGTGCCGCCGAGCGACCCTTCTATCGTCTTGTTCGGACTGATCTGCGGCCACAATTTTCTTCTGCCGAATGCTTTTCCGAACAGATAAGCTCCCGTATCCGTCAGCCAGACGATGAGGAGTGCATATAAAATATAAATCAGGCCGGATTCCCGCGTCTCAAAAAAGTACATGAAGCCGATGCCGATATAAGCAACTGCAAGGACGCAGAAACCCATATCAACAAAGGTAAATCTGTTTTTTGACACTACTGTCGTCGACAGCATAATAAGTGCCAGCGCCACGATAATTTCCAGCTGGAAATCAGCGATTGCCGGTGAAAAGGATTCCTGCGGAATTAATACCATGCAGAGAGCAATTAAAGATAAAATACCCGGCAGTGAAACGATGTGAATCCGGTTCATCTTTAAAATTTCGTAAAGCCCCGTAATCGCCATGAGGTAGACTAAAATTAACAGCGGCCATGAGCCGATTATTACAATCGGCAAAAATAACAGCAGTGCAATGACTGCAGTTATCGTTCTAGTCTTCATCTATTACATCCTCCTCATTTAAGCCTCCAAAACGCCGGTCTCTCTTTTGATACTGAAGTATCAGCTCATCCATTTCTTCAGTTGAGAATTCTGGCCACAGCGTATGTGAAAAGAACAGTTCGCTGTAGGAGGCCTGCCATAATAAGAAATTACTCAGCCGGTATTCGCCTGAAGTTCTAATAATCATTTCAGGGTCCGGCATATCTTTAGTCATTAAATAATCATCGAAAGTCTTACTGTCGAGAGCTTCAGCATCAAGTGTGCCTGCGAGAACATCACTCATCATTTCTTTTACTGCCCCGATCAGTTCGTCGCGTCCGCCGTAGTTCAGAGCAAAGACGAGTGTGAGTCCGGTGTTGTCCGCTGTTTTATCAATTGCGGTCTGGACTGCTTTACGCGTGTGCTTCGGCAGTGCCTCGAAATCTCCAATTGTTTTCACAACCACATTTTTTTCAATCAGTTCCGGTAAAAACGTGCTGAGAAAATCGGTCGGAAGCTTTAGCAGATAGTTCACTTCGCTCTTTGGACGGGACCAGTTTTCTGTTGAAAACGCATAGAGCGTTAAATACTTAAGTTTTATATCTGCAGCATGTCTCACGATGCGTTTTACATTCTGCATTCCTTCGTAATGACCTTTTATACGGGGCATACTGCGCAATTTCGCGTATCTGCCGTTGCCATCCATAATAATCGCAATATGTTCCGGTAGTGGTCTCTCAGTCAGAGATTTATCTTTAGTCGCTTTAAACATGACGATCCTCCGTGCCAAATATGTATCTGTAATAAATTTTAATATACTTCTTCAATTATTTTATTTTAACATAGTTATATAATAAAAAAACAGGTAAGTCCCCTTACCTGTTTCTAAGATTAAACTTCGAGAATATCTTTTTCTTTAGCGTCGCACATTGCATCCACTTCTGCGATGTACTTATCTGTCAGTTTCTGAACGTCGTCCGTCATATTTCTCAGTTCGTCTTCTGAAATATCTCCGGACTTTTCTGATGCTTTCAATTCGTCATTTGAATCACGGCGGACGTTGCGGATTGCGACTTTAGCAGTTTCGCCTTCTTTGCGTGCATCTTTAACGAATTCCTTCCGGCGTTCTTCAGTCAGCTGAGGAACGGTAATACGAATCAGGGTGCCGTCACTTGTCGGATTGACCCCGAGGTCCGCTTTTTGAATTGCTTTCAAAACATCGTCAACAGAGCTTTTATCGTAAGGCTGAACAACCAGCATACGCGCTTCAGGCACGCTGATGCTTGCCAGCTGATTCAGCGGTGTCGGTGCACCGTAATAGTCAACATGAACACGGTCCAGCATACTTGAGTTTGCAGCGCCTGTACGGATTGAAGCGAGTTCACGGCTCAGGCTGTCGATTGATTTCTTCATTTTGTCTTCAGTTGTTTTCAAAACGGATTCACTCATATTAATATCTTCTCCTATTGCTTTGTAATAGTCGTACCGATAGTTTCTCCTGAAACGGCACGCTTAATATTACCTTCTTCTGTAATTGAAAATACCACAAGCGGGATGTCATTGTCCATACAGAACGATGATGCTGTAGCATCCATTACCTGCAGATTTTCCTGTAGCATTTCAATATAAGTCAGCTTTTCATACTTAACAGCTGACGAATCGTGTTTCGGATCTGCAGAATAAACACCGTCTACGTTATTTTTGCCCATCAGAATAACATCTGCTTCAATTTCCGCCGCACGGAGTGCTGCTGTTGTATCTGTTGAGAAGTACGGGTTGCCGATACCTGCTGCAAAGATAACAATACGCCCTTTTTCAAGGTGGCGGATCGCACGTCTTCTTATATAAGGTTCAGCGACCTGTTTCATTTCAATTGATGTCAGCACTCTCGTTTCATGACCGAGCTGCTCTAAACTGTCCTGCAGTGCCAGTGAGTTCATAACTGTTGCAAGCATTCCCATGTAATCTGCAGTGCCGCGGTCCATCCCGAGGTCGCTGCCGATCTTGCCGCGCCAGATATTGCCGCCGCCGACGATAATCGCCATTTCAACGCCTAATTTTTGCGCTTCCGAAACTTGGGAAGCAATATTTTTAATGACAACCGGATTAATTCCGAAACCATCGTCGCCAGCAAGTGCTTCCCCGCTGAGCTTTAACACGATGCGTGTAAATTTAGAAGATTCAGCCATGTTTTTCAATCCTTTTCCTTCGAATTTATTACTTAGAAAAAAAGACACCGAAGTGTCTTTTTAAGCAATTTATTTTTTAACTTGTCCTAATACTTCGTCAGCAAAGTTTTCTTCGCGTTTTTCAATACCTTCACCAAGTTCGTAACGGACGAAAGTGCGGATTGATGCATTTTTAGACTCTAAGTACTGCTGTACTGTCTGATCAGAGTCTTTAACAAACGGCTGATCCACGATGCAGATTTCTTCTAAATACTTGCGGATTCTTCCTTCAACCATCTTGTCGACGATTTTTTCAGGTTTACCTTCATTTAATGCCTGCTGACGCAGAACATCGCGCTCGTGATCAAGTTCAGCCTGATCTACTTCGTCGCGTGAAACGTATTTAGGGTTTAATGCTGCAGCGTGCATAGCAACATCTTTCGCAACTGTTTCGTCAGTAGTACCTTCTACAACTGTTAATACGCCGATGCGTCCGCCCATGTGCATGTACTGGCCGAAAGCGTCATTGTCAGTTTTGGTTTCAACTGCAAAACGTCTGATGTTTAATTTCTCTCCGATAGTTGCAACTGCGTTGTTCATAATTGAAGTTACAGTTTCACCATCAAGTTCAGAGCTGTATAAAGCTTCTACATCTGCAGGTTTAGTTGCAAGGATGTGTGAAGCGATTCTTTTAACAAGTGTCTGGAATGCTTCGTTACGTGCAACGAAGTCTGTTTCAGAGTTGATTTCAACGATTACCGCTTCGTTTCCTTCAGAAGTGATGTAAACAGCACCTTCTGCAGCGATACGGTCAGCTTTTTTAGCTGCTTTTGCAATACCGTTTTCACGGAGGTAATCGACTGCTTTGTCGATGTCTCCATCAGTTTCGATAAGCGCTTTTTTACAGTCCATCATGCCTGCGCCTGTTTTTTCACGTAGTTCTTTAACTAATTTTGCTGAAATAGCCATTGTTCAGTCCTCCATATAATTGTTGTAAAAAAGGTGATAAGTATTACGCTTATCACCTGAATTCTCAATTAATTATTGCGCGTTTTCTTCTGTAGTTTCAGCTGAAGCATCTTCTTCTTTTAAGTCGATATTTTGTTCTGCTGCTACTTCTTCGTCTGAAATACCGCGCTGACCTTCTAAAACAGCATCCGCCATTTTGCTTGTCATCAGTCTGACTGCGCGGATAGCGTCGTCGTTAGCCGGGATTACGTAGTCGATTTCGTCAGGGTCACAGTTAGTGTCGACCATTGCTACGATAGGAATTCCTAATTTTTTAGCTTCTGCAATCGCGTTGCGCTCTTTACGAGGGTCAACGATGAAAATAGCGCTAGGCATTTTCTTCATGTCGCGGATACCGCCTAAGAATTTGTTTAAGCGTGCGTATTCTTTACGCAGTTCAACAACTTCTTTTTTAGGAAGAACGTCGAAAGTTCCGTCAGCTTCCATTTTTTCAATTTCAGAAATTCTCTTGATGCGTTTGTTAATCGTCTGGTAGTTAGTTAAGATACCGCCTAACCAGCGCTGGTTAACGTAAAGCTGTCCAGCACGTTCCGCTTCTTCTTTGATAGCGTCCTGAGCTTGTTTTTTAGTACCGACAAACAGAACCTGTCCGCCTTCTTCAGAGATTGACTTAACGAAGTCGTAAGCCTCTGCAACTTTTTTAACTGTTTTTTGCAGGTCGATAATGTAGATGCCGTTACGTTCCGTGAAGATGTATTTGCTCATCTTAGGGTTCCAGCGGCGTGTCTGGTGTCCGAAATGCACACCTGCTTCAAGCAATTGTTTCATAGTAATTACTGCCATGATTTGTTTCCTCCTAATTGGTTTATACCTCCAGCATCGTGCTGAATAACCACCTGTAAACAGGCACCGGTTAATCCCTTACTCTGCTGTGCGTATTTGGTCTTTTGACCGATTAATACTATATCATATATATTCCTTCTCTGCAAGTTTAGCTTTCTTTGCGGAGCTCCGGAAGGAAGTCTTCTTTTTTAACTTTGATAAACGTTCCTTTCATACCGAGTGAACGGGATTCGATTACGCCTGCACTTTCAAGTTTACGGAGTGCGTTAACGATAACCGAACGCGTAATGCCGACACGGTCTGCAACTTTAGAAGCAACGAGCAGTCCTTCATCTGCATCAAGCTCATCAAAAATGTGTTCGATTGCTTCGCGCTCTGAATACGACAGAGAACGGATTGCCATGGCAATGCTCGCTTTATCGCGTGCTTTCTGTTCAACTTCTTCATTTTTCTCGCGGAGGATTTCCATGCCGACCACTGTACCAGCATATTCTGCAAGAACGAGATCGTCTTCTGAGAATTTATTTTCTCTCCGTCCAAGAACCAGTGTGCCTAAACGGTTGCCTCCGCCGTAAATCGGCACGATGCATGTTTCTGAATCCTGGTAAGGATCTTCAGCCGGGAAGATTGTTAAGTCATCTTCAAAAGCGATGTTTTCGCGGGTTTCTGTAATACGCATAATCTGGTTAACGTAATAGTCCGGGAATTGTCTGTTATCCAGCATATCGACGATGCGTTCGTTTTCGATTGTCTGAACAACACCGATACCGAGCAGTTTACCTCTCTTTGATACGATAAAAGTATTACACTCCAGAATACGACTTAATTTATCCGCTACTTCTTCGAAGTCTACTTTAATGTTTGAACTTCCTTGAATTAAATTGTTAATCTCACGTGTTTTCTGTAATAAACTTGGCATGGTTATTTCACTCCTGTTAAATTATAAAATAAATTCGCTTAAATCTTTGTCTGTAGAAATATGGTCCAGTTTTGAATCGACATACTGCTTCGTAATTTCAACGTGCGCGCCCTGCATATTGCTCGCTTCGAACAAGAGTTCCTCAAGCAGCGTTTCTAAAATCGTATGCAGTCTCCGCGCACCGATATCGTCTGTCTCGGAGTTTACTTTGTAGGCAATTTCAGCAAGCGCCTGGACCGCTTCATCCGTAAATGATACGGATACGTCTTCTGTCTTAAGCAGCGCTTCGTACTGTTCGAGCAGGGAGTTCTTCGGTTCTTTTAAGATACGTTCGAAATCGTCCGCCGTTAATTTGTTCAGCTCGACGCGGAGCGGGAAACGCCCCTGCAGCTCAGGTATTAAATCACTTGGTTTCGCCACGTGGAAGGCGCCCGCCCCGATGAATAAAATATAGTCTGTTTTTATCGAACCGTATTTAGTCTGCACCGTTGACCCTTCGACAATCGGTAAAATATCGCGCTGCACGCCTTCTCTCGACACGTCTCCCGAGTTCTGGCTGCTCTTCGCTATCTTATCAATTTCGTCGATAAAAATAATACCTGTTGTTTCCGCGAGCTCTATCGCTTCGTCGTTTACATTATCGATATCAATCAGCTTTTCAGCCTCTTCATCGATTAAGTACTGACGGGCTTTTTTAACCGTCATCGTCCGCTTGTGTTTTTTCTTCGGCATTAAGTTCTGCAGCATGTCGCCCATGCCGTTGTTATCCATGCCCGGCATCATCATGCCGAGCTGGTTCGAACTTTCCGCAACTTCAATCGTTACTTTCTCGTCCTCGAGTTTGCCCGCGAGCAGCTGGCTTTTAATATCGCGGCGTTTCAGGCGGACAGAGTCATCGACTTCTTCAATTTCTTCTTCCTCGCCCTGCTGGTTCATAAACATTTCAAACGGATTTGAGCCCGTCTGTTTCTGTTTTTTACGTCCCGGAGCGAGCAGGCCTGTCAGACGTTCGTTAGCCAGGTTTTCCGCATCTTCAGCAACTTCTTTTTTCTTCGCTTCTTTGACCATGCGGACGGCGCTGTCAACGAGATCCCGGACCATCGACTCAACGTCGCGGCCGACATAGCCGACTTCCGTGTACTTCGTCGCTTCGACTTTCGTATACGGACTGCCTGTAATTTTCGCTATGCGTCTCGCAATCTCTGTTTTACCGACACCAGTCGGCCCGATCATCAGAATATTTTTCGGAATAACTTCCTCTTTTAATTCATCGTCGAGCAGCATTCTTCTGTAACGGTTGCGCATAGCAATCGCAACTTTCCGCTTCGCTTCATTCTGTCCAATAATACTTTCGTCGAGACGTGCTGTAATTTCTCTTGGAGAAAGATTAGTGTTTGGCATTTATCTCACGCTTCCTTAATCGATTGTTTCTACTATTATATTGTCGTTTGTAAATACGCAAATTTCGCTTGCCAGTTTAAGACTGTCATAAGCAATCGTTTCGGCACTTAAATCAGCACCGTATTTTTTCATGGCGCGTCCTGCTGCGAGAGCATAGTTGCCGCCGGAGCCGATTGCGAGAATGCCGTCATCCGGTTCGATGACTTCACCGGTGCCGGAAACGAGCAGCAGATCACTTTTATCCATTACAATCAGCATGGCTTCCAGCTGCCGGAGCATTTTATCGCCCCGCCACTCCTTAGCCAGTTCAACTGCAGCACGCTGCAAATTGCCGTTGTACTCGTGCAGATTTGCTTCAAATTTCTCAAACAGCGTAAAAGCATCTGCCACACTGCCCGCAAAACCTGCTACAACCTGGTCGTTAAAGAGCCGGCGGACTTTTTTAGCTGTATGCTTCATCACAACCTGATTGCCGAGTGTTACCTGGCCGTCGCCTGCAATCGCCATTTTGTCATTATGTCTGATCGCGAATATCGTCGTCATTCATGTCACCTCTTCTTATTACTGGGGTGTGCATTTAAATAAGTCTTTTTAAGCTGTTCTGTCGTCACATGCGTATACCGCTGTGTCGTCGATAAAGACTCGTGGCCGAGCAAATCCTGCACCGCCCGTAAATCTGCTCCGTTGTTCAGTAAATGCGTTGCAAATGTATGCCTGAAAGTATGCGGGTGAATGTCTAAATGAAGTGCGCTCCGCTTGACCGTCATATCGATAATATGCCGGAGTCCGCGGACTGTGAGCGGTCCCCCTCTATGGTTTACCCACATTGCATCATTCTTAAGTATATCTTCGCTGTATATTTCCGCATAGTTTCGAAGCGCCGCCGCTGCGCGGTCATGAAACGGGACGACCCGCCATTTGCGTCCTTTGCCGAGTACCCGGACAATCTGCACAGTGAAATCAATATCCTGCAGCCGGAGGCCGATCATTTCGCCCGCCCGCATACCTGTCGCATAGAGCAGCTCCAGTATTGCGAGATCCCGTTCGTACATTTTATGATTCTCATCCAGGCTGCCAAACAGCGCTTCGATTTCGTTCGGATACATGAAATCCGGAAGTACAGCTTCCTTCTTCGGAAAAGGCAGTGCCGTAAACGGATTTATATCGACGCATTCCCTGTCAGCCAAATAATTATAGTAGCTTCGGAGCGTCGATATTTTCCTCGATACCGTTGATTTTTTTAAATTGCGTTCATACAGCATTGCCAGATAGTTTCTTGCATCCATATATTTAAACGATGGAACCGATAAACTTTCTCTCTTTAAAAAAGTTATGAACTCATGAATATCATGATCATAACTTTTTATAGAATGATCTGAAAAATTACGCTGATACTTGAGCATACGCAGGAAATCATTAACGTAAATTTCAACCACCTCATTCTTTGTCTGAATTTTATCATAATTTAAATTATTTATCCAAGCAATACAATAGTCACCTGTCCATAAATAAACAACATTAGCTATTTTAAACCATTTTTAAAGAAATTGCACTTAATTGTACAAATATTTATAATTCTGTCGAAATGGAAGACAATAAAGGCGCTTACATTAGCGCCAACAGCAAAAAACCGCCCACGCGGGCGGTTCACTCTTAGCTTGCGTCTTCTGTGTAATCGCAGTTCGTACATTTAACCTGCGCTTTTTTGCCTTTCTTCGTTTCGACCAGATAGTGTTCGCATTTCGGGCAGTCGCGTCCGATAGGACGGTCCCATGAGACGAAGTCACATTCAGGGTAGCGTTCGCAGCCGTAGAAGATTCTGTTTCTCTTCGATTTGCGTTCGACAACTTCCCCTTCTTTACAAGTCGGGCATTTAACGCCGATTTCCTTAACGATTGCTTTGGTGTTGCGGCAGTCAGGGAAATTCGAGCATGCCATGAATTTGCCGTAGCGACCCATTTTATAAACCATCGGAGATCCGCATTTCTCACAGTCTTCTCCGACCGGTTCATCTTTAATTTCAATTTTTTCCATCTCTTCTTCCGCGCGTTCCACCTGCGGACTGAATCCTTTGTAGAACTCATCGATCACTTCGCGCCATTCTTTATCGCCTTCAGCGACCGAGTCGAGACTTTCCTCCATATTGCGTGTAAACGCAATATCGATAATGTCCGGGAAATATTCCACGACCTGCTCGTTTACAATTTCACCGATTTCTGTCGGGATAAAACGCTTCTGGTCCATGCGGACATAGTTGCGTTTTTGAATCGTATCGATTGTCGGTGCGTATGTTGACGGACGTCCGATTCCCGATTCTTCAAGCGTTTTAACGAGACGCGCTTCGGTAAATCTCGGCGGCGGCTGCGTAAAGTGCTGGGCCGGCTCAATTTTTTCAGATGTCACTGTCTCGCCTTCGTTCATTTCGGGAAGTTTGCTGTTTAAATCATCTTCTTCGTCATCCGAACCTTCAATATAAATTTGCATAAACCCTTTAAATTTAATCGTCTGGCCCGTGCTTCTAAAGAGCACGCCGTTGTTACTTAAATCAATTTTAACAGTATCCAGTATTGCCGGTGCCATCTGGCTCGCTATAAAGCGATCCCAGATCAGTTTATACAGACGGTGCTGGTCGCGGCTTAAGTACTGTTTCATATTATCCGGTGTGCGGTTTGCCGATGTCGGGCGTACTGCTTCGTGTGCATCCTGGGCTGCCGCTTTGTTCGATGATTTCTGTGTTCCGGTAAATTCTTTGCCGTAGGCTGATTCAATTAAATCGTAAGCTTCATCTTTGGCAGTATTCGAAATACGCGTCGAGTCCGTTCTCATATAAGTAATCAGACCGACCGTACCTTCTTTTTTAATATCGATACCTTCATAGAGCTGCTGGGCAAGCATCATCGTTTTACGCGCTTTAAAATTCAGTTTGCGCGCCGCTTCCTGCTGGAGAGAAGATGTTGTAAACGGCTGTGCCGGATAGCGTTTCTTCTCTTTTTTCTCTACGGAATCGATGTGGAAGTCGTTGCCTTTCAGCTGATTTAATACTTTATCGACATCGTCTTTAGTTTTTAGTTTGGTCTTCTGCTTGTCTTTCTCAAGCTTATTGAATTTACCTGTAAATTTCGAACGCCCTGTTTTAAATGTTCCTTCGATAGACCAGTATTCTTCCGGAACGAATTTACGGATTTCATTTTCACGGTCGATAATCAGCTTCAGTGCCACTGACTGCACACGTCCCGCCGATAATCCTTTTTTCACTTTCTTCCATAATACAGGCGAAATATTGTAACCTACCAGACGGTCGAGTATGCGACGGGCCTGCTGGGCATCTACCAGCTGCATATCGATTTCTGCTGGTGTTTTAAAACTTTCCTTCACCGCGTCCTTTGTAATTTCATTGAAAACTACGCGGTAATAATCATTGTCCGGTCCGAGCGCATGGCTTAAATGCCAGGCAATTGCTTCCCCTTCCCTATCGGGGTCACTTGCGAGAAATACTTTTTTCGCTTTTTTTGCTTCTTTTTTCAATTCTTTCAATAACGGGCCTTTACCCCGTATCGTAATATATTTAGGTTCGTAATTATTTTCTGTATCAATTCCAGTCTGACTGCGCGGAAGATCTCTCACGTGTCCCATGGAAGCAATTACTTTATATCGTTTACCGAGGTACTTTTCAATCGTCTTTGCTTTCGCAGGTGATTCTACGATAACTAAATTGTCTGCCACTCTGCTGCCTCCTAATTTACTTTTAATCTATACAAGTCCAAATGATACACAGTTAAATTTTACTTTGTCAATAAAAATCGATTTATTATAATATTCAGCGTTCCGGAATTCAGACGAAATCACTCTGTATATCCTCTGCTTCCGTGACGATAGTTGCACCTTCTTTCAGGCGCAAGTTGGTGCCTTTAGACAGCGCTGAAGTAATGCTTCCCGGCAGGCAGTAAGCGTTCCGGTTCTCATCGAGCGCCATTTCGAGCGTAATAAGACTGCCGCTTTTTTCTTCCGCTTCAGTCACCAGCACACCGCGGGCGCACCCGGCAATAATTCTGTTTCTGGCCACAAACTGCCATTTTTGAATTGGAGTATCCGGCGGATATTCGCTGATGGTCAGATGGTTTTTCTCCATTTCAGTGCGGATGCCCGCCGTCGTTTTCGGATAATGCGTATTATGACCGAAGGCGAGCACACCGATTGTCTTTATGTTATGTGAAAGTGCTGTCCGGTGGGCCGCTTCATCTGCCCCGTAGGCAAGTCCTGATATAATAGCAATGTTTTTTAAAGACGGCAAGAGGAGCTCGAGAGATTTTCTGGTATAGGCGGTCGCCTTTCTGCTCCCGACGACCCCGAGCATCTCTTCCTTTAAAAGAGCAGCATTCCCCCGGTAATATAATATGTAGGGAAAATCATAAATTTCTTTCAGCAATGCCGGATAAAGCCCGTGCTCATGCGTAAGATAGCCGATGTTATCCCTGTCGAGACGAGCTATAATTTTCTTTCTGTCGAGCGACCCTGCATAGTTAATTTTCTTTTTTAATTCAGGCGAAATCCAGCTCTTATTTAAGAGTGTCAAATATTCTTTAGCAGTGACCCCTGCAAAACTCAGCAATAGTAAATCCATAAACATCCCCCTGTTATTCCGATACTTATATTATAGATGTTTCTCAGGAATTTCAGATATCATTTTGCCGACAAAACCTTCCAGAAAAAGACAAAAAAAGACGATAATCCATGCGGATTACCGTCTGATTCACTCACTTAGCTGAGTTATATTTCATTTATTTTACAGTCAGGCATTTTTCGTAAAGCCCGTCTTCTTTTTTGATGCGCTCGATAAGCGTTTCACCAATTTCAGAAGGTGTTGCAGCTGTTTCAATTCCGCATTCGTTCATAATACGGATTTTTTCATCAGCTGTCCCTTTACCGCCTGAAATAATCGCACCGGCATGGCCCATGCGTTTCCCTGGAGGTGCAGTCTGTCCGCCGATGAAGCCGACAACAGGTTTAGTCATGTTATCGCGAACCCACTCTGCCGCTTCTTCTTCAGCAGTACCGCCGATTTCCCCAATCATTACTACAGCGTAAGTTTCAGGATCTTCGTTGAATTCTTTTAATACATCGATAAAGTTCGTTCCGTTAACAGGGTCTCCGCCGATACCGACAGCAGATGTCTGGCCGACACCTTCCTGTGTTAACTGGTGAACTGCTTCATAAGTTAACGTCCCTGAGCGTGATACAACACCGACGTGTCCTTTTTTGTGGATATAGCCGGGCATAATACCGATCTTAGTTTCATCGGCAGTAATAACACCCGGACAGTTCGGTCCGATAAGACGCGTGTTTTTATCTTCTAAATAACGTACAACTTTAACCATGTCGAGTACCGGGATGTGCTCGGTAATACAAATTACGAGGTCAAGCTCAGCATCTGCAGCTTCCATGATTGAGTCCGCTGCGAATGGAGCCGGCACGTAAACTACCGATACAGTTGCGCCAGTTTCTTTTTTAGCTTCTTCTACAGTGTTGAATACAGGAACGCCTTCAACATCTTGTCCGCCTTTACCAGGTGTCACACCAGCAACAATCTGAGTACCGTACTCAAGCATCTGCTTCGTGTGGAATAGTGCTGTTGAACCGGTAATACCCTGTACAATTACTTTAGTATTTTTATCTACAAATACAGCCACAATATATTCCTCCGTTATTATTTATTTTCGTTTACAGCAGCGATGATCTTCTGAGCACCTTCAGCCATTGTGCCTGCCGGTGTGATTGCAAGACCTGAATCTGCAAGAATTTGTTTACCTTCTTTAACGTTTGTACCTTCCAAACGCACTACAAGAGGTATTTCAAGACCGACATTATTGACAGCCTCAACGACACCTTCAGCGATAACGTCACACTTCATAATGCCGCCGAAAATGTTTACAAAGATTCCTTCTACTGCTTTATCGCTTAAAATAAGTTTGAACGCTTCAGTAACTTTCTCAGCAGTCGCGCCGCCCCCTACGTCGAGGAAGTTGGCAGGTTTTCCGCCGAAGTGGTTAATCGTATCCATCGTTGCCATAGCAAGTCCGGCACCGTTAACCATACAGCCGATGTTACCTTCTAAGGCGATGTATGCTAAATCGTGTTTTGAAGCTTCGATTTCTTTTTCATCTTCTTCATCGAAGTCGCGTAATTCAACGATATCTTTGTTTCTGTATAAAGCGTTCGCATCGAAGTTAACTTTCGCGTCAAGCGCAATAACTTCGCCGTCGCCTGTCGTAACAAGCGGGTTGATTTCCATAATTGCTGCATCTTTTTCGATAAACACATCGTATAAAGAAAGCATTAATTTAGCTGCTTTGTTTACTGATGCTGTTGGAATATTAATATTGAAAGCAAGTCTCTTAGCCTGGAAAGGCAGAAGACCTACTGCAGGGTCAATCACTTCTTTAAAAATCTTTTCAGGAGTTGCTTCTGCCACTTCTTCGATTTCAGTTCCGCCTTCTTCAGAACCCATTAATGTTACGCGGTTCGTCGCGCGGTCAATTACGAAACCTAAGTAGTATTCGCTGTCGATATCGCAGCCTTCTTCAATCAGAAGACGTTTGATTTCAGTCCCGTCCGGACCGTTCTGATGAGTAACTAAGACTTTGCCTAACAGTTCTTCGGCATATTCTTTAACCTCATCGACAGATTTTGCTATCTTAACGCCGCCTGCTTTACCACGGCCACCTGCGTGGATTTGAGCTTTGACAACGTAGACATCTGAATCAAGTGTTTTTGCAACTTCAACTGCTTCTTCTGGTGTAAGAGCAACGTCACCTTTAGGTACGTTTACACCCATTGAGCGAAAAATTTCTTTTCCTTGATACTCATGGATATTCATGATTTTCCTCCTAAGACTTTTTAATAAAGCTTACATACTCAATTATAGGAAACCCATCGTTGAATGTAAACGTGTAACTGGTAACTAATGAAACAAATTATTGTTATTTTAAGAAAGTTTGAAAAATAAATCACAAGTTGCAGAAAATATGATTCGAAACCGTAAGAATATACTTTTTTGCTATTAAAAGTTTGTGAATTTTCATACTTAAATTTGTCCGCTGGTCATACTTTTTACCGGTTCAAAAGTTTTTCTGTGGATAGGTGTTGCCCCGTATTTATGCAAAGCTTCAAGATGCGCTTTTGTGCCGTAGCCCTTATGCTTCAAAAAGCCGTAATCCGGATATTCATCCTCGTATTCTGCCATCATTAAGTCACGAGTTGTCTTTGCGATTATCGAAGCGGCTGCAATTGAATTGGAGACCGCATCACCTTTTATAAGCGAGGTCTGCGGAATATTATTGCCGAGCGTCATCGCATCGATCAGTAAATGATCAGGCGTCCGCGGAAGATTATCAATCGCGCGCTGCATGGCAATTTTCGTCGCCTCATAAATATTGTGCTTATCGATTTCCGCCGCTGTCGCAATGCCGATACCGTACTCAGCGTGCTCCATAATTTCTTCGCGCAGAGCAAGCCTCTTTGACTCAGGTACTTTTTTAGAGTCATCGAGGCCGATTATTTTATAATCATCCGGCAGAATCACAGCCGCAGCTACCACGTCGCCCGCAAGCGGTCCGCGCCCTGCTTCATCGACACCCGCGAGACTGGCAGCGGGATGCTCGTTTTCATGGCGCATCATCGTGTCGTAATGCTCCAGGAGCGCCCTTTCTTTTTGGAGGAGGCGCGCCCTTCTGTTAAGCGCGCTCTGTACACCTTTTCGTTCGTCTTCGTGAAAAGGCGAGGCAGTTAAATCTGCCAGGGTTTTTATCTTGTCAATTTCGAGTTTAATATCGCTTATCTTCATATAATCATTCCGCACTCTCTGCGAGGTCGAAGGTAAAACGCCCGATTTTAGCATCGCGTGTATCGTAGATAACTCTTTCTGTCACGCGCTCGTAGTCGATTTCATTGCCGCTCATTTTAAAGCCGCGCGACTGGCCGATTGCATCAAAAATTTCCACGATTTCGGTGTTTTCATCGATGTTAATATTGTAAAACTGTTTGAGCGCATCAAGGTGATGCTCCTGCATGAATTTAAGGGCAAAGATCGCAATGTCGTCGAGGTTCACGACGTTATCCTTAATTGCACCCGTCAGCGACAGTTTCTGTCCGATTGACTCGTCTTCGAATTTCGGCCAAAGCACACCCGGAGTGTCGAGCAGTTCCATCTTAGTTCCCGCCTTAATCCACTGCTGCGCTTTCGTCACGCCCGGCGTGTTGCCGGTTTTCGCCACTTTTCGTTTTGCTATATTATTAATAATCGTGGATTTGCCAACGTTCGGAATTCCGACAATCATTGCTCTGATCGCACGCGGATTAATGCCTTTACGCTCCATGCGTTCAAAGATTTCTTTCGTCGCTTCAACGACTGTGTTTTCAATTTTCTTCAACACGTTCGGCTCCTTACCGTTCAGCGCTATAGGATAAACTCCTTCAGCCTTCAGGCGGTTAATCCAGCGATCCGTTTCCTTGTTATTCGCCATATCTTTCTTATTCAGTACAACCACTCTCGGCTTATCACCGATGACGTGATCGAGCATCGGATTTTTGGAAGCATAGGGAATGCGCGCGTCCAGTATTTCTATAACGACGTCCACCTTCTTCAAACTCTCTTCAATCTGGCGGCGCGCCTTCGCCATATGCCCCGGGAACCAGTTAATTGACATCTTCGGTTGCCCCTTTCTGTATTGTTATTTTTAAAATTTGATTTTCTTGTGTTTTGTTTATTCCTCTTGTATTTTATCATGATTTTGGGCGGGATGTGAGGAGGATTGGGTTTTGTCAGACACTGTCAAAGCCACGGTGTCCGACAAATCCTGTTATCGGACACTATCAAAGCCACGGTGTCCGACAAATCCCGTTATCGGACACTGTCAAATCTACGGTGTCCGACAAATCCAATAAATATCTTATCAGTTAAGATAATCTTTATATTTACGGGTATTCTGCTCTTTTTTCATCGCTTCAGTAAAATCATAGTACTTAAATATATAATTACTTGATTTATATCTGCCTGCAGCATCACAGTACTTATTCAAAATTCTCTGGAGGGTGCGCACGTTAACAGCTCCCCCCATAAACCCCATCATCCTCCGGCTGGTCATCTCCAAATCTCCAAATAAATATTTAAAATCGCTGATAGCCCGCACTAGATGAGTTTCGTTGCTTTCCCGGGAGCCGCAGCTGAGGCATAGATGATGAAAACTTTGTTTTTCCAGCCTAAAGCTCCCGCACCCGCCGCAGTATAGTCCCTGCCTGACCATATCGAATTCGACGCGGAGTTTAAAATAAGGATTCGGCACGATGTGACGCTCAATCACATCTGCAAGTTCAGAAGCGCAGCCGCCGCTGTATTCATTTTCAAAACTCCGGAAATAACGGCGCATGTCATAGCGCATCACAAGGTGCTGAAAGAGACTTCCTTCCCCTCCGGAAAGCCTGAATTCTTCATGAGGGAAAACCAGTTTTCCGGACACTTCAAACTCAAAAGATACGGCCCGTTTCAACCTCAAAAGCTTTCCAACAGCGCGCCTGAGCTGGCTGAGCGCGTCGTCCGGGAGAGCGTAATCCCCTCTGTACCAGGTTGTCCCTTCCACCCGGTAATCGCCTGAAAAATTTTTAATTTCGTTAACGGTAATACCGGACTCACTAACGATTAAAGTGTCGTACTGGGTGACAGATCCTTCAATCTGTAAATATAAATCACGGAAAACATATAAATTACTGTGCCCCGCCTCGTCAAACAGTAAATCATAGGTGCGCTCGCCGGCAGCGCCGCGCCGAAGTCTCCATAAATGTTCCTCAGAATTTTTATCGAGTCCTCGCCACCTTGACAAAGCCTGATAGAACAGCAGTTCTTCCGGATCTTTCCGGTCAGTCAAAAACATTTGCACCGCCTCCACAAAGTAAATTTGCTACTTCATTTATACAACGGCCCGACAGCATAATACAACATTGCTTAACTTTAGTTAACATTAAAACTAAGCAAAAAAATACCCGGACCAAACTGGTCCGGGTATGATAAAGTGCCTTATCGGATTTCTCTGATGCGGGCAGCTTTACCGCGCAGGTTGCGCAGGTAGTAAAGTTTAGCACGACGTACGCGTCCACGGCGGACAACGTCGATTTTCTCGATTTTAGGCGTGTGTACAGGGAATGTACGCTCAACACCAACACCGTAAGAAATTTTACGTACAGTGAAAGTTTCTGAAATTCCGCCTCCGCGGCGTTTGATTACAACACCTTCGAAAAGCTGGATTCTTTCGCGGTCTCCCTCTACGATACGAACGTGAACTTTAACTGTATCTCCTGCTTTAAATTCAGGGATATCAGTTTTCAACTGGTCTTTAACGATAGAATTTAATAATTCCTGTGACATAATATATCTTCTCCTTCTTCCAATTATCTTGCCCGAATTGCTTTGGCAGCGGATGATTGTGATATTTACGTGTATTTACACTCGTATAATATTACCATACAAACTATGGTCATTCAATATGTTTTAAAATAAAACTGAACTTTATCCGTCCAGGAGATCCGGACGGCGTTCCTTTGTGCGTTTCAGACTTTCTTCATGGCGCCATTCTTCAATCAGTTTATGATTTCCGGACAAGAGCACATCCGGCACTTTCATGCCGCGGTATTCTCTCGGGCGGGTGTAATGCGGATGTTCAAGCATACCCGTCGAGAATGAATCTTCCTGATGGCTTGCTTCATTGCTCAGCACATCCGGAATCAGACGGACAATTGCATCAGTCATTGTCATCGATGCGAGCTCGCCGCCTGTTAAAACATAATCACCGATGGATACTTCATCGGTAACGAGCGAACGAATCCGCTCATCGTAACCTTCATAGTGGCCGTTGATAAAGACAATGTTGTCTTCTTCAGCCAGCTCTTCAGCGAGTTTCTGGTCAAACGGCCTGCCCTGCGGGCACATTAAAATAACGCGCTTGTTATCGCCGATATCCAGACTGTCCATAGCGTTGAAGACAGGTTCCGGTTTTAAAACCATGCCTGCCCCGCCGCCATATGGATAATCATCGACTTTGTTATGTTTATCGTTTGAAAAATCACGGAAGTTAACCATATGATAATCAACGATGCCTTTGTCTTTGGCGCGTTTTAAAATAGATGCTCCGAGGACACCTTCGTACATGTCCGGAAACAATGTTAAATAGTATATATTCATTAATCCAACAATCCTTCGAGTGGTGTAATTTCAACAAGCCCGCGGTCGAGATCGACCGTTTTAACGACCTGTTCGATGTACGGAATTAAATATTCGCGTTCGCCTTCTATGACCCAGACGTCGTTTGCTCCGGTGAACATCACTTCAGAAATTTTACCGAGCTCGGTATTATTATCGAGATTAATAACCGTCAGACCGACGATGTCACGAACGTGATACTCGTTCTCTTCAAGCTTGAGATCTTCTTCGTTTTCTTCGATAAAAACATCCTTGCCTTTTAAGTCGAGAATGTCGTTCATATTCGACACCCCTTCAAACTTCAGCAGATGGAAGTTCTTATGCGTGCGGTAGCTTGCAATCGTCAGTACTTTACCGCCGATTTCCACCGTCTTGCCCGCTTGAAAACGTTCATCCAGAAAATCGGAGTCGCTCAATATTTTAACTTCGCCGCCGACACCGTGGAAATTTACCAGTTTACCAATTTTAATTCGCAAGATGAACACCTCTTATAAAGAATAAAAAGACACACTGTTAAAGTGTGTCTTAATGCAAATCAACAAACACTTTCTTTGACGCGTCTCTGTCAGCGTTTGAAACAACGATGCGGAGCGCTTTAATAAACCGGCCGCCGCGGCCGATTATTCGCCCGACATCTGATTCGTGCACGCTTATTTTATACGAAACTTTATGCGGCGTCTCGTCACGGTTAATAACGAGTTCTTCCGGATAATCCAGCATCGGTTCAAGAATTGTTTGAAGTAATTTGTCCATCGGAATTATTTCCCGAATTTAGCATTGTGGAACTGTTCCATGATACCTTTGTCACTGAAGATGTTACGTACAGTGTCGCTTGGTTTAGCACCATTCTGCAACCACTCTAACGCTTTTTCGCTGTCTAGGACAACGTTATCTTCAGATTTAGAAACCGGGTTATATGAACCGATTTGTTCGATGATTCTACCATCTCTCGGGCTGCGTGCATCTGCAACTACGATACGGTAGTAAGGATTTCTTTTAGAACCCATACGAGTTAATCTAATTTTTACTGCCATGTGTGAAAACTCCTCTCTCTACTTCTTTTCGACTTACTTATCATAACAAACAAGAATACACATGTAAAGAGTTTTTTCTTTACATGTGTATTTTACTTTTAGAATGGCAGACCCATGCCGCCGAACGGGTTTCGGCCTTTCTTTTTGCCGCTCGTCATCTGTTTCATCATTTTCTTCATTTCATTAAACTGTTTTAAGAGACGGTTGATTTCCTGCAGTGAACGGCCGGAACCTTTAGCGATACGCTTTTTGCGGCTGGCGTTCAGTTTTTCAGGGTTTTCGCGCTCATCGAGTGTCATCGAACGGATAATCGCCTGTACATGGTCGATTTCCTTGCCTGAGAACTGCATTTTATCGAGTCCTTTAATTTTGTTTGCACCTGGCATCATTTTTAAGAGATCATCCAGCGGTCCCAAAGTTTTCACCTGGTCCATCTGGCTCAAAAAGTCGTCGAGTGTAAAACTCGAGTCCTTCAGTTTTTTCTCAAGCGCCTTCTGCTCATCTTCATTAACGTTGCCCTGTGCTTTTTCAATAATGGACAATACATCGCCCATGCCGAGTATGCGGGAGGCCATACGTTCCGGGTGGAAGGCTTCGAGCCCATCCATTTTCTCGGACACCCCGACAAACTTAATCGGTTTCTCAGTAACGGAGCGGATAGACAGTGCTGCCCCGCCGCGCGTATCGCCGTCGAGCTTCGTCAGCGTCACGCCTGTAATATCGAGCAGCTCGTTAAATCTTTCTGCGACATTTACGGCATCCTGTCCCGTCATCGCATCGACGACGAGCATAATTTCATCCGGCTTCGACAGTTCTTTAACATTTTTCAGCTCATTCATCAGTGCTTCATCGATGTGCAGACGGCCTGCCGTATCGATAATCACCGTATCGAGATGTTCTTCTTTCGCGTGCTGCAGCGCTTTTTCTGTAATTTCCTCAGGTTTTACCTGATCGCCGAGAGCGAAGACAGGAATATCGATTTGTTTTCCGACCGTCTCCAGCTGATCAATCGCTGCCGGACGGTAAATATCCCCCGCTACTAAGAGCGGGCGCTTATTGTGTTTTTTACGCAGGTGCAAAGCAAGCTTCCCTGCTGTTGTCGTTTTACCCGCACCCTGCAGGCCGACCATCATAATAACTGTCGGCGGTTTCTGCGCGAGATTAATTTTCTGATTTTCTCCGCCCATGAGCGATGTTAACTCTTCCTGAACGATTTTAATGACCTGCTGGCCGGGTGTTAAGCTCTGCATAACAGCCGAGCCGAGCGCGCGTTCTTTAACATCGTTCACGAACTGCTTCACGACTTTAAAGTTAACGTCCGCTTCAAGCAGTGCGAGGCGCACTTCGCGCATCATTAATTTAACGTCGGACTCCGTTACTTTACCTTTCCCTTTAATGCGGTCCATCGTGGACTGCAGACGTTCTCCAAGACCTTCAAAAGCCATAGTGCCGTCCTCCTTAATCCAATTTCTCTAATCTTTCGATTATTTTTCTGACGTCCTCGCTGATATTATCGCCGAGCTTATTTTTCAGCTCCGCGTACAGTTCGAGACGTTTATTAAAATTTTTATACATACCGAGTGTGGCCTCGTATTGTTCCAGCATATCGCGTGAGCGCTTAAGGTTATCATAGACAGCCTGCCGTGTCACGTTCATCTCTTCTGCGATTTCACTGAACTGAAAATCTTCCAGATAATACAGTTCAATATATTTCTGCTGTTTGTCAGTTAACAGAGACTGATAAAAATCATACAGATAATTCATCCGCATCGTGCGTTCTAAATCATTCGTCATCTTTATCTTCCTCTAATTTTTCTTCGAGTGTTTCCGACTCCTGAATCATATCAGCAAATAAGCCGTATACATAGTTTTCCGCATCGAACGGCTGCAGATCATCGAGCTGCTCGCCGAGTCCGACAAATTTAACCGGGATGCCGAGTTCGTTTTTAATAGCCAGCACAATACCGCCTTTAGCAGTACCGTCCAGTTTGGATAAAATAATGCCTGATACATCAGTGACTTCTTTAAAGGCTTTCGCCTGGCTGAGTGCGTTCTGCCCGGTTGTTGCGTCGAGCACGAGCAGTACTTCATGAGGCGCTTCAGGCACGACCTTCTGAATGACCTTTTTAATTTTAGACAGTTCGTTCATCAGATTGCCTTTATTTTGCAGACGGCCTGCTGTGTCACAGAATAAAATATCCGCCCCGCGTTTTTTTGCTGCGCTGACTGCATCGAACATTACTGCAGCGGGATCCGAACCTTCCGCCTGTTTAATGACATCGACCCCGACGCGGTCGCCCCAGACCTGGAGCTGGTTAATTGCACCGGCGCGGAAAGTATCTCCCGCAGCGAGCATAACCTTTTTGCCTTCCTGCGTATACTTGTGTGCGAGCTTGCCGATTGATGTCGTTTTGCCGACACCATTAACACCGACCATTAAGACGACAGTCAGCCCGTCTTCATTAATATTCATTTCATCCGAAACATCGCCGTTCTGCTCGTAAATTTCAACCATTTTTTCAACGATGGTTTCCCTGAGTTCAGATGTTTCCGTAATATTTTTAAGCTGGGCTTCGCGGCGCAGCTCTTCGGTTAAGTCCATTACTGTATTAAAGCCGACATCGGCTGAAATCAGCACTTCTTCCAGTGCTTCGAAGAAATCTTCATCTACCGTACGGTAGCGTGCCATCAGCGCGTTGATATCCTGCTGGAATTTGTCGCGGCTCTTTTTAAGACCGACTTCAAATTTATAGCTGAGCTGTTCCTGCTCCCATTCTTCAAACTCATCGAGCGAAATCAGGCCGTCATCGAGCTTATCCGTCTGTACTTCAAGCGATGCAGGTTCTTGTTCCTGTTTTTTCTTCTTGCGTTTAAAACGGTCAAAAATCCCCATTAAATTCCTTCCTTTCCTGCCGGTTCTGGTTCTTCATAATTTTTTAAATCCACGCTGATCAATTTCGTGACACCTTGTTCCTGCATAGTGACACCGAACAGCCGGTCCGCTTCTTCCATCGTACCCTTACGGTGAGTAATAACGATAAACTGCGTATCAGCTGACAGCTTTTTCAAATATTTTGCATATCTCGTGACATTCGCTTCGTCGAGTGCCGCTTCAACTTCATCGAGAATAATAAACGGACTCACTTTCACCCGGAGTACACTGAACAGAAGACTGATTGCGGTCAGTGCACGTTCGCCGCCTGACAGAAGCGACAGCGATGACAATTTTTTACCTGGCGGTTCGGCAAATATTTCTATGCCGGAATCCAGATAATTCCCTTCTTCAAGAAGGCGCAGTTCCGCCCGGCCTCCGCCGAACATATCGCTAAATACTTCCTGGAAGTAATCGTTCACTTGATAGAATGTTTCTTTGAAACGCGCTGCGACTGCTTCATCCATTTCGCTGATGACGTCGAGGAGGGTCTGGCGTGCTTCGATTAAGTCATCTTCCTGCTCTTTTAAGAACGTATAACGCTCATTAACAAGCACGAACTCTTCAATGGCACCGATATTAACGGGGCCGAGTTCTTCAATACTCTTCTTGTTCAGTGTAATTTTCTGACGTTTTGCTTCAATGTTTTCGAAACTCTCAAATTGCCCGAGAGCAAGTTCATAAGTCATTTTATAATTGTCGCTTAAGTATGTCATTTTATTTTCAATTTGTGTATCTAAACCTTCGCGGGCAGCGGAATCAGTTCTCAGCTGTTCCTGGCTGCTGTCTGCGGATTTCCGCAGTTCACTTTCAGCTGCGGTTTTCTTCTCGTGCTCTTCTTTAATTGCCGCGAGTTTGCCGGTAATCGTTCCGAATCTCGCGTTCAGTTCGTCGAGGGCAGCTGATAACTGCACTTTGCTGTCTTTCAGTTCAGCGATGTTCATCGTCGAAAGATCATCGTTGATCATCTCCGCTTCGCTTTTCGTGTTATCAATATTATGCTTTAAGTTATCGATGTTATCACGGAGACGTTCAAGTGCCGCCTCGGTAAAACGGATTTCGCCGTCTATTAATATTTTATCATTATTCAGCTGCTGCAGTTCACTTTGAAGCTGTGAAATTTGAGTTTCTTTCTCGCTCTTCGACCGGCTCATCATATCGATGCGCGTATTAATATCACCCATCTGCTGAGTATAAATTTCAATTTTCCCATCGTAGTCGCCTGTCCCGGTATCCGGAGAGAGGCTCGCTACTTCACTCTTAAGTTCAGCCGCAGCAGCAGTTTTATTCGAGAGCTTAAAATCAAGCTGTGTGACTTCAGTCTGGAGCGCGTCATGGTTTTCACCAAGTTTTGTGCCTGCTTCTTCCAGCTGCTTCAGTTCTACAGTCGCCCCGGCAATCTGATCTGCTGTCTTGTCGACTGCCTCTTTCAGCACTGCTGTCTGTGTTGTATACTCTTTAATTTTTTCTGTAATTCCTGCAATTTCCTTCTTCGTTTCCATAATGGAGCCTTTGCGGTTTTTTGAACCGCCGCTCATTGCTCCGCCCGGCATAATCGTTTCACCGTCCATCGTAATGATGCGGACACGCTGGCCGGTTGCTCTTGCCATGGCAGAAGCATCGCTCAAATCTTTAACGACAACTGTCGTATTTAAGAGGTGCAGGAGCACTTTCCGGTATTCGCGTTTAATATCTGCAACTTCCGATAAAACCTGGTAATCGATATTTGACGCTTCAAGCGATTTTTCAACATCGACTGAAAGATAACGTTCACGAATCGTATCCAGCGGCAGGAAGGTCGCAAAACCAAAGTTTTTCTGCTTTAAAAAGGCAATTGCAGTACGCGCGTTATGTTCGACATCCATAACGATATTCTGACTGGCCTGGCCGAGTGCTGTATCGAGAGCCGTCATATATTCAGACGGTGCCGATATCAGTTCGCCGACGGCGCCGATAACACCGGGAATGCTGTCTTTGTTTTTGAGTACAGCCCGGACGCCGGGATAATATCCCTGATAGTTCTCCGACATATTTTTCAGCATATCGAGTTTCGACTGCTGGTTCTGAATAAAGTTTTCAGCCCGGCTGTAATCACTTTTAGCCTTGTCGTACTGCTCGTTCAGATTATTCAGTCTGAGACGGGTATTTTTATAATCCGTGCGCGTAGCGGTTAACTCACCCTCCGCTTCAGCCAGCATCTGTTTTTTCTCATCAAGAATACTCTTTAATTCCGCAGCTTCAGCATCGAGCGCTTCCAGACGTTCCTTTTTATACTGGATACTGTCAGCTATTTTTGACTGTTCATCACGGCTCCGGCGTTTATCGTTTTCGAGCGTGGTTTTCTTAACCATCAGCTCGTAATATTCATCTTTCAGCTTTTCAATATCGCTGTCATCTGTCGACTCTACGACAGCGAGCTCGCGTTTTTTGTCTTTGACGGCTTTTATCAATTCAGCCTGCCTGGATGTTAACTCAGCCTGCTTCTTTTCTTCTTGTGACAGCTCTTTTGTTAAGCCATTTAAATCTTCTTCGTAATTTTTAAGACGGGTATTCAAATCCTGCTTCAGCGTTTCTTTGTTCGTTTCACGTTCGGCATAGAGTGCGATACGCCCTTCGATTTTTTCGAGTTCCCGCGTCGTCTGAAGAAGTTCCTGATTTAAGCTGCGCTCTTCCTGCTGCAGTTTTTCCCGCTCTTCTTCAAGGGAATTAAGTTCGGTGAGCACTTCTTTCAGCGTAGTGCGGGCATGCTCTAAGCCAGACTCCTCTTTTTGAATCCTTGCGGTAATTTCATCGAGTTCTGTAAGAAGCAGTTTCGTATCGTAGACATTGACCTCGATGTCGCTTTGTGTCATTTCTTCTTTCAGCGCAAGGTATTCTTCTGCGATGGCACTTTCTTTTTCCAGACGGTGTACCCGGGAACTGATTTCTTCGATAATATCGTGAACACGCGACAGGTTCTGCTTCGTGTCGTCGAGACGTTTTTCCGATTCGTGCTTGCGGTTTTTATACTTCATTACACCCGCAGCTTCCTCGATAATCTTCCGGCGTTCAAGCGGTTTCGCCTTTAAAATTTCATCGACCTGTCCCTGGCTGATAATATTATATGCATTCTTTCCGAGACCGGAGTCTAAAAACAGCTCTGTAATATCTTTCAGCTTGGCTTTTTCGCTGTTGATAAAATACTCGCTGTCCCCGCTTCGGTACAGTTTTCTTGAAATAACCACTTCATTGCTTGAACCGAGTACATGGTCGTCATTGTTTAAAATCAGACTGACCGAGGCGCTGTTCATCGGTGTCCGGCTGTCCGTGCCGTCAAAAATAATATCTTCCATTTTCGAACCGCGCATCACGCGGGCCGACTGTTCACCGAGTACCCATCTGATTGCATCGGTGATATTGCTTTTGCCGCTCCCGTTCGGACCGACGACAGCAGTGACCCCGCTGTCAAACTTTATATTGACCTTATCTGCAAATGATTTAAAACCATGTGCATCGATCTGCCTTAAAAATACCATATGTCCCTACACCTCTTGGCCAAGTGCCCTAAGCGCACTTTTAGCTGCTTGTTGTTCTGATTCTTTTTTCGATAAACCGGCACCCGTGCCGTGCACTTCGCCGCCAATTGATACTTCTGTTTCAAAACGGCGGTGGTGACTCGGGCCTGTCGAGCTCACGAGTTCATAAGTGACACTCAGTGAGAATGCCTGATGCGAATATTCCTGCAGCATCGTTTTATAGTCGATAATTGCATTGTAATCTTCAGACGAAATATGTGGAAAAACGAAGTCGCTTAAAAATTTCCATACTCCGCCTTGTCCCTGATCTAAATACAGGGCGCCGAGAAAGGCTTCAAAAGCATCACTGACGATTGAGGGCCGGCTTCTGCCGCCGGTTTTTTCCTCGCCGCGTCCGAGCAGAATTAAGTCCGGCATATCGAGTTTCGAGGCAAATACTACAAGTGAAGGTTCACACACGATATTCGCACGAAGTTTTGTCAGCCTGCCTTCAGGCAGCTCTTCGTATTTGTTAAAAATATGATCTGATACCATCAATTCTAGTACTGCATCGCCGAGAAATTCGAGCCGCTCATTGTTATATCTTTTATCAAGCCCGAGATCGTTAATATACGAACTGTGCATGAAGGCCTGCTGATAAAGACCGGGTCTGTCCGCTTTAATATTAATTTTATCCGCGAATTTCTTAAACATTACATTAAATTTATCCAGTTTATCTTGTGCTGATGAGTCCGTTTTAACTTTGTCCAGCACGATTTCGAAATCCATATATCCACCTCTTTTATTTTACTATTTCCTGTATTTATTCACAAAGAAAAATCCACTTCATCATAAGTGGATTTTTCAAGTGTTTTATTGTTCTTTTTCTATTTTATCAATGAAATCCAGTGCGTCGCCTACTGTGTTGATTTTTTCAGCTTCCTCATCCGGAATTTCCATATCAAACTCATCTTCAAGTTCCATCACCAATTCAGCGATATCAAGTGAGTCTGCACCAAGGTCATCTTTAAAAGATGCTTCTCTTGTTACTTTTTCTTCATCGATGCCGAGTTTGTCAACGATGATGTCTTTAATTTTGTCAATATTAGCCATTGTTTCTTCACCTCCCTTAAATAATAGCACAGCTTTTAACCCATGTACATACCGCCGTTGACGTGTATAATCTGGCCTGTAATATACGATGCTTTATCACTTGCAAGGAAACTGACTGCGTTCGCAATATCCTTCGTTTCTCCGAAGTGCTTCAGCGGAATCTGCTGCAGCATGCCCTCTTTAATATCATCTCCGAGCACATCTGTCATGTCGCTCTTAATGAATCCCGGCGCGACACCATTGACAGTAATGTTTTTCGAGGCCAGTTCGCGTGCCACTGATTTTGTCATACCGTCGATTGCCGCTTTCGTCGCCACATAGTTCGTCTGCCCGGCATTGCCGAGCGAACCGACGATGCTTGAAATATTAATGATGCGTCCCGACTTCTGGCGGATCATCGGCCGCGATACGCTCTTAATAACGTTAAAGGCACCTTTAATATTCACGTCGACAACATCGTCAAACTCACTCTCTTTCATGCGCATTAACAGATTGTCGCGTGTAATTCCCGCGTTATTGACAACGATATCGATGGAACCGTACGTATCGGTAATATGTTTAATCATCGCTTTCACGTCATCGGCATTCTGCACGTGGCACTGATAGCTCTCAGCAGTGCCGCCGTTTGACTTAATCTCTTCGACGACCGCATCCGCTTTATCTTTTGAACCTGAATAGTTCACGATAACCGTATGCCCTTCCGCTCCGAGTGTCAGGGCAATTTCGCGGCCGATACCGCGCGAAGCGCCTGTGACCAATGCTGTTTTACTCATTTAAAAACACCTCTGCCTGTTCGAATGTATCGATATTTGAAGTAGCTATTTCTTTCGTATTTTTGCGTACCAGTCCCGACTGGACTTTCTTCGGCCCGACTTCAATTGCTTCAGTCACACCGAGTTCTGCTGCTGTTTCCACGCATTCCACAAAACGCACCGGGTGCGTAATCTGTTCAACGAACTGATGTTTAATCACACCAGCTTCAGTTTCAGCCTTGGCGCTGACATTTTGGATGACCGGAATTCCGGCATCTTGAAAAGTAATCTGTTCTGTAAATTCTTTAAACTCCTGACGGGCGGGCTCCATTAAGTGAGAGTGGAAGGCACCCGATACTTTTAATGGAATAATCCGGCGTGCGCCGCGTTCTTTCGCCAGTTCCTTAAAGCGGTCAACCGCCTCTTTATCTCCTGATACAACCACCTGATCCGGTGCGTTAATGTTGGCAGGCACAACTTTTGTCTTGCCGTCTGACGCGCTGATGCATGCTTCCTCAAGATCTTTAAAGCCCATGCCGATTACAGCCGCCATAGCGCCTGAGTCCGCCCGGCTCATTAATTCACCACGCGTTGTGACAAGTCTCACACCGTCTTTTAAAGTTACAACACCAGCATGAACAAGCGCCGGCAGTTCGCCGAGCGAGTGGCCGAGCAGATAGTCGCCTTTTAAGCCAGTCGCAGCAAGTACTGCCAGACTGTGGGCAAATAAGGCAGGCTGCGTGTATTTAGTATCATTTAATCTTGCGTCATCTTCAGAGAACATTATTTCTTTTAAGTCAAAATCAACATATGAAAAAATTTCGTCGAGTACAGCGCGGGCTTTATCGTTTTGTTCATATAAATCTTTTGCCATCCCGCCGTACTGGGCACCCTGCCCAGGAAAAATAATTAATCTACTCATCATTTTCACCTATTAATTCTTTTATTTTGTCAATCGTACCTGAGTCTGCCATGATTTTCGCCTGTTTTACTGCATTGACGATGGCAGTCGCATCTGAAGAACCGTGAGCTTTAATTACATTGCCCTGCAGCCCCATGAGCGGTGCACCGCCGAATTGTCTGTAATCGAGCATGTTTTTAAGTTCCTGGAAATCATTTTTCAAAGCGAGAGCCGCAAGTTTGTTCACCGGATTTTTCAACATGATTTTCTTCACTTCGCCGAGCAGGCTTGAAGATGTGCCTTCAATTGTCTTTAAGACAACATTGCCGGTAAAACCGTCGGTTACCGCGATATCTATATTGCCTGATAAAATATCGCGCGTTTCAAAGAAGCCTGCAAAATTCAGCCCGCTGTTTTTTAAAAGCTGATAGGTTTCTTTTGTCAGTTCAGTCCCTTTAATCTCTTCGCTGCCGTTGTTAATCAAACCGATTGAAGGATTTTTGCGGCCTTCAATATTTTCCATATACACGCTTGCCATTTGTGCAAACTGCAGCAGGTGGTTCGGTTTGTTTTCCGAATTAGCGCCCATATCCAGCATCAGCATGCCTTTGTCAGAAGTTGTCGGCAGCATCGTTGTAATCGCAGGACGTTCAATCCCTTTAATACGCTTCACGCCGAACAGACCGGCACTCATAATTGCACCTGTGTTGCCAGCTGACACAACCGCATCCGCTTCACCGTCGGCTACAGCTTTCACTGCTCTTACCAGGGAACTGTCTTTTTTTCTTCTGACAGATTTTACCGGGTCATCTTCCGACTCGATTTTTTCTGTTACTTCAATGAAAGTTACCCGCGGGTGGTTCCCGCTGTAGCTGCCCGGCATGCCAAACGCCAGAATCTCTACATCATCAAAAGTATCTGCTGCCTGCAGAACACCTTCTTCTATCACTTTCGGGGCATTGTCTCCGCCCATTAAATCTACAGCAATTCTAGCCATCGTCTATTCACCTTCATTTTTATAATACATCTCAAATTTTCCTGTAAAAATTACTTTGCCATCGACTTTTGATTCCACTTCGATGTGCGCTTTATTATTGTCCATAGTCGTTACTTTCGCTTTTGCGACAACTTTATCGTTTAATTTCGCCGGACGCTTAAAATCCACCGCCGCATGCTGTGTCAGCGCGAGCGGCTCATCGATTAAAGCAACGCAGAGCGAATTCGCCTGTGCGAACAGAAAATGCCCCCGTGCAATTTGATTCTTTTCAAACACGTGACTTTCCTCAACGATAAAAAGCGACAGCGCGCTCTTATTCAGTTCAATATCGATAATTTCCCCGACTACTTCCTGAATTGACAGTGAGCGGATTTTATCAACACCCTCACGCGCCACATTTTTAATGCGTGCACGCAGCTCAGGAATGTTCAGTTCCAGTCGGTCCAGACGTATCGTTTGAATCGATACACCGAAAATATTCGCCAGCTGCTCATCCGTCAAAAACGGATCATCGGAAATATGAGACTCCAAACTCGATTGACGCTCCTGTTTTTTTAGCTTCACCATTCTGATTCCTCTTTTAGTAGTTGGTATTAACATCTATATATAACACTAGACTCAGTATATAAAACCTGACTCATGATTTCAATTATTTTAAAGAAGTTTTTAAATTTGGAGAGCGTGTTTGGTGTTTGTCAGACACTGTGCCTCCTTTTCATACAAAAAGCATCCGAATCCATACGATAAAGGACTCAGATGCTGTTAAGTTTACATAACTCCCATCAGAAATCAAAACAATCAGCGCAATTCTCATCATTCAACCAATTCAGCCTTAACAATCAGCCGCTTCTCAAACAGCAGTGTTTCCGGGTTATACTCTTCGCATGTGATGAGGGTGAGTTCCTGTACCGCACCTTCAGTCTGGTCGAGGACGCCGACTTCCGACGGTGCGACTTCGAACATCTCGGTGATTTTATAGACGCGCGTTTCATCGTGCGTGATGAAGTTTATCGTATCGCCGACTGAAGCACGGTCGATATAGTTGAAACGGATACCTGCACCTTCGACACGGTGGCCGGCAATCGGGATGTTCTGCATATCCAGGTGATCGTTTTCTTCCAGAAAGCTCACGCCGTTCCGCAATTTCTCTTCTGTCAGCGGCCCTTTGTAGACGGGTTCGAGAATATCTGCACTCTCAATTTCAAGCGCCCCTGCCATATCATCACCGATATTAATACCTGCAGCTTCCTGTTCTGCACCGGTGATGAACGTTTCAAGCGGGTTCAGTTTTACATCATCGTCACCGTCCTGATACGCGGTAATCAGCCGGTCGTTGACCTGGTCTGTAAAATATTCACGGATATCCTGCCAGAAAAACAGCATAACAGCTGCGATAATCATTAAAATACCGACAGTTCTGATGAATATTCTCAAAAAATTCCCTCCACTCGCCGCAATTTTTTATAAATTATTATTTTCATACACCTGAACCGCTTCGTCTCTCGCCACTTCAAGGATTCTGTAGTCTTCTGTAATATCCGCAATTTTAAATTGCGGCAAACCGCTCTGACGGACACCGAAGTAATCCCCGGGCCCGCGCATTTCAAGGTCGCGCTCACTTAAAACAAAGCCGTCAGAAGTGCTCGTCATAATATCCATGCGCTGCTTGGCGTTTTCCGTTGCCGGGTCGCTCACCAAAACGCAGTAGCTCTTCTTGCTGCTTCTGCCAACCCGGCCGCGCAGCTGGTGCAGCGTGGACAGACCGAATCGCTCGGCGTTAAAAATAACAATTGCTGTCGCGTTCGGCACGTTGATGCCGACTTCGATAACCGTCGTCGATACGAGCAGCGGTTTCTCCAGCGTTTCAAACGAGCGCATCGCTGCATTTTTCTCTTCAGCTTTCATTCTGCCGTGCACCAGCACCACATCATCCGGGCTGAAATACTCTTCAAAAATCTCATATATTTCATAGACGTTTTTTAAATCGAGCGTTTCCGATTCTTCGATTAAAGGTGCCACGATATAGGCGCTGTGTCCTTTATCGATTTCCGATTTCACGAAACTGAGCACGTAATCGATCTCCTTGAAGCGGCGCCATTCCGTTTCAATCGGAATGCGGCCTTTCGGCATTTCGCGTATAACTGACACGTCCATATCCCCGTAGGATGTAATCGATAAAGTTCTCGGAATCGGTGTCGCCGTCATATAAAGCACGTTTTTTCGGTAAGCCTTATTATTCAGCTTTTCGCGCTGGTTCACACCGAAGCGGTGCTGTTCATCGATAATGATAAACGACAGGCTGCTGAAGATTACATCGTCTTCAATCAGCGAATGCGTGCCGACGAGAAGATCGATTTCACCCGCTGCGAGCCGGGCGAGTATATCGCGTTTCTCGGCCGGCTTTGTCGTACCTGTTAATTTAGCAATCGTCAGTTCCTCGCCGTAAGTGTCTTTAAAACTTTCGTAATGCTGGTTCGCCAGCACTTCCGTCGGCACCATAACAGCACTTTGTTCACCGATGGTCTTAACTGCGTAAACGCAAATCCCTGCCACAATCGTTTTACCGCTACCCACATCTCCCTGCAGGAGGCGGTGCATTGAAATATTCTGCTTAAAGTCTCGGCATATGTCATTGACGCTTTTCTTCTGGTCACCTGTCAGTTCAAAAGGCAGTGTATCGATAAAAGTTTTAAGTTCATCAATCTTATAATCGACAACAAAACGGTCGCTCCTGATGCGTTCTTTCTGACGGCGTTCCATAATTTTAAGCTGGTAATGGTACAGCTCATAAAATTTTATTGTCCGTCTCGCAGCAGCAACCGTTTCATGACTGTCCGGAAAGTGGAGCGCATACAGCGCATCCCGAACCGGCATCAGTTTGTACTTAGCTCTGAGCGCTTCCGGCAGGTCGACGTTAAAGTTTGTCATATCAAAGGCCGAGCGGACGATTTTCTGGAATGTTTTCGACTGCATTACACCGCCGAGCGGATATTTTACCTGGTAGCCGCCGCCTGCTTCAAAGATTAGCTTCGTTCCATTAATTTCAAGCTTGTTGCGGTTGAATTTGCCGTAGAGCCGGGCAAATTCACCGTTAATAATCTTACTTTTTAAATAAGGCTGGTTAAAAAATGTGATTTTTACATAAATGCCGTCGACATCCATAAAAAATGTCAGACGGCTTTTGCCCCTGCGGAAAAAGGCGACTTGCGGTTCTGTTTTTACAGTGCCTTCAATCGTAATATTCGCCCCGTCCGGCGCTTCATTTAAATTGACGACGCTGTGGTCTATGTAGCCCGCCGGCAGGTGAAAAAGCACATCATTCATGCCCGCAATACCAAGACCGAACAGTTTCTCTGCCACCTTGTCGCCGACGCCTTTTAATTCTTTAATACTTCTGTCCGGGCTCTGTACGACATGAATGCCGCTCATTATTTCGCACCGAAAAGTTCAGCTTTTAAGCGTTCTCCCGTCGGAGTCGCAGCCAGTCCGCCGCGTCCTGTTTCACGCAGTGCCGACGGCATGGTTAAGCCGATCTTGTACATCGCTTCGATAACTTCGTCTGGCGGAATGCGCGATTCAATTCCTGCGAGCGCCATATCCGCTGCTGTCAGCGCATTCGTTGCGCCTGCTGCATTCCGTTTAACACACGGCACTTCAACAAGGCCGGCAACAGGGTCGCACACTAAACCGAGCATATTTTTCATGGCGATCGCAAATGCGTGCGCGCTCATATCCGGCGTGCCGCCTGCGAGTTCAACGAGGGCGGCTGCTGCCATAGCGCTCGCACTGCCGACTTCCGCCTGGCAGCCGCCCGCAGCACCTGAAATACTTGCGTTATTTGCAACCACAAAGCCGAAAGCGCCCGAAGTAAACAGAAAACGGATTTTCTGTTCTTCTGTAATCGACGGATCTTTTTTAACCATGGCAAATAAAACACCCGGCACGACACCCGCTGATCCTGCTGTCGGTGTCGCACAGATTTTGCCCATCGCTGCGTTCACTTCATTGGTGCTGACTGCATTCGCAATCGCAAGCAGATTAAGTTCACCGCTTAAGCCCTTGCCGGAATCGATATATTTCTGCATCTTCACAGCGTCCATACCGGTCAGGCCGGTTGTTGAATGAACACCTTCAAGGCCTTCAGCTACAGCACCTTCCATCGTCGTTAAATTAGTTTTCATTAAATTATATATATCGAGGTAGCTGTGCCCTGTCGCTTCCATTTCCTGCCTGATCATAACTTCGGACAAGGAAATCTCTTCTGACAGCGCACGTTCCACAAGCTGATTTATACTGTTAAACATAAGTTAGCCTCCCGTCATTTCAATTACGCGGTCAACGCCTTTAACCGCTCTTATTTCTTCTAAAGCTTCGGGTGAAATTGTATCGTCAAGTTCGACAGTCATCAAAGCGACCTGCCCCTTTTCTTTTCGGGAGACGCTCATCTGGGAAATATTCAGCTGTTCATCGCCGAGTTTCGTCGTGACGCGTGCAATCGTCCCGAATTCATCTTTATGGAAGACCAGCAGCGCATGATAGTTGCCGGAAATATTAATATTATAGCCGTTAATACTCACGAGCTCTATCTTCCCGCCGCCGATCGACACTCCTTCGATTACGAGTTCTTCTTCGTCTTTATAAAGCTGCAGCACCGCTGTATTCGGGTGAGAGCGTTCTTCCTGCATTTCGATAAAATTATACGTTAAGTTGTTGTTTTCAGCTTCTTGTTTAGCATTGATAATTCTTTCGTCGTCGGTATCATAGCCGAGAATGCCCCCGAGCAGCGCAACATCTGTTGCATGGCCCTGGTAAGTATCCCGGAAGGAGCCGTACAGGTAGATATCCACCTTATCCGGCTGGCCGCCGAATAAGTTTCTTGCGAGCAGCCCGATGCGCGCGGCACCTGCTGTATGCGATGATGACGGCCCGACCATCACAGGTCCGATTATATCAAAAACGCTTTTAAACTTCATAGTTTCCCCTCCTAAAGTACAAAAAGCCACATCGGAATAACCGATGCGGCTGATATTGTTATTCCACAGATATTAAATAGCTGTAGACTGGCTGTGCACCATTATGAATTTCAAATTCAACATCTTCATGTGTGCCTTCAATATCTTCAATTACTGTTTCCACTTCTTCTTCAGTACCGCCTTCACCAATCAGTATCGTAATGATTTCTGTATCTTCATCAATCATCTTCTTGATAAGCGTGTTAAGCGTATCTACTCTAGAATCGCTGGCAGTAATAATCTTACCTTCGGCAATACCCATATGCTGATCTTTCTTAATGTCCACACCATCTATTTTAGTGTCGCGGACTGAGTAAGTCACCTGTCCTGTCTGGACATGTTCGAGCGATTCGCTCATCGCTTTCTTGTTATCTTCAAGCGATGCTTCCGGATTAAAGCTGAGCATGCTCGCAAGGCCCTCCGGAATTGATGTGGAAGCAACTACGGCTGCCGGAATCTCAAGTACTTCCGCCGCCTGTTCAGCTGCCATGATTATATTTTTATTGTTCGGAAGAATAATGACCTGTTTGACATCTTCGCCTTTAATTACGTTAACTATATCCTCAGTTGCCGGATTCATCGTCTGGCCGCCGTTAATGACGTGCGTCACGCCGATGCTCTTGAACAGTTCGTTAATTCCTTCACCTGAAGAAACCGTAATAATTGCTGTGTCGTAAGCCTGCTTTTCAGCAGCATGATTAGTATCTCCGTGAACAGTTCTGAATTGTTCACGCATGTTTTCAACTTTCATCTTAATGAGCTCGCCGTAAGTCGCAGCATAAGTGAATGCCTCGCCCGGTGTTTCCGTGTGGACGTGTACTTTAACGATTTCATCATCGTTTATAACGAGCAGCGAGTCACCGAATCCGCTCATTTCATTACGGAATTCATCTTCCTTAAACTCGCGTTTTCCGTCTTCAAAACGCACCATGAATTCAGTACAGTAGCCGAATTCAATATCGTCAACGCTCATAAAGTCGTTAAAGTCGTTTTCGTGGTCATGGTCATCGATTGCAGGTGAATCGGTTTCGGCAGCATCTTCGGCAATTTCTTCGCCCGTCAGTGCACTTAAGAACCCTTCATAAACATAAACGAGACCCTGGCCGCCTGAATCGACAACGCCGACTTCTTTCAGTACAGGGAGAAGGTCCGGTGTGCGTTTAAGCGAAGCTTTTGCTTCTTCAAGCGTTGCGGTCATGACATCGATTACCGACGCATTGCTTTCATTAAATTCTTCCGCTTTTTTCCCTGCATCTTTTGCCACAGTTAAAATTGTACCTTCTACAGGTTTCATTACTGCTTTATAAGCAGTATTCACACCCTGTTTTAAGGCTTCGATAAATTCATCTGCTCTGATTTCATCTTTTGTTTCAATCGCTTTAGAGAATCCTCTAAATAATTGCGAGAGAATAACGCCCGAGTTTCCGCGTGCCCCCATCAGGAGCCCTTTGGAGAAATGTTTCCCCACGTTTCCGATATGCGTGTCATCAAGCGGTTCAACTTCAGCTGCGCCTGAAGACATCGAAAGATTCATATTTGTGCCCGTATCACCGTCAGGAACGGGGAAAACGTTTAATGAATCCACATAATCAGCATTTTTCTTCAGATTACGCGCCCCGCTCAAAATCATCCGGCGGAACATCAAGCCATCTATCTTATCCATTGTATTGTAAATCCTCCCCGACTATTCGTCTCCGCCGATAATGCGTACACCTTGTACGTGTATATTTACAGCTTCAATACTTAATCCTAATGTTTTTTCAAGTTTATATTTTACAGTTGTCTGTACGTTAGCTGCCACTTCTGAAATTTTCACGCCGTAGCCGACAATAATATACAGTTCAATCGCCAATCTGTCTTCGTTATGTTCGACAATTACACCGCGTGAATAATTTTCTTTACCGAGCAGTTCCGCAAATCCGTCACGGACCTGATTTTTAGAAGCCATACCGACTACGCCATATGATTCGACAACGGTACTGCCGGCAATATTTGCTATTACGTCTGTAGAAATTTCAATTTTACCTAAGTCATTTTCAATTTCCAGAGCCATTTATTTCGCCTCCCAATACATCATTTAATTATAAGCAAATTCCCTCGGGAAATACAAGTGTTATTATAGTGTTTTCCAGGTCTCAATATTTACTTTTCCGAATGTTTGTTATCGATAATATTATATCATACCGCATTTTCTATAAACACATATATGTGAACACTGCAAAAAATTACCCGTACCGAAGCTTCGTTGAAAACCTCGTTACGGGTAAAATTTTATCGTCTTTACTGCTATTCTTCTTCTGCTTCTTCAGGCTGCGCCTGAGGCAGATCAATCATGACACCCTCGCCGCCGATAGAAATCGGCTGGGCACCGCTCCATTTTTCAATCATCTGCTGCATCAGTACTTCTTCGCTCAGCGATTCCTGAACGATTCTGTTAGCCTCCGCTTCCCCTTCAGCTTCAATGCGCTTCCGTTCAGCTTCTTCTGTCGCAATCAGTTTATCCGTCTTCTTACGCTCAAGTTCCTGGGTTGCTTTAACGCGGTCATCTATCGCTTTTTGAGTTTCAGCATCAGGCTGGGGTGCGCTGAGCATAATATCCTCAATAATAATTCCGTCTTTTTCAAGATCTTCTTTAGCAATTTCAATCGTCTCGAGTTTAATATCTCCGATACGCTCACCGAACGCTTCGATTACCGTATATTCAGACACCGTCTGGCGGAGAGCATCGTTGATCCGCGTTTTAATATAGCCTTCTTCCAGATCTTCAATTGTAATATTGCCGAATTTCTTATACACTGCCGATGCTTTTTCGCTGTCGACGTGGTAATTCAGTGCCACCGGCATATTGATTGTCTTGCCGTCAATCGTTGCGACTGCAAGCGATTCGTAGTTTTTATTCTGAGTACGAACCGGATATTCAATCACGCGTTCTGTCGGATAAACGAGATGCCATCCCTGACCAAGTACTTCATCCTGCACTCCGCCGTTAATGCTGTATATAACCCCGACGTGCCCATTTTCAACTTTCGAAACCATTAAAATCAGTCCGACAATCAGACCGGCAAGGACTATTGCCCCTACTCCTATCGCTGCATACATTTTTTTCATTTTCTGTGCTCCATTTCCGTAATAAGATGTTCAAGTTCTTTAATTTCTTCTTCAATCATTTTTGCTTCCACTGTATGGCCGTACTTTTTCAGATGCGCATCATATGTAATATTTTTGCGTTTAATTTCATGCTTCAGCTTTTTTATCTCATCATATTCATCGTACTTATGTCCGAGCGTTCTGAGCTCATGCCGGAATATATAAGCCAGCGCAATAATTAAAATAGCGAGCATTATTCCTGCAAACAGCAGTAATTTAAACATGTACCGTTCCTCCTCCCGGCATTTTCACTTGAAAAATGAATTTATCTTCTGCATCTTAATTTCCCGCGTTGTTATCGTACCACGTACAACCTGTGCGTAAATGGTTTTTTGAAATTATTATTGAAAAATTTCTTGATATATAAAGCGGTGAAAGGATTTTGCTGCTCTTGCAAAATTCATTTTTAAACATTCAAAAACAATCGATTTTGTGCGAAATATATAGACAATAAACGCGAATTAATGTATCATATTGGAGTATGCATAAAGAAGAGATGAACATGATTATGTAAATTAAATTAAAGGAGTGGGATAAATGGTGAAAGAATGTTATGTAACAGGACGCAGATCAAGATCTGGTAACAACCGTTCTCACGCGCTTAACTCAAGCAAAAGAACTTTCGGTGCTAACTTGCAAAAAGTTAGAATCATGGTTGACGGCAGACCTAAAAAAGTTTGGGTTTCTGCTCGCGCGCTAAAATCAGGTAAAGTTGAACGTGTCTAATACTTCAATTTAAAAACTGGTATCACTTTATTTAAGTGGTATCAGTTTTTTTATGGTTTTGCGGAAGGGTTGGTATGATGGCAGCTCATATGTATCCGCGGATGCTGGGATTGGTATGAGCGGGTTTCATGTGTATCCGCAGACGCTGGGATTGGCATGAGCGGGTTTCATGTGTATCCGCGGACGCTGGGGTTGGTATGACAGGGTGTCATATGTATCCGCGGACACTGGGGTTGTCATGACAGGGTTTCATATGGATCCGCGGACACTGGGATTGGCATGAGCGGGTCTCATATGTATCCCAGTGCCACAGGGTTGATATGACAGCCGCTCATATGTATCCCAGCTCAACAGGGTTGATATCCCTCACCTCTCTCCTCTACACACAGCAAACCCCTCCTGAAATTAAAATTTCAGGAGGGGTTTATTTTAAAAGAAGGACAGCAGCCAGACGATAAACATACCGATGAATATCGCGGGTATCATGTTGCCGACACGCATGTGCGTGACGTTAAGCATGTTCAGTCCGATAGCAAGGAGGATGACTCCGCCGGTCGCACTGACCTGGTCGACCATCGTGCCGAGTACGTCTGCCGGTATAAAGTTCGCGATTTGCCGGGCGCTGATAATTATCGCAGCGATGTAAAAGAAGGTCGGAATACTGGACAGGATAACACCTCGTCCGTAAGCCGTTGTCATCACGAGCGCGATAAAGAAATCCATTGTCGCTTTCGTGTACAGTACGTCGTTGCTGCCCTGGAGGCCGGCATCGAGACCGCCGACAATCCCCATCGCTCCGACGATAAAGATCAGCATTCCTGAAATCAAACCTTGAGAAATGTTACCGCCGTGCTTATCCCCGAGCCGGACTTCCATTAAGTGGCCGAAACGGTTGAGCAGTTCTTCGAGTTTGACTACTTCCCCGATAACCACCCCGATGATGAGTGATATAAGCGTCGTCAAAATATCAGTGGCCCCGACGACCATCTGTATTCCCATCGTAATAATAAATAATCCCTGTATTTTCATAATTGCATCTTTGATATGTTCGGGAATAAAAGTAAATATCATTCCGAGCGCGCCGCCGATAATAATCGCCAGCGAGTTGGCGAGTGCCCCTGCAAATATCATTCAATCACCTCTAGTCTGCTGATTTAATCATTAATATATCTTTATCCGTCTTAACGGTTACAGTATTTTCTTTAAATTCATTGCTGACAGTTAAAGTTCTGCCGATACTTACGTATGTATCCTGAATATCATATTTGAAACCTTCGAGAGTAAGCAGCGTCTTATCGTACAGCGGAATAAGAGAAACGTATCTTTTATCATTATCAGCCTCAATTGTATGAACGCCCTGAGGCAGCAGCCGGATATCGTTCGTTTCATTAAGAAGCCGAATATCGAGTTTCCGGAGATCCTCGTGCGCAAGCAGCTGAATGTTCATGAGCTCGTGGTCTTTTCTGCCGCCGAGCGCGCCGTATACATCTATCGCTGTATAGCCGAGTTCCGCCAGCGACAAGAGCGCAAGCTCACTGTCCGTAAAATTTTTAGCACTCGGCACAATATCGAGTTCAAGACTCTCTTTAAATAAGCTTAAATCTTCGGCTGTGACACTGTCGAAGTCGCCGTATGCCCGATCTATTTTAATTCCCGCTTCAAAGAGCCCTTTCACACCGGCATCGACACCCGCCCAAGGCGCATCGTGTTCAGCGGTAAACGGAATATTGCGGAGCAGCACGTTAATGTGTTTCATAGCATCATTCCTTTAAGGCACTAATTGCGGCAGCTTTATCGTCTGCTTTAAATAAATAAGAACCGCTGACGAGTAAATTCGCACCGTGCGCCTTAACAATTTCGGCAGTTTCGCCGTTAATGCCGCCGTCGACTTCTATATCAAATTTATTAGTTAAAGTTTCACGGATGGATACGAGCTCATCCAGTTTTTCAACACACGAATCGATAAAGCCCTGGCCGCCGAAGCCCGGATTCACCGTCATAATTAAAACAAAATCAACGTCCGAAAGCAGATGGCGCACCGCTTCGACAGAAGTTTGAGGATTGAGTGCGATGCCTGCTTTCATGCCTTTACTTTGAATCAGCTGGACCGCACGGTGGGCATGCGGTGTCGCTTCAATATGAAATGACAGCATGTCGACACCCATATTTTTAAAGTCATCGACAAACTGTGTCGGATCGTATGTCATTAAATGAACATCAAGAGGAATCGATGCTTCTTTCGCAATCGCTTCACATACAGGAATACCATAGGAAATGTTCGGTACAAACTGGCCGTCCATTATATCAAGATGAAAAATATCTGCCCCTGCCGCTTCCATTTCTTTAATATCCGCACCGAGTTTTAAAAAATCGCCTGCGAGTAATGACGGTAATACTTTAACCATGTCTAATACCTCTCTTTTCTGTGATCAATTTCATTATAAATTTTTACATAGCTGTCGTATCGCGACTGCGCGAGCTCGCCCGATTCAACAGCCGCTTTAACGCCGCATTTCGGCTCGTTAATATGCAGGCACTCTCTGAATTTGCAGTTGTACTGATTAAAATCGATAAAACAGAATTTGATATTGTATTTATCGATATTTAAAAAGTCTATCGTTGCAAAGCCGGGAGTATCCGCTATAAAACCGCCGTCGATACTGATCAGTTCAACGTGGCGCGTCGTATGTTTACCGCGGTTTAATGCATTTGAGATTTCGTCTGTTTTTAAATCCAGATGCGGCAGCAGCGTATTTAACAGCGTCGATTTTCCTGCGCCCGACTGGCCTGCGAGTACGCTCAGCTTCCCATCAAAAACATCCTTTAAATCTTCGTTAATATGGTCTTTATCGGTAAAATATACTTCGTACATCGGTGTATACACTCTTTTTATTTCTTCGATAAGCGTATCATTGTCGTTCAGATCATTTTTCGTCACGATCAGCACCGGATTTATATCATTCGCTTCGCTGTAGGCAATAAAACGATCGAGCAGGTAAAAACTGAAATCCGGAGATTTTAAGCTCGCCGTTAAAAGCAGCTGGTCAATATTTGCGACCGGCGGTCTGTTAAGCGAATTTTTACGAGGCAGAATCGCTGTAATATAGCCTTCGTCAACATTTTCTATCTGGAATTCAACATAGTCTCCGACAAGCGGGCTTTCCGCTGTTTTTCTGAAACGGCCGCGTGCACGTGTTTCGTACACCTTCTTATTCGATTCTACATAATAAAAGCCGCTCAGCGCTTTAATAATTTTTCCTGTCTGCATATAACACCTCAGAATTATTTAAATACTATTTTATTATAACAACAAATTAACTGTGATAATATTGAATTTGTATAATAGAACTGGGAGGATACAAAAATGGATATAAATATTTCACAAATCGATACCGTTCAGCGAGATGACAACAGCGTCATTATCGATGTCAGGGAAACTGATGAACTTGAATTATCAGGATTTTTACCTGGTGCAGTGCACTATCCGATGAGCACATTTGATGTCGATGAAACTTCGCTCGATAAAGATAAAAGCTACTACATTGTCTGTAAATCAGGCGGACGCTCAAAACGCGTACAGGATTATATGACATCCCGAGGCTACGACGCGCACAACGTCGAAGGTGGCATGAGCGAGTATACAGGACCGCGAAACTATATGCACTAATTAACAATAAACGCGCAGCTCATAGTTTTGAGCTGCGCGTTCTTTATATACTTTTTTATTTTCTGTCTACTACTTCGTGAACGTTCTTAATGATAAATCCGCTCTTAACGTATCCCGGGATACTGTTAAGGTCGACTGTCAGATCCTGTTCAGGTACATCGTAAGTCACTTTTTCAGCGAAGTATTTCATCGTTTCTTCCATAATGATTACCGTGATCCACTCACCGGCACAACGGTGGTTAGTCCAGTAGTCTCCGCCGCCCTGAGGAATAAGGTCGAACGGCGAGCCGTCCCAGTCTTCAAATCTTTCCGGACGGAATTCATTCGGGTCATCCCATAATGTTTCATCATGCATGGTACCGTAGACGTCCAATGCAAGACGGTGTCCTGCAGGAATTGTGACTCCCTGGAAGTCGATATCTACTTTAGCTTGACCAGGCAGGAATGGTACAAACGGGTAGTAGCGGCGGACTTCCTGAGAAAACTTGTATGCATAATCCGGTTCGCTCTTAATTTTTTCTCGCGTAATCGGATTTTCATGCATAGCAAGCAGACCGAAAGATACAAATCTGTTGATTGCGATTAATGGACGGAATGTATTCATTAAGTCGATTGCACAATTTCGTGAGTCCATCGGGTTGCCGAGGTAATCCTCCCAGTGTGCGAATTCGTAAAGCGCCGTGCCTTCCGGCGGATGAATGTTGCCTTTACGCGTTTCGATAATCTGCTCTTCAAGCCAGTCTTCTACGCGTCGTCGAGCGTTTTTAGATTCTTTATATCCTTTAAATACGCCTCCGAGACCTTTGAATGAATCGATCATGATATCCATATCTGTTGCGATTCTTTCGATTTCTTCCGGCGGTGCCTGCACTCCGGCCCAGCGTGTGCCAACTTTAGTCAGAAGAACGATAGATTCGCGGTAAATATTTACCTCGTCCATACTTTCCATACGCTGAGTGTTTGCACGCCATAAAGTACGTGTTAATTCACGCACGTAGTTCAAGTTGCCTTCAGTCATTAAACTCATAAATAATGCTTTTCTGTCGATATGTTTTTTACCATCAATCGTATGGATTGCACCTTTACCGAAAAGCGTATTAACGATACGTTTTGGCAGCATACCTTCACGCTGCACGATATCGTTGTTGTAGAACATTTCCGCGCCTTCTTTACCTGTAACGGCAACGAACGGTTTTCCGCCTAATGCTTTCGTTTCAAATACTGTAGTATTTAAGCGATTTCGCTGATTTGTTGTGTAAAGATATCCCTGTTTCATTACTTTCAAAGTATTATCCAGGCCTTTATCCCTCTTAAGTGATGCCATAATTTTATTCCTCCAATTCGAATGTACTTCACCATTATATATAAACAATAAAGCCAATGCCAATATTTACTGTTTATCCACAGTTTCACTTATAACTTCTTCTCCGTCAACCTCAACACGGTACTGTCCGGATTCTCCTTCGGTCAGAATCAGTGAAATCGTATGGTTCGTATCCTCGGTAATTTCAAGAGTTTCCGAGACTTCCTTAATATCGCTGTCTTTATCACCGATAAAGATTTTCACCTCGACGGGCTCCATTTCAGAATCTTCTTTATCTTCGTCTTTGTCGCTGTCACTGCTTTCTTCTTCCGATTCAGGATAAGGGATGTTCAGCGAAATCTGATAAGTCGTTTCATCGGGAGGCTCTTCTCCGAGCGAGACAATAACGTTAATCTGAGAGCCCGGAAGGAAATCCCCGTAACTCGGATCCTGCGAGACTATCGCCCCTTCCGGCACTTCGCTGCTGTACACTTCTGTCGTCACGTTAACGATAAAGCCCCGGCTTTCCAGCTCTTCTCTTGCAGCTTCAAGGGAAGTCCCCACGTAGTTCGTAATCGGCACCGGTTCGATCCCGTCCGATACTGTAAATCTGACCGGTGTGCCGTCAGGATAAAGTTCTTCGCCTTCAGGCACCGACTGGTCGAGAATTGTACCCGGCGGTTCATCGCTGTACTCGTTCTCCGCACCGACGTTAGTAAAGCCCGCCGCTTCAAGTTCTTCTGCCGCGTCTTCATACATTTCGCCGACATAGTTTTCCATCGTATACGGCTCTTCTCCGAGCGAGACAAGCATATCAACCGTCCCGCCGCGTTCGACTTCCGTTCCGGATACCGGCGTCGTTTCAATGATCATGCCTTCTTCAAAATTATCATCGTACGTTTCTGAAATATTGCCTGCCTCAAGATCTTCTGACATCAGGTACTCCTCTGCCTCTGCAACTGTCATATTCTGCAGGTTTTCGAGGCTGACTGTCGGCGACTGTCTCGGCCACAGCAAGTAGATGACTGCTGCAGCTGCAGCGAGCAGAAATAACAGGATAAACAGAACCCACGGCCATTTACGGCGCTTTTTCGGCGGCTCTTTGTCAGCTTCCTGCCCTCCTTTAGACTCATGCACAGGGAGCGGAGCCGCCTGGTTTTTTTCTTCGGCCACCGGTGTTTTCTCCACGGGCGCCGCTGTAATCATCGTTTTTTCCTGTTCTTCCTTCTTAACCGGAGTGTAAGGATCCGTAATATCTTGATAGTAGACGAGTGCCGACAGTACATCATCTGCATGCCTGTATCTGTTAACCGGTTCTTTTTCGGTACACTTCATAATGATATTTTTTAAGCCGACCGGAATATCCCGGTAGTCGGAAATATCCGGAAAAGGCTCCGAGATATGTTTTAAAGCTACTGATACGGCAGTTTCAGCTTCGTAAGGCAGACGCCCGGTCAAGAGTTCAAACAGCATAATACCAAATGAATATATATCGGTGCGTTCGTCTGTATTTTGTCCCTTTGCCTGTTCGGGAGAAATATACTGGACAGAACCGATGACCTGATTCGTTTCAGTCATGCGCGTTTCGCTCAGTGCTTTAGCAATACCGAAATCGGTAATTTTTACTCTGCCGTCTTTATCCAGCAAAATATTCTGAGGTTTGATATCCCGGTGAATAATTCCCCGGTCATGAGCATGTTCGATGCCGCGGAGCGTCATCATGGCAATGCTGATAACCTCGTCTATTTCAAGCGGGCTGTTTTTTAAAATATATTCTTTTAAGTTGGGTCCGTGAACAACTTCAGTGACGAGTATGTGATACTCATCTGTTTCATCCACATCGAGGACGCTGACAATGTTCGGATGAGACAACTGGATTGTACTTTCAACTTCCCGCTGGAAGCGGCGCACCGATTTTTCCTTATCCAGCGGATCTGCCTTAATCATCTTCACGACTACTTCACGGTTTAAAATAATATCTGTCGCCAGATAGACGGAACTCATGCCGCCGCCTAAGTATTTCGCAATCTTGTAACGTTCGGATACTACTTTACCGATCACTCTTCCCCACCTGCTTTCAGGTCGGCTAAAACAACACTGATATTATCCCGTGACTTATTATGTTCTGCAGTTTTTGTCAGCTGCTCCGCTTTTTGCTGAAGTGTCATTTTCCTGCTGTACATCATATGATGAATTTCGTCCGGTCGTACAGTATCCGTCAGACCATCCGTAGCCAGCACGACATAATCATACTGCCTGCCGCGGAGACGAAACACATCAGCCTGAATAATTTTTTCAGTACCCATCGCTTTCGTTATTAAATTCCGGCGCGGGTGTGTCAGCGCTTCTTCTTCGGTAATTTCCCCGCTCGACACAAGCACGTTTACAAAAGTATGATCTTCGGTGACCTGTTCAATTTTACGGTTATTCATTACATAAGCACGGGAATCACCGACATTTAATACGAGAATCGAGGACTCGATAACTGCTACGAGCACGAGCGTTGTACCCATGCCTCTGTATTCGGAATTTTCTTCCTGATAATCGTATAATTCATGATTCGTTCTCATGACAAGATCGCGCAGAAAGCGTTCTGCTTCATCTATATTAAACAGGTTATTATTTTCCCAGGCGGTCTTTATTTTATCGTAAACGAACTTGCTTGCCACTTCACCGTACTGGTGACCGCCCATGCCGTCAGCAATAAGGAGCAGCGGCTGGCGGGTGCGGTTATAAAAATGCCCTGTTAAGTCTTCATTGATATCTCTGTAATTACCGCAAATACTTTTCTCTGTTACTTTCAAGATTAAGCCTCCTATCCGTCACTTGCTGTCAGATTTTTTAAATCTTGCAATGAAAAAGCCGTCGGTTTGATGTTCATACGGAAGGATCTGTCTGTATGGTCCCGTAAAGTTAAAGGCCGGAATATTAAAATCATCGAATTCAATATCTTCATGACGCTTTTTAAATGTATATGCAACATTTTCATTTTCCAGCTGATGAATCGTGCAGGTCGAGTAAATTAAGACGCCGCCCGGTTTTAAATATTTTTTAACATTATCTAAAATTTCAAGCTGTAATTCAACTAATTCGTTAATGCTTTCTTCATTTCGTTCGTATTTAATTTCAGGTTTTCTTTTCACTACCCCGAGGCCCGAACACGGGGCATCGACGATAATCCGGTCAAACTGCTGTCCGTAATCATGGCGCGCTGCATCTGCAACAAAGGCATCGTAATTCGCATGCTTTAAGCGTGATGCTTCATTATCAATCAGTGTAATTTTATGTTCGTGTACATCACCGAGCGAGACAAAACCGTCTTCCATTGATTCAAGCGCATGCAGCCCCTTGCCGCCCGGCGCGCTGCAGGCATCGAGAATATTGTCATCGTCATCCGGTTCCAGTGCCAGATTGACAAACATCGATGAAACGTCCTGAATCGCAAAAAAACCGTCCTTATAACTGCGGCTGTGTGTAATATTCTGCCCGTTAAACTCAATCGCATCCGGATGCAGGCCTGATTCTCTGACATCGTATCCTTCTGTCTTCAGCATTTCTATTAAGTTATCTCTGCCGACGAGTTTTTTATTGACTCTGAGATACATCTGGGGCTTTTCATTAAGCGATGAAAGCATACGCTCTGTTTCTTCGAGGCTGTAATGTTTAAACCAGTGTTTAACCAGCCATTTCGGCATGCTGTATTTTAAAGACAGGCGCGCTGCATCATTTTGAATATCATCGATAACAGGTTTTTCGCCGCGCAAATAGCCGCGGAGGATTCCGTTAATCTGTTTTCCTGCCTGCAGTCCGCCGCGTTCTTTGGCAATTTCCACCGCTTCATTAATGACCGCAAAGTCCGGCACGCGGTCGAGATATTCCAGCTGATAAACAGACAAGAGCAGCAGATACCGCTGCCAGCGGCGCAGTTTCGTTTTAATAAATGGTCTGATGTAGTACTCCAAAGTCAATTTGTGCTGCAGTGTGCCGTAGAGAATTTCTGTCAGCAGCCCCTTATCTTCGGGCTTCAGTTCTTCAAATCTTAAGGCATCGTTCAGCACGATATTGCTGTATGCTTTGTTGTCGATGACTTCTTCATATAATTCAAGTGCCAGTGCTCTCACTGTCATATATCTTCACCCAGTTTCCTGCCGATTAAATCACTGTTATTGTTAATAAAATCAAGCGCCTTATTTTTCTTCTTGCCGGCGAGCTGAACTTCCGTAATATTCACGAGTTCATCGGCGGCTGCAACCAGAAAACCTGAGTCGCTTTTATCGGTAATCGTGCCCGGTTCTTTATCCGTCCGCTGATTCGTCAGCTCCGCTGAAAATAATTTGAGGCGTTGGTCACCGAGCATTGTATGTCCTACCGGCCACGGTGCGAGACCGCGGATATGATTAAAGACTTCGCGTGCTGGTTTATTAAAACTGATAACTTCATCGCTTTTTAAAATATTCGGGCTGAAGGTCGCATCAAGGTCATTTTGAGGTGTGCGCTCGTTCGTTTCATCGAGAATTGCAGGCAATGTATCCATGAGGAGCGAAGCGCCGACTCTGCTCAGTTTGTCGAACATAGTTCCCGTGTTGTCGGAGTCTTCGATTTTAATGCTCCTCGAGGCAATAATATCCCCCGCATCGAGTTTTTTCGCCATATACATAAGCGTCACACCTGTTTCATCGTCCCCGTTAATGACCGCACGGTGAATCGGTGCGCCGCCGCGGTGTTTCGGCAGCAGTGAGGCGTGGACGTTCAGCGCACCGAGCACCGGTATATTTAAAATATTTTCAGGGAGCAGCTGGCCGAAAGCTGCTGTAATAATCAGGTCGGGCTGAAGGTCTGAAACAATGCTGAACGCTTCTTCGCTCTTCATCGTTTCAGGCTGATACAGTTCGATGCCGAGCAATTTTGCCGCAAGTGCGACCGGCGGATCCGTCATTACTTTTTTTCGTCCGACGGGTCTCGCCGGCTGAGAAATTACCAGGTCGACGCCGTATTCTTTATGAAGTTCTTTTAGTATCGGTACAGAAAAATCCGGCGTACCCATAAAGATAATTTTAGTCATATTAAATCTCCTACATAATATATTGTGGATCGACATCAATTTTTAAAGACAATCCTGTCTTTTTATAAATTTGTGTATATTTTTCATCGAGCGCATCGAGAACTGCTTTAAGTTCCGGTTCGCGTTTATATTTCAACAGAATCTGGAATCTGTTTTTGTTTTTAATTCTTTCAATCGGACTCGGTGACGGGCCGATAATAATACAGCTTTCACTGACATTTTCAACCAGTGTTTTGTGAATATCCGTCGTCGCCTGAAGACAATCCTGAATACGTTCCGCTGAAATAGTAAACAGAATGTGGAAATAGTAAGGCGAATAACGTGCAAATTTACGAAATTGCATTTCTTTTTCATAAAAGCCGCGGTAGTCATTATCCATCGCAAGCGTAATCGCGTAGTGCTCCGGGTTATAAGTCTGGAATATCACTTCGCCCGGCAGCTCGTGCCGGCCGGTGCGTCCTGCCACCTGAGTCAGAAGCTGAAAGGTCCGTTCATTCGCCCGGAAGTCAGGGAGGTTTAACATGGTGTCTGCATTCAGCACGCCGACCAGGGTCACGTTCGGATAGTCGAGTCCTTTGGCAATCATCTGCGTGCCGAGAAGTATCGGCACTTTGTCCGCTTCAAAGCGGTTAAGCAGCTGCTCATGAGCGCCTTTACGCTGAGTCGTGTCAACATCCATCCTGATAATATCAACATTAAAGGTGTCTCGTAAAATTTCTTCAACTTTTTGAGTACCCGTTCCTCTGAAGGTGACATCATTGGAACCGCAGTCTGCACATTTACGCGTAACCTGCTCTTCATAGCTGCAGTAGTGGCAGAGCAGACTGCTGTTGTTTTTATGATATGTGAGTGAAATATCACAGTTCGGACAATTCGGCACATGGCCGCAATTCTGGCAGATCTGGAAGTTCGCAAACCCTCTCCGGTTTAACAGCAGCACGGTCTGCTCGCCTTTTTCTATCCTGTCCTGTATAGCCGCTTCAAGCTTCCTCGATAAAATTCCCGAGTTGCCGTCTTTGTGTTCGTCGCTCATATCGACAATCTCTGCTCTTGGCATAGGCTGCATACCCGGCCGGTGCGTCAGTTCAAAACGTTTATAGACGCCCTTTGAACTCCGTGCGTAGGATTCAAGTGAAGGGGTGGCAGAACCGAGGACGACGGGGCAATTATGAAATGCCGCACGCAGTTTCGCCACTTCCGCTGCATGGTACATCGGCCGTTCCGACTGTTTGTACGTCGTTTCATGTTCTTCATCGATAATAATGATGCCGATATTTTTAAAGGGTGCAAATACAGATGAACGTGCTCCGACTGAGACGCGGGCACGGCCGCTTTGAATTTTACGCCATTCATCGTATTTTTCACCGTGCGACAAAGCCGAGTGAAGCACGGCAACATCATCGCCGAAACGCGCTTTAAATCTGTTGACCATTTGCGGGGTCAGTGCGATTTCCGGCACCAGCATAATAGCATCCCGGTGGTTATCAAGCGCCGTCTGAATAAGCTGCAGATACACTTCTGTTTTTCCGCTGCCTGTAATGCCGTGCAAAAGGAAGGTCTCATTATTCTGATCGTTAAGCGCCGCATTAATACTGTTAAAGGCAGCTGCCTGTTCGCTGGTCAATTTCTTTTCATAATCAGCTTCAAATACCGCTGATTCATACGGATCGCGTTCAACAACCATATCGAGTTTTTCAACATAGCCTTTTTTCTCGAGTTCGCGGACGACTGCTTCTGAGTAGCCCTGCGCCTTCAGCTCTCTAAGCAGGACCGGCTCCTTGTAATCCTCAATGATCTGCAGTGCTTCGAACTGTTTCGGTGCGCGTTCAAGCGGTGCTTTATTTAAAAATAAGGAGCGCACTCCTTTTTGAACTTTTTTCTTTGTATGCTGTTTAATCTGAATATCTTCATAAATCTCGCCTGTTTCAATATAAGGCATGAGTTCTGCAAGATCCCTTGCCGGCAGACTCTTCGTTTCGAGTTCGCCGTTCACCGAATAGCTGTCATAAATAAATTTCGCCTCTCCTGAAGCTGTATCATCAAGCAGCAGCACTTTTTTTGATTTTGTTTTCAAAGCGACCGGCAGAATGGTTTCGATAACAGAAATATACGGTTCGATATAATAATTTGCCAGCTGTTTTGAAAGTTCGATCAGTTCATCCGTCAAAACAGGCTCGAGGTCCATGACCTTAACGATTTCTTTAACTTTGTCCGCCGGCACATCGCTGTCCTCGTGAATGCTCATCACGTAAGCCTGCACATGTCTCGGGCCGAACGGAACGAAGACACGGTGTCCCGGCTTAATAACATCCGTGAGGCGGTCCGGTATTTTATAGTCGAAGAGCCGGTTGACATCCTTCGAGTTCACTCCGACGATTACTGCTGCAAACATCAGTGCATCACCTTGTCAAGAACGGCATCTGTGATCTTTTCGGCAAGTGCGGTTTTGGCCATTTTAGCGAGCGGCACTCTGCTGCCGTCTTTAAAAATAATGGTCACTTCGTTATCATCGCTGTTCATGCCGATTGACGTATCCGACACATCATTCATAATAATCGCATCTGCATTTTTTGTTTTGAGCTTCGATTCTGCATAAGCTTCGACATTTTCCGTCTCCGCTGCAAAGCCGACAATATACATATCTTCACTGTTATGACCGGCATATTTTAAAATGTCCTGTGTTTCCGTCAATTCAATAACCGGCGCTTTGTCCGCTTGTTTTTTAATTTTCTGGCTGCTTTTATCTTTAACTGTAAAGTCCGAGACCGCTGCAGTAAAGATGCCGATATCTGCAGTCAAATGTGTTTTAACCGCTTCAAACATTTCTGCCGTCGATTCCACATCGATGCGTATCACACCCGCTGGGGCCGGCAGATTTGTCGGTCCGCTGACGAGGATTACTTCAGCGCCGCGGCGTTTAAAGCTGTCTGCTATACTGTAGCCCATTTTCCCGCTTGAAAAATTGGACAGGTAACGGATCGGGTCAAGACGCTCCCTCGTCGGCCCCGCTGTAACGAGCACACGTTTACCTTCCAGCTCGCGGCTTTCGTTCAGCATGTCATTAATTTTCTCCATAATATCCGGCACTGACGCAAGGCGTCCTTTTGCATTGTAGCCGCAGGCGAGAAAACCTGTTTCCGAGTCGATAAACTCCACACCCTGGCTTCGGATCCTGTCGATGTTTTCCTGGACAGACGGCTGGTGCAGCATATGAACGTTCATGGCAGGCGCCATTAAGACGGGTTTCGTATTGGCTGCGAGAACATTTAACAACATATTATCGTAGATGCCGTTCGCAAATTTGCCGATGGTGTTGGCTGTGACCGGCACTACTGCGATAAGGTCTGCCCACTCCCCGATATTAATATGTGCAATATGACTTGGGTTTTCTTCTAAAAAAGTATTAGTATAAACGTGATTTCTGCTGATGGCCTGAAAAGCGAGCGGCGTCACGAACTCGAGCGTGTTATCTGTCAAAACAACGCGGACTTCATGGCCGGACTGAATGAGTTTGCTCGTTAAATCAATTGCTTTATAACTTGCAATGCCTCCTGTAACTCCGAGGACAATATTTGCCAAATTAATCACCTCTTTAAAAAAAGCTGACAATTTCTTGTCAGCATCATTATATCTCTTTTATTTTTGTACAGTAACTTTGCCGGCTGCGATCTCTTCAAGAGAATAACCGACATTTGTTTTTGATCTGTATGAATCAAGGAGTGCATCTTCCGGATGTTCCTGTAATTGTCTTGCACGTTTTGCCGCCATCGTAACTACCAGATACTTTGAATCGACATGTTTTTTAAGTTCATGACCAGCTGGGTATAACATTAATTATTTGCCTCCAGTAAAAGTTTTCTTAACTTGTTTTCTACGCGGGAACGCTCGAGATGACTCGCTTCAACGATGCACTGTATTTTCTGGCGCGCCGTATCGACATCATCATTGATTACAACATAGTCGTATAAGTTCATCAGGCTGAGTTCGCGTCTCGCTTCTTTAATACGGTGATCAATCACTTCTTGTGAATCCGTACCGCGGCCGATTAGACGCTCTTCCAGCTGTGCCAGTGTCGGCGGAGCCAGAAAGATAAATAAAGCATCCGGGAATTTTTCCCTGACCTGTTTCGCACCTTCGACTTCAATTTCGAGAAAGACATCGTGTCCATCTGCAATTGTATCTTTAACGTAATCTACCGGCGTGCCATAGTAATTTCCTACGTATTCAGCGTACTCGATGAATTTATCCTGTTCAATCAGCGTTTTAAATTCTTCGTGCGACTTGAAAAAGTAATCTATGCCATCACGTTCGCCTTCTCGTTTCTGTCTTGTTGTCATAGAAATTGAATATTTAAAATTCGTCTCTGGGTGATCGAAAACAGCTTTGCGAACAGTGCCTTTTCCGACTCCCGAAGGTCCAGAGAGAACGATGAGCAATCCTTTATCAGATACCATAGAATGTAACCTTTCTAATTTTGATTACTTCTTAATGTACCATAGATTGCACAAAATTTCATCATTAAAGCGGACATTAAATCCGCATTCATGATAAAATAATATGTAATCATTTTGAGGAGGATACGCCATGGCTTTTGACGGAAATTTTACACACGCCCTCACAGAAGAGCTGCAATTTTTAGTGCGCGGTAAAATAAATAAAATTCAGCAGATGGATAATTCATCTCTCCTGTTTAAAATGCGCGCGGAGGGAAAAAATCATCAGCTGCTCATAAGCAGCCATCCGATGTACGCCCGCTTTCATCTGACGGAGCAGAAATATGAATTCCCTTTTGATCCGCCGATGTTTTCCCGTATTTTAAGAAAACATATCGAAGGCGGTTTTATTACGGAAATTAAGCAGCTTGGCAACGACCGCCAGGTGCATATTCATATACGTGCCATTAACGATATCGGTGATGATATTGAACGGATACTGATACTCGAAATCATGGGGCGGCATTCAAATATTATTTTAACAGATGAAAACTATAAAATTATCGACGGCATTAAGCATCTGACGCCGAATAACAACGTAAGGACGATTATGCCGGGCTTCACCTATGAAGGGCCGCCGACAGGCCGAAAATTAAATCCGAGAACTGAAGAGCTGAACGACCTGCCGAAGTTTATCGATTTTAATGCAGGCAAGCTGAAGCGGCAGATCTTAGCGAATATCGAAGGATTCAGCCCGGTCTTTATCGATGAAGTGGAATCCCGCGTTAAATATTTCAAGCCCGATAATATCGTCCCGGCAATTAAAGAGACGCTGGTGAAGGCTCGTAATATTCAGCCGGTATATTACGATTTGAAGAAACCGGTCTTTTACTTTACACCGCTCGAACATCTGGGTGAGCCGGATAAGGTCTACCGCACTCTCAGTGAACTGCTCGATGAATATTATCACCGCCGATACCAGATCAGCGCCATCCGCCAGAAATCGTCGGATTATCTGCAGGTCATTGAACGGGAACACGATAAGACCGTACGGAAAATTGCCAATCTTGAAGCGGATTTACAGGAAGCGGCCGAAAAAGATAAGTATCAGAAATACGGCGAACTGATTACTGCGTATATGCACAGCATAAAGAATTACCAGGAGTCGGCTGTCGTGATGGATTACTATACAAATGAGGAAATAGAAATTCCGCTCGATAAACAGCTCTCACCCGCTGAAAATGCCCAGCGCTATTACAATATGTACAACAAATTGAAAAACCGTGAAAAAGTTGCGGAAGAACAGCTGCGCCTTGCTCATATGGACGTGGAATACTTCAGCAACCTGCTGCATCAGATGGAAAATATTACGACAGAAGATGAAGTCGAAGAAGTGCGCCAGGAATTAATTGAAGAGAAAATTATTAAAGAGCGGAAACACGGCAAGAAGAAAAAGAAAGTAAATAAAATTCAGCTGCACGAGTTTGAAACATCGAACGGTCTGCCGGTTTTTGTCGGCAAGAACAATAAGCAGAATGATTATTTAACCAACCGGAAAGCACAGAACAACCATCTGTGGTTCCACACGAAAGACATCCCGGGATCCCACGTGGTCATTGCACACAATGCTTCCGATATATCCGAAGACGATATTTTAGAAGCGGCCATGCTCGCGGCTTTCCACTCGAAAGCCGGCCAGTCAGCAGGGGTCCCCGTCGACTATACTGAAATCAAACACGTTAAAAATATTCCGGGCACAAAACCCGGTTTCGTCACCTACAGCGAGCAGGCGACTGTACTGGTCGACCCCGATCCTGAAAAAGTTAAACAAATGAAGAAAGAATAATAAGTGGAAACCCGGAAAATCGCAATGATTTGCCGGGTTTCTCCATATCTTATAAGCCGTCGCGGAATGTACGCACATCAGCAGAACCTGCTGTATCCAGCACCCCGCGTTCTTCTGCCACACCGAGCAGCGTGTCCAGATCGCACAGTACTGTACAGGCGCATCCGGCTTCTGCGAATTTCTGTGACGCACCTTCAATACCGTAGGAAAATATCGCAGCGACACCTAATACTTCGGCGCCGTCTGCCCGGAGTACTTCTACAGCGTTCAGACTGGAGCCTCCTGTTGAAATTAAATCTTCAATCACGATAACGCGTTTGCCTGCAACTGCAGCGCCCTCTATCTGGCGCGCCGTGCCGTGAGCTTTCTTGCTGCCGCGGACGTAGGCCGACGGTTTGCCGAGACGGTCGGCTATCAGCGTCGCATGCGGAATTCCGGCAGTTGCTGTGCCCGTGATAATATCAGTTTCGCCAAATTTACCCAGTTCTTCAATCAGCAGCTGAATTACCTTGCGGTGTGCTTCAACATCTCCGAGTATTTGTCTGTTATCGCAGTAAATTGGAGATTTTATCCCGCTCGCCCAGGTAAATGGTTCTGACGGCGACAGTTTTACCGCATCGATATCGAGCAGTGTATGCGCAACTGATGAATACATATTATTCTCCCTCCCATAATCGTTTAATTTCGCGATATGCCAAAAGAGGCTGGTCACTTTGTGTAATCGGACGGCCGACAACGATGTAATCGGAACCGAGCATTTTCGCTTTTTCCGGCGTGACTACACGGACCTGATCATCGCTGTTGTTTTCCGAAAATCTTATACCCGGTGTTACCGTTAAGAAATCTGGAGAAATTTCATTGTGAATCATCCGGCTCTCAAGCGGTGATGACACCACTCCGTCGAGTCCCGCTTTATAAGCAAGTTTTGCATAGTGAAGCACGCTGTCGGTTAAGGACAGAGGAGTCTGCTGTTCCTGCTGCATCGTTTGTTCATCCTTACTCGTCAGCTGTGTTACCGCGATAATTTTACCCGCTGCATTTTCTTTTCTAAACGCCGCTGCCGCCCGCTGCATCATATCAAAACCGCCTGCTGCATGCACATTAACCATATCCACATTGAGTTTACCGAGCACCGACATCGTGCGTTCCACTGTCGTCGGGATATCATGTAATTTTAAGTCCAGAAAAACATCGTGGCCGTATGCTTTAATTACATCTATAATTGCCGGTCCGCTCTGCATATATAACTCCATGCCAATTTTAACGTACAGTTTTTCATCGAAGCCGGCTAAAAATGTTTTCGCCTCTTCGTATGTACTGAAATCTAAAGCAATAATCGGTTTCGCTGCCATCTTAAAACTCCTCCTAATGTGTTAAAGAAAAGCACGTCCTTTTATATCGTGAATGTGCACTAACTTTTCTTCTGTTACTTTTCTTTCAAGCCCCTCAATCAGTTCCTTGCAAATATAAGGGTTCGTAAAGTTCATCGTGCCGACTGCCACTGCATCTGCTCCAACGCTGATAAAGTCCAGTACATCATCGACAGATGCAATGCCGCCCATGCCGATAATCGGAATATCCGGCAAGGCCTGCCTGACCTGATACACCATATTCAAAGCAACAGGTTTAATTGCCGGTCCGCTGAGTCCCCCCGTCGTGTTCGAGAGAATCGGACGGCCGTAATTATCGAGCCGCATACCGACCAGCGTGTTAATCATTGTGAGGCCGTCTGCTTCTCCCGAGACACTTTTTGCCATCTTAACTATGTTCGTCACATTCGGTGACAGTTTGACGTACACCGGTTTCGCACTTGCTTCTTTAACTGCCGCTGTCAGGCGCTTGGCTGTTCCAGGATCAGTGCCGAACTGAATACCGCCCGCTTTAACATTCGGACATGAAATATTTAATTCGAGCGCGCTGACGTTCGGTGCTCTGGATATTTTTCTCGCCACTTCAACATAATCTTCAATTTTAGTTCCAGCGACATTGGCAATAACCGGCACATCAAACTGCTCAAGGAATTTAAGTTCATTAGCGATAATGTGATCAACTCCCGGATTCTCGAGTCCGATAGCATTCAGCATGCCGCTCGATGTTTCAGCAACCCGCGGTGTTTTGTTGCCCATTCTCGTTTCTTCAGTCGCAGCTTTAATCATAATTGCACCGAGTTCAGACAAATCATACAGCTGTGAAAATTCTCTGCCAAAACTGAAACATCCCGATGCCGGCATGACCGGATTTTTTAAATCCAGGCCGGGCAGGGAAATGTGTAATTTGTCTGTCACAGTACAACCGCTCCTTTTTCAAATACGGGACCATCCGTACAAATTTTAAGATGACCGCCTGCTTTAGTTTCGCAGACGCAGGCATAACACACTCCAAAACCGCAGCCCATGCGTTCTTCCAAGGAAATAAAACCGTCCATCGGCATGGTCTCATCTAAAACCTTCAGCATTACTTTCGGACCGCATGCGTAAAATTGATTGAAATCAGTGCCGAGTTTTTGAATAACATCTGTAACAAAGCCTGCTGAACCGTATGTGCCGTCAGCTGTCGCAATATATGTCTCACCGAGATTTTTAAACTCTGCTTCGTAAAAGACATCTTTTTTGCTGTTAAAGCCGAGCACATGTGTCGTTTTCACACCGCGTTCCTTCAGCTGTTTTGACAGCTCATACAGGGGCGGCACACCGATGCCCCCGCCGACAATCAGTACATGGCTGCCGCCTGCCGCTGCAGTGATATCGTAACCGTTGCCGAGCGGCATCAGGAAATCCAGAGTTTCTCCTTCATTAATTTCCGCAAGCTTTCTTGTCCCCGCTCCCTCTGCTCTGAAGACAATCGTAATTTCATTATTGTCATAATCAATATTGGAAATCGAGATGGGACGGCGCAATACATGTTCAGTCGACTTCGATACTCTCACATGAACAAACTGTCCCGGACGGAGCGTATATTTATGAAGCTCCGTTTTCAATACCAGTTCAAAAATATTATCGGCAATTTCTGATTTTTTTATTGCGGTTGCAAGTTGCAGCATGTCAGCACCCCTGTTTACTTATTGTTGTACACAATTTTTCCGTCAGCAATTGTCATAACGATATCGCTTGTCAGCCTCTCACCGTGAAACGGTGTATTCTTTGCTTTCGATAAAAACTCATTTTTGTCGAGTGTATATTCGCGGTTTAAGTCTATCAGCGTTAAATCAGCAGTCTTGCCTGTTTTTATAGTTCCGCTGTCGAGCTTAAATACTTCACTCGGCTTAACCGTCATCCAGTCGATAACCTGCTGCAGGGTGAATACGCCCGTTTTAACAAGCTTGGTATAAACCAGCTGGAAGGCATTTTCAATGCCGACAATACCAAACGGTGCCGTTTCAATGCCCGCTGCCTTTTCATCTTCATGATGCGGAGCATGGTCTGTCGCGATAAAGTCGAGCGTCCCGTCAACGAGCCCTTCAATGAGCGCTGCCCTGTCATCCGAGCCGCGGAGCGGCGGATTCATTTTAAAGTTCGGGTCTTTTTCTTTTATATCATTTTCATCCAGCACTAAGTGATGCGGTGTCACTTCTGCTGTTACTTTAATTCCCGCGCGTTTCGCGTCCCGGATTACTCTGACGCTTTCTTTCGTCGAGACGTGGCAGACATGGTAATGACAGTCCGCCGCTTCAGCGAGCAGCACGTCACGTGCGATCTGCGTCGATTCCGTAATCGCAGGAATTCCTTTAATACCAAGTTTTTCACTCGTCTTCCCTTCGTGAATTGCTCCGCCGTATATCAGCGTATTTTCTTCTGTGTGAGCAACGATTGCCATATCCAGCTTTGATGCTGCCTGCATGGCACGGTACATCATGTCCGCGCTCTGTACACCGACACCGTCGTCTGTAAAAGCGAAGGCGCCCTCAGCTTGTAAGCTCTTAAAGTCCACGAGCTCCTCGCCTTTCAATCCTGTCGTAATCGACACGTAGGGCAGCACTTTTATGACCGCATCTTCTTTAATTCTCCGCTTTAAATCGCGGAGTATTTCAGGTGTATCGATAATCGGATCCGTATTCGGCATTGGACAGATTGTTGTAAATCCGCCGCGGGCAGCAGCTTTTGTTCCTGACTCAATTGTTTCTTTATGTTCGAATCCAGGTTCTCTCAGGTGGACATGAACATCGACGAGGCCCGGAGTCAAAAGCAGGCCCGTACAATCGATAACTTCTCCCTCTGAAGTAAGATTCTCGCCGATTTCAGCAATTTTACCGTCTTGAATGTAAACGTCTGATATTTTTTCTTTATTATTGAGTAACAGCGTAGCGTTTTTCAAAAGCATGCTTGTTGCCCCCTTCTCCGTCAAGTACTGATTCTAAGATACTCATGCGCATAAATACGCCGTTTGTCATCTGTTCAAAAATAACACTTTTTTCGCCTTCAACAACTTCATCTGTAATTTCAACATTGCGGTTAATCGGTGCCGGATGCATAATCAGGGCGTGCCGCTTCATGTTATTCATGCGCGCTTTGTTCATGCCGTATAGTGCATTATATTCTTCTTTCGGCATTTCTGAGTATGATTCATGACGTTCGTGCTGAACGCGGAGCAGCATAATAACGTCGCAGATCTCCACCGCTTCGTCAATACTGATATGCGGTATGCCGAGCGTATTATCCTGCAGTTCACGTGGACCTGAAAAGTATACTTCAGCACCCATCTTCGTCAGTGCCTGTGCATTGCTCTTTGCCACACGTGAATGTTTAATATCTCCGACAATTGCTATTTTAAGTCCGCAAATCTGACCTAAATTTTCATAAATTGTCATCATATCGAGCAGGGATTGTGTCGGGTGCGACCCGCTGCCGTCGCCGCCGTTAATAATTGGAATATTAAGATCTTTGAGGTTTTCGTAATACTTATTATCCGGATGCCTGACGACAAGGGCATCTGCACCGATTGCCTGGAGTGTTTTGCATGTGTCGTAAAGCGACTCTCCTTTAGAGACCGAACTCGTCGATACATCGAAAGGCAGTCTTTCAATGTTAAGATTTTTCTCCGCCATCTCAAAGCTCAGTTTGGTCCGCGTCGAGTTTTCATAAAACAGGTTAACAACTGTTTTATCGTTCAGCTTCATTACCGGCCTGCCGTATTTAATATCGATTGCTCTCGTAATTAAAGCTTCGATTTCCTCAGGCGTAACATGTTCCATAGATAATAAGTTTTTCATTCAGTCCGTCTCCCTCTTTGGTAAAATTAGATTTAGAATAATTCCTGCTACTGCAGCGAGTGCCATTCCTTCAAGATTGAATGGAATATTGCCTATCGTGAAGTCTAAATGTGCTTTACCGATTCCGATGACTAAAATCACAGATGCGATAACCAGATTGCGTTTGTTATCAAAATCAACTTTTGCGTCGACCAGCATCCGGAGGCCGCTTGATGCGATAATACCAAACAGCAGAATCGACACACCACCCATAACCGGTGACGGGATGCTCTGGACGACAGCCGTAAATTTACCGACAAAGCCGAGTATGACTGCAAGTACTGCCGCTCCGCCGATGACCCAGACACTGAAAATTCTCGTGATGGCAAGAACACCGATGTTTTCACCGTAAGTCGTTGTCGGCGGGCCGCCGATTGTGCTTGCGAACATCGTCGCTACACCGTCACCGATAATCGAGCGGTGAAGCCCCGGTTTTTTAAAGAAGTTGCGGCCGACAATTTTGTTAATAACCATCTGGTGGCCGATATGCTCGGAAATTGTCACGAAAACGATCGGCAGCATGACCATGAAGAGGCCGATGTTCATTGCCGGCGTGTAATCCTGATACGGGATATACAAGTCCGGCAGGACAAACCAGCCCGTGCTCTTAATCAGCTCGAGATCTACAATGCCGAACATTAAAGCTGAGATGTATCCTCCGATAATTCCGATTAAGATAGGAATTAACCCGAGTACACCTTTTAAGAAGATTGAAGCAAGTATCGTTATCGCGAGTGTAATCAGTGCAACTGTAATGTAGGTCATGCTGTAGCCTTTCTGGTTGCCGGAATCTGTATACATAGCCATATCCACTGCTACCGGTGCGAGGCCGAGGCCAATAACCATAATGACCGGCCCGACGACTATCGGCGGGAGGAGTGCGATAATCCATCCTGTGCCGGCAAGCCGGATGGCGAGACCGATTACAACGTACAGCACCCCGCTGAAGAACAGTGCTGTTAAAACTTCCCCAAGCGAGTTCGCACCGAGGGCGATCGTAATCGGAAGTATGAAAGCAAAGCTTGAACCGAGGTAAGCCGGAATCTGGCCTTTTGTAATCAGGATATATAGCAGGGTTCCGATACCGCTTGCAATCAAAGCTGCACTTACCGGCAGTCCTGTCAGAAAGGGCACCAGCACAGTCGCACCGAACATTGCAAACAAGTGCTGTGAGCTTAAGAGCAGCCCTTGAAAAAATTTCGGTCTGTCATGTACATCGAGTTCAGGTTCTACACTGCGTTTAAAAATTTCATCTTCAAACTTTGCCATCTGCCAATCCCCTTTTTATTTAAAATATAGTAACGCTTGTTTCCCCATCAACCTCTTCTACTTTCACCGATACTTTTTCTGTTTTCGATGTCGGAATATTTTTCCCGATGTAATCTGGTCTGATCGGCAGTTCCCGGTGACCTCTGTCGACGAGTATTGCGAGTGATATAGTCGTCGGCCTCGCCGTGTTGAGTATTGCATCGATGGCTGCTCTGATAGTCCGTCCTGTTTCCAGCACATCATCGACAATTACAACGCTCTTATTCGTAAAGTCAGTATCGACGGCTACTGCATTATCCGCCTTGACATCTTCGGGCCGGTCATCTCTAAAACCGCTGATATCTATAGTCCCGGCCGGGAGTTTAACACCTTCTATTTCTTCTATTCGTTCCTGGATGCGGAGCGCGAGATGCTCTCCGCGCGTTTTAATGCCGAGCAGCACGATATTATCACTGCCTTTATGTTTTTCTAAAATTTCGTGTGACATACGTGTCACAGCCCGTTTAATTTGTGCACTGTCCATAATTGTTTTTGCTGTCATTGCTAATTCCTCCATTTTTTTGCATAAAAAAAATACTCATGCCAGAAGACATGAGTATATAGTTATTCTATATTTTGCGCACAGCTTGGTATATAAGCCGCCCATTCCGGCCCGGCTTATTTTTCATATGCACAATTCACGTCTTCTCAGCCTCACTGGACTAAAATTTAAAGACTTCGTATTTAATTGATTGAAATTATCATACCAACCGCTTTATTTTAAGTCAAGCAGTTATTTATTTTTCTGACAGACGCATTTCATCGAGTACATCGGTGAAATATTTTGGAAGTTCTTTTTTAAACTCCATCCGTTCCCCTGTTTTCGGGTGAGTAAACCCGAGTACACCTGCGTGCAGCAGCTGGCCGCCGACATCCAGAGTTTTTCTCGGTCCATATTTCGGATCCCCAGCAAGCGGGTAGCCGATATATTTCATGTGAACTCTAATCTGGTGTGTCCGGCCTGTTTCGAGAATGCATTCGACCAGCGTAAAATTATCGAAACGCTCAAGCACGTTAAAGTGTGTAACCGCATCTTTACCTTCATCGACAACAGCCATATCCTGGCGTTCTTTCGGGTTGCGGCCGATAGGCGCCTCGATTGTGCCGAGGTTATGCGGAATGACACCGTGCACAAGCGCTGTGTATTTTCTCGTTACTGATTTTTCAACAAGCTGTTCGACTAAATGGCGGTGCGCCACATCGTTTTTCGCGACCATCAAAAGGCCTGAAGTATCTTTATCGATACGGTGCACGATGCCCGGACGCAGCTCTCCGTTAATACCGGACAGATTATCAAGCTGATCCATCAGGCCGTTAACGAGTGTGCCCGAAGCATGCCCCGCTGCGGGATGTACAACCATGCCGCGGTCCTTGTTGACAACAGCAACATCATCATCTTCATAGACGATATCGAGATTTAAGTTTTCAGGCACGATATCCGCTTCAACATTTTCACGTTCAAGCAGTTCGATTCTGTCGTCCTTTTTTACTTTATAATTCGGTTTTACCGTTTTGCCATTCACTGTAATATGACCCGACTTTACGCGATTTTGTATGTCTGTACGGGATGTATCTTCGACAAGGCCGGCAAGTACTGTGTCCAGTCTTTCGCCTTCACTTTCTTCAGTTATAATTAAATTCATTTTTCTTCTTTACCTCTTCCCGTTATAAATACTTCGATTAACAATAGAATCACGCCGATTGTAAGGGCACTGTCCGCCACATTAAAAATAGGGAAATCATAAGTGATAAGCAGTACATCAAAAAAATCCACAACTTCCTGAAATAACAGACGGTCGATAAAGTTGCCAAGCGCGCCAGCCATCAGGAGTGTTATTCCAACTTGCATCAAGAGATTATTCTTCGCTTCCGTTTTGTAAAAGTAGAATAAAAATACAAGGACTACAAGGGTAATGATGTAGAAGAACGCCATGCGTCCTTCAAACATTCCCCAGGCAGCGCCGCTGTTGCGGTGGGATGTAATTTTAAAATATTCCCCGAGCACGGGAATGGATTCTCCGAGCTCCATCCGTGACGCCACCAGAAACTTGGTCAGCTGATCGATTGCCAGAATAATTATGCCGACGAGTGCCATTGGTAATATTCTGTATTGTTTCATCGCTTACTGTGCATCCACAACTTCGCGGCAGCGCGGGCAAATATCGTCTTCCCCGTTTACCAGCACGTCAGCTGTTGAATAGTTCCAGCAGCGCTCGCAGCGTTCGCCGTCAGCGTGTTCAACTTTTACTGTAACAACATCGTATTCTGTACCGTCAGCAATTTCATCAGCCACTTCGACCTGCGACACGATAAAGAACTGTTCAAGATTGCCGCGGATATCATCCAGATTAAAGTCTGTAGGCTGTGTCAGTGTCACTTTTGCATCGAGTGATTTACCGATGACTTTTTCATTGCGGGCAGTTTCAAGCGCTTTGTAGACGTCATCGCGGACCATCATGAATTTCTGCCATTTCTGAATGAGTTCACCATCTGTTTCTTCTCTTTCAGGATAATGCTCAAGGTGAACACTTTCCTTATCAGTGTGCGGTGTATGCTCATAAATTTCTTCAGCAGTGTGAACTAAAACAGGCGCAAGAATCAGATTTAATTCTTTCAGAATTTTATAAAGTACTGTTTGCAGACTGCGTCTGATCGGTGCATCTGCTCTTTCGATATAAAGTATATCCTTGCCGTAATCGAGATAGAAGTTCGACAGGTCAACGTTGATAAAGTTCTGTACAGTCTGGTACATCGTTACATAATCGTAGCGTTCGTATGCATCCAGCATAAAGGTTTTCAGTTCGTTAAAACGGTTGTACATATATTTATCGACTTCATATAAGTCTTCGTATGCTACGTTATTTTCGGCCGGGTTAAAGTCGTTGACGTTACCGAGCAGGAATCTGAATGTGTTGCGGATTTTGCGGTACACTTCGGAAACCTGTTTTAAGATATCGTCAGATACACGAACATCCTCCTCGAAGTCTGATGACATTACCCAAAGCCGGATAATATCAGCACCCATCTGCTGCATTACTTTCGTCGGCAGAATAACATTGCCGAGAGATTTCGACATCTTCTTGCCCTGGCCGTCCATTACAAATCCGTGTGACAGCAGCTCTTTATACGGCGAGTGGCCTCTTGTTGCGACACTTGTTATCAGTGATGAGTTGAACCATCCGCGATACTGGTCGGAACCTTCAAAGTAAAGATCTGCAGGGTAAGTCAGATAATCTCTGTAATCCAGCACTCCCCGGTGTGTTGAACCTGAGTCGAACCAAACGTCCATAATATCTGTCTCTTTAGTAAATTCGCCGTTCGGCGCACTTTCATGAGTGAAGCCTTCCGGCAGCAGGTCTTTCGCATCCCACTCAAACCAAATGTTTGAACCGTGTTCTTCAAACAGTGTTGCCACGTGTTCAAGTACTTCTGTATCGATAATTTCTTCCCCGTTTTCCCCGTAGAAGAATGGTAATGGCACTCCCCATACACGCTGACGTGAAATAACCCAGTCTCCGCGGTTTTTAATCATATTGTACATGCGTTTACGATTCCATTCCACCTGGAATTTTGTATCCATCAGGGCGTTTAGAATATCTTCGCGGACACCCTCAATTGAAGCAAACCACTGCGGTGTTGCACGGAAAATGACCGGTTTCTTCGTCCGCCAGTCATGCGGATACGAGTGAGTGTAGAATGACAGTTTTAATAATGCACCCGCTTCTTTCAGATCTTCAGAAATCACTTTGTTTGCATCATCGTAAAACAGTCCTTCATATTTTCCTGCCTCCTCAGTGAAGACACCTTTATCATCGACAGGGCTTAATACATCCAGACCATACTGCTGACCAACTTTAAAGTCATCGTCCCCGTGACCCGGTGCTGTATGAACAATACCGGTACCCGCTTCAGTTGTAACGTGGTCGCCTAAAACGACTAAACTTTCACGGTCGAATAACGGATGTTCAGCTGTAATATATTCAAGTTCCGAACCTTTAAATTCTTTCGTACGGGTAATTTTATCTTTGTCGAATTCCACTTCGTCAGCGAAGGTATCAAGCAGGTCTTCCGCCACGATAAATTCCTCGCCTTCATAACTGAACTGAACGTAATTTAAGTTTTTATGAACAGCGAGTGCCAGGTTCGAAGGAATTGTCCACGGTGTTGTTGTCCAGATGACAAATTTAACACCCGGTTCAACAGTATCTTTACCGTCTTTTACTTTAAATGACACGTAAATAGACGGGGATTTTTTATCCTGGTATTCCAGTTCCGCTTCTGCAAGTGAAGATTCACTCGTCGGAGACCAGTAAATCGGTTTTTTACCTTTGTAGATTAACCCTTTCGCAACCATGTCTTTTAAGACGCGTACCTGTGATGCTTCAAATTCAGGTTTGTATGTTAAATAAGGATTATCCCATTCACCGTCGATACCCATGCGTTTAAAGCCGTCGCGCTGAATGTCGATCTGCGAGTTAGCAAATTCGATACATTTATTTCTGAATTCTTCAATAGACATTGATTTGCGGTCGACACCTTTATTGGTCAGCGCCTGCTCAATAGGGAGACCGTGAGTATCCCAGCCGGGAACGTAAGGCGTGTAATAGCCCTGCATCTGCTTGTTGCGGTTAATAATATCTTTAATGATTTTATTCAGCGCATGTCCCATGTGCAGATTACCGTTGGCATACGGAGGTCCGTCGTGGAGCACAAAAGGTGTGTTGCCTTTGTTTAATTCAAGTTTTTTCTTGTAAAGATCGATATCTTCCCAGTGCTGCTGCATTTTTGGTTCTTTGTTAACTAAGCCGCCGCGCATTTTAAATGCTGTTTTCGGCATTAACAGAGTGTCTTTATAGTCCATAATGATTCTCCTTTTTAATAATAAAAAGACCCTAAGCATGTTAAGGGGCGAATGACCGCGGTACCACCCTTCTTGACTGCTTAGAGTCCACTTCGTTTACTTATATTTTATAAATCATTAGTGATTTCAAATCGTCCATTCTCGCCGGGGCTCGCACCATCCCCCGGTCGCTGCATTCAAATGAAAGTTTGCATGTCTAATAATACATCTTAATTATGCTAAATATCTTACAATCCGTCAATGTAAATTTGCTATTTTTCAGATTCTCCGCCGTCAAACTCCAGCAATCTTTCCCAGTCTTCTGTCTCCAGAAGATCGAGCTGCGCCTGCACCAGCATTTTATAGCGCGCCCTGAAAATTTTTGCCTGGCGTTTTAAATCTTCATTATGCTGTAGCATATGATTTTCACGTTCTCTCGCCCGGCTCACAATCTGCTCGCCTTCTGTTTCAGCTTTCTGGATAATGCTGTCGCTGTAATTTTGTGCGCGCTGTTTAATATCATCGCCTGCTTTCGCAGCACTTAGAATAGCTTCCTGTATAGAAGATTCTACACTTTTAAAGCTGTTTAAGTTTTCCTCGCGTTCGTTCAGCATTTCTTCCAGCTGGGCAATACGCGCATCTTTTTTGTCCAGTTCGTCTGCAACTTCTGTTAAATGCTGTCTGACTGCCTGTTCATCAAGTCCGCGGTAGACTGTCGAAAACTTTTTCTTAGTTATTTCTTCTCTTTTCAATCCGTTCACCTCAATTATCAGTTACTATCATGACTTCGAGCCGGTACTTCCCTTTTTTCGTTTGTGCGATCTGCTCCGTTACGGTAAAACGGCCAAATCCCCGAACTGAGATAATATCTCCAGTTTCTATTATAAACGAAGGTTCATCGACTATCGAATGATTCACTTTAACCTTTTCTTTTTCAACTCGTTCTTTAGACTTTGCTCTTCCCTCTTTTAAGACGAGCGAAACGATAGAATCGAGCCGGTATGAGGAACTGAGGACGGTGACAGGCTTCATGGTTACAGCAGCATCGATAAATTCACTGTGAGGTATTTCAGTTAATTTAAGCGGCGCATTTTTAATTTTTGTGAGTTCTGTTTTAAAGAGTTCTTTAAAAGGTGAAGCTACTGCGAATTGTATTTTTTCACCGTTCACTATATCTCCGATAACTGAACGATCGACTCCGATGCTCATAAACGCGCCCAGCAGATTGCGGTGGGACAAGGTCACAAATTTATCGGGGTAGGATACTTCAAACACAGTAATTTCAAAATCGTCAAAAGAGTAGTCGAAGTATTCCGGCAGCAGTATGGCCCGTAAACGTTCGCGTTCAGCCTTGTTACCGCCCCCGTAGTAATGAACTGTAATATCCGGATACTGGCCGCTTAGACTTTCGATCATTTTCTGTTCCCGCGGATTTAAGAAATCGGTCAGCACAGCGTAAAAATTATTTGAAGCCTGCTCAAATTTACTATTCAACAATGTCAGCATCTCCCGTTCTTCGGGTCTGAAATGCTGGTAGACACCTTTCATAAAAATCACACCTTAATAAATAATGGAGATATTGGCTGAACCAATATCTCCCTTTATGCAGCCCATGTTATAAGGACTCTGAATATTTCGTGCATACCTCTGCCGAATAAATTTAGTATAATAATTAAAATTATCGGTGATAAATCCAATACTCCGCCAAGCGGAGGAATCATACGTCTGAAAGGTTCCAGCAGCGGCTCATAAACTCTTCCTAAAAAGTTTCCGAAAGATGACTCACGCAGTGCCGGGAACCATGAAGATAGTATATAAATAATTAATCCCCATGTAAAAATCGGCCAGACGAAGTTAAAAAACTGCCAGATATACAGTAATATTGTGACAAGTAATGAATTATCCAAACTAACTCTCCTTACATTTCATCGAAAAACTCTTCTTTATCGGAGATTTCACCTTCAACACCAAAACTGTTTGGCGTGCAGAGAAAAATATCCGCACCGACTTTTTGTATATCGCCTTCTAAAGCATAAACTGTTCCGCTTAAAAAGTCCACGATGCGCTTTTTTGGAACCGAATCAATTTTAGTCAGATTGACAAGTGCTGCACGGTTGCTTTTCAGCTCATCGGCAATATCCTGTGTTTCTGCAAATACTCTCGGTTCAAATAAACATACTTTTGTATTCTGATCATTTACAGGCATTGTACGATTCTCCCTGCTTTGTGGTTGGTTAACTTTCTTTTGTTCCTGCTGTTTGTTCTGCACTTTTGTTTTTGCCGCGGGTTTTTGTCCCCCTTGTTTCGAACCGATCAGTTTCTTGCTGCTCTGTGCTGCTTTTTTAGGTGCCGCCTCTTTTTGACGGCTATTCGGTTGTTTATTCGTATTAAGATTTGTGACTTTCGCCGGTGTTTTCGCCTGTTCTGCCTTCTTATCATTCACAGGGACTTCTTCTTCAACGACAAATAAATCTTTTATAAACTTAGTAATAGCCATTTTTTTCACCTAGCTCCCCATAATTTTACTCCCGATTCGTATGTATGTTGCACCATTTCTAACTGCAATCGGATAATCATTGCTCATACCCATGCTGAGTTCTTTTACTTCAGGATAATTTTCTACGATATTTTCACGCAGCTTCTTTAATCCTTTAAATGTGTTTTCAATAATTGAAATATCTTCAGTGTTCGGCGCCATAGTCATTAAACCGATGACTTTAACATATTTGTAAGCTTTAAGTTTCTCAATAAAACCTTCAACTTCTTCCGGTTTCAAACCATGTTTTGAAGTTTCATCAGAAATATTTACCTGTATAAAACAGTTTACAACATGCATGCCTGCCTGTTCAATTTTTTTCGCTACGCTTTCGCGTTCCAGCGAATGAAGATAATGAAGATCACCGATGACTTCTTTAACTTTTCTCGACTGCATTGTGCCGATAAAATGCACTTCAGCATCTGCCGGCAGCGCTGTGCGCTTTTCGATAAACCCTTCAATGCGGTTTTCACCGAAATGTCTGACACCAGCTTCATATGCTTTAAGTGTTTCTTCAACAGTATGATATTTAGTGACGGCGATAATGTTAACATCTTCGCCGACTTCGTTTTTTATCTGTTCGTAGTTTTCCTTAATCATTATTACGCCTCCCGATAAAAGCCAGTGCTCGGCCGGTTTGGCCTTCTTCCAGCCGGAAGGAGAAGAATTCATCCGCTTCAGTTCCGAGACCGGTCACGCTTATATTTTCTTCATCAATTCCGGCAGCTCTTGCCTGATGTCTATTGGCATCTTTTAAATTGAGCTGCCAGCCGGATTTAGTCTGTTCATAAGAACTTTCCGGCAATGGTTTCAACGCATCGATTACCTTATCGTCCACTTCGTAGTACTTCTGGTTAATACCGACACCGATAATTACCCTCAGGTCTTTTTTACTGCCTCTGTAGCAGTCAATCAGCTTCGCCGTAATTTTTTTTGCAGTGCCTCTCCAGCCTGCATGCGCAAGTCCCAAAAAGCTATCTGATACGCTGTAAACGTATACAGGAATACAGTCGGCATAATTCATTGTTAAAAGTACACCGGTGTCATAAGTATATAAACCGTCTACATCATAGAGACTGTCGCCGAGTTCCTCAGCATTTGTACCTCTGTCTCTTTTCGTCACTTCTTTAATATTGCCGCCGTGTTTTTGTATCGGCAGTACCCATGAACTTACAGGAAAATCTATTTCTTCAGCAAGTTTCTTCTGATGGCTATGGACATTTTTGACTTTGTCACCGATATAGAGCGCCATATTAAAGCTGTTTTTCGGATAAGAACTCTGTCCGCCGTGCCTCATCGTGTAGCCGAAAGTCAGCTCATCTGAATTATCTCCGACGAAATATTTATGCGTTTTAAAGCAATTATTATTCAAATTATCTCCCGCCTATAAAATAAAGGAGATATTGGGTCGCCAATATCTCCGATATATACAATGCACAAAATTTATCTTCTGCGTCTTTCTCTTCTCGAACTGTTTCCTTTAAGGAAAGTCGGAACATCAGGCTCTTCCTGTGGACGGGCATCAAATCTGTCCGGCTCACGGGAGAACCCTTCATCTTCGGCAATATCTCTTGAGTTATATGCCGGCGGCTGATTAAAATTGCTGCCTCCGCCGCGTGAATTATTCTGTTCAGGCTGCTCAGAAGGTCTGTCAGCAGAACGCTGAAGTGTTTTCTCATTGAATCCTGTAGCAATTACAGTAATTACAATTTCATCTTCAAGTTCAGGATTGATAACAGTACCGAAAATCATATTAACATCTTCATCCGCTGCATCCTGAACGATGTCTGCTGCTTCCTGCGCTTCAAAGAGCGACAGCGATTCTCCGCCTGTAATATTCATCAGAACACCCTGTGCTCCAACGATTGACGTTTCCAAGAGCGGGCTTGAAATTGCTTTTTTAGCTGCTTCAACTGCACGGTTTTCGCCAGCTGAAATACCGATACCCATTAAGGCAGAACCCTGGTTCTGCATAATAGTCTTAACGTCTGCGAAGTCAAGGTTTACTTCACCGCTTACAGCGATAAGGTCAGAGATACCCTGAACACCTTGGCGCAGAACGTTATCAGCTTCTTTAAATGCTTCCATCATCGGTGTAGATTTATCTACGATATCTAATAAGCGATCATTTGGGATAATAATCAGAGTATCGACAGCTGCCTTCATCTGTTCAACACCAGCAGCAGCTTGTGTTTGTCTCTTTCTTCCTTCAAAACCGAACGGGCGCGTTACAACACCTACAGTGAGTGCTCCCATTTCTTTAGCGATTTTGGCAACGACCGGTGCTGCGCCAGTACCTGTTCCGCCGCCCATACCCGCTGTAACGAACACCATGTCCGCACCCTGGATAGCGTCTTCGATTTGTTCGCGTGATTCTTCGGCAGCTTTTTTACCGATATCGGGATTTGCCCCGGCACCTAAACCGCGTGTTAATTTTTCACCAATTTGGATTCTTGACTCGGCTTTTGATAAATTTAAAGCCTGCCCATCAGTGTTAATAGCAATGAATTCAACGTTGGACATGCCGTCCTCAATCATACGGTTAACAGCATTATTACCGCCGCCGCCAACACCGATAACTTTTAACGTCGCCATGTGATTGAAACCTTGTTCAAATTCTAACATTAATCTTTCCTCCCAAATGTACTTCTACTCAAATAAATTTTTAAATACTTTTTTAATTTTACTGCCTAAATCGCCTTGCTCTTTCGGTTCTTTATCGGAACGTTCAGAACGGTTATCGGCGTCATCATAAGTGTAATCTTCGTATTCTTCATCGGCAGCATCATCTTCAGCCTGTGATTCTTCACCGCCGTCTTCATCAGGATAGTTATAATCATCTTCGTATGAAACTTCATCATGATCCTCATCCCGATTGACCTGAAGCTCATTCTCTTCTTTACGTTTTGCAAACAGTCCCGTAAAGAAGTTTGCAGGCTGTGCTTCCTGTTCATCGTTCACTGTATTGTGTGAGTATGTTTCTGGATAGTCATCATAATTATCAATTGTAACATATTCCAGTAACTCATCAAACATTATTCCGCTTGATAACACGGAGATTGCACTTGTGAATTCAGGTTTTCTTGCACCCATCTGATTCGGTATATGAACTCTGACTTTTTCTGCAACCAGATCCTGCATCAATTCTTTAACACCGCGGATATTTGCTGTTCCGCCGGTCAGCACAAAGCCGCCCTGCACATTATTTACACCGTTTGCTGCAAGGTCTTCAAAAACGCCCATAAAGGCATCTTCAACCACAAGCTCAATAACATCTGCGAGGTCTTTTGAAGTTACTTCAGCAGGTTCTCTCGAGTCATTCTGCTGCAGCATCATTTTCTCATCATCGCTTGCGAGATCGAAAAATGCATGGCCGTACTGTTCTTTCGCCTGATCCGCTTCATCGTAAGTCGTATTAAATTCATCGACTAAATCTAGGGTAATATCGCGGCCAGCAAGCCCTATGCTGTTCGCATATTTTAAAGAACCGCGTTCATAGTAAGCGAACTGCGTTAAGTCGAGGCCAATATCGATAACAACGGCGCCGAGTTCAACTTCAGCGTCTGTCAGCACATGCTGATAATTTACCGCATCTGAATACACATCTAAAATAGTTAAGCCTGCCGCTTCAACACATTTAACAATATTAACAAGCAGTGTACGATTTGCAGATACGACACCTGCTTTAACTGCCAGACTTTCTTCTGCGATCATTTCTTTTGGATCATTTACTTCATGCAGACCGTCCACTATAAAAGATACCGGATAAACGCTGACTACTTCCTGCTGGGTTGCAGGAACATTCATACGCACATTTTCCAGCAGCTCTTCAATATGTTCACCGGTAATTTCTGTCGCTTCCCCGCCGAAACGGATAATATCTTCTGTAAAGTGAATATGAGTATCCGCGATTGGAATTTTCACAAATACTTCTTCAATATCTACACCTGAAGCAATTTTTGCTTTTTTAATTGTATCTGTAATTGCATTTTTAGCCTGATCAAAATCGTTGATCATCCCTTTAGAAACCCCATCAGTGAAGGTTTGACCGGTACCAATAACATTCACACCGTTGTGAAATTTTTCTCCGACCACTACTTTGACACTAGACGAGCCGATATCAAGGGCAACATAATAATGTTCCTTCACCTTATTGCCTCCTACACAGCCATTTTCATAATACTATTTCTAGTTTACATTATACTCAGATTAATGTGAACTATTTCAAAAAATTTGTTTAACTTTATCTCTCTTTATTCTTCGGCGGCATTGTCGATTTCGCCAAGTGCCGACCTTACACCATCCAGAGCTTCATTGATATCTTCAATATAACCCACCTGGGATGGTTCATTATAAATATTGTCTTTAATTTCACGTGCATCTGCGCTGTCGTACGGAAGGTAGCTGGTGCCGACTTCCATATCAATTATCCCGCCGGTTTCGTCACCGATTTCCTGACGGATACCGATGTAATAATTCATTTTTTCGCTGAAAGTTTCATAATCAGCAACTATTTCCTGGCCGTCATTCATAAAGACGTGAATGCGGCGCATCGAATTATCTGTCGGGCGGAAATAGATTTCCGATATACTTTCCAGTATATCCACTTCAATTTCATTCAGCGCTGCAACAAGCGCATCGAATTCCTCGCCTTCAAAATTATAGATAATCGGTGCATTGCGGGGAGCCGACGGATAACCGCGCTGGATTCTACTGTTTTCAAGTACAGGAAAATAAAGATCTTCACTATTAATGTAAGCAATAGCTTTATATTCATTAACATTAACTGTAACATTATTCGGCCAGTCCCGCTCTACAGATACTTCCTCAATTACCGGGAGCAATTCAACATTGTCCTCAGCTTTGCCGGCAGAAATACTGAACATCTTATCCCCTGTACTAAAACCGATACGCTCTTCAAGTTCCGTTTCAGTAACCAGACTGTTTCCTTCAAAGTTAATTTCCTTGACGTCACTCGCACTGGAAAAGACATACCACAGCAGAACGCCGAGCAGCAGCACTAAAAAGATAACGATGCCGATATACAGATGAACCCGTTTAAATTTAAATTTCTCTCTAGGTTTTTTCGTCTTCTGGCCTTTACTCTTTTTCTTTTTGGTACTGCTGTCTGCTGATTTTTTACCGCCGCTTTTTTTATTTCCGGCAGATTTCACGTTTTGTTTTCTGTTCTTTCCGGGCGTTTTTTTATTTTTAACAGCGGTGCTTTTTTCTTCAAAATCCTTATAGTGTTCTATTTTTAAAGATAGTTCATCATCTTCAGTCTCTGCTTTTTTCGAAACTTTTTTACTGGCCGGCGGCTTTTCAAAATTGCCTTCAGTTTTCTCTTTCTCAGGTTTTTTTGCAGTATAGCCGACATAGTCAGTATCCTGACGCTTTTTTTTCAATTTTTCTTTAATGTTATTGATATTATTATCATCTTCTTTACTCATCGGCTATACCTCCTGTTCTCTTTAGCTGAGTTTTGCGAATCCTTCTTTAAAATGGTCTCCGCGCCGCTCGTAATCTTTATATTGATCCCAGCTCGCGCACGCTGGAGAAAATAACACTGTATCTCCCGGTTCTGCATAATACCGGGTAAGCTCTACGCCTGTGTACGGATTTTCAGTCAGCTCTGCAGGAATATTCAATTTCTCTGCAAGTGCTTCGAATTTCGGCGCTGTCTCTCCAAAAGTAACAATCCGCTTAACATGTCCTGCATACTGCATCAGTTCATCAAGCGACTGTCCCCGGTCGAGGCCGCCTGCAAGCCAGATAACCGGCGTATCAAAACTTTTCAGGGCAAATGATGTTGCCAGATTATTCGTCGCTTTTGAATCGTTGTAATATATCACATCATCGATTGCACCGAGACGTTCGAGTCTGTGGGAAATACCGCTGAATGTAGCAAGCGTCTTCTTAATTGCATCCTTATTTACACCGTGCGCGGCTGCGGCAAGGAGTGTCGCAAGTATGTTCTCGATGTTATGCTCACCTTTAAGTACGGCATCCTGAACTTGCATTACCACTTCACCATGTACGATTAAATTTCCATCTGCTGCATAGGCATCAGCTTCTGACTCCGTATCAAAGTACTGAACGCGGCATTTAATATCCCGGTTTTCCAGCAGATGCGCCTGTTTTTTATTAAAGATTAATAAATCATCAGCCGTCATATTTTTAAATATTTCCAGTTTGGCATGAACATATTCTTCAACTGTACCGTGATAATCCAAATGCGCTTCGTAAATATTTGTAATGACTGCAATATCCGGTCTAAATTCCTCAATGCCCATCAGCTGGAATGAAGATAATTCCATCAGCAAGGTGTCATCTCTTGTTGCTTCCATTGCAGCAGCTGAAGCAGGATAGCCGATATTACCGCATAAGATAGGGCTGCTGCCGCCATGTTCCAGCATTTCCCCGAGCAGATGCGTACATGTTGTTTTGCCGTTCGTGCCGGTCAGTGCATATATCGGCGCTTCACTCAGATGATGCGCAATCTCAACGTCTGTAACAATCGGTATTTTTCTTTCTGCTGCTTCTTTTAAAAAAGGAATGCTGTACGGAATCCCCGGGTTCTTAACGATTAAATCTGCATCGTTTAAAAGATTAACCGGATGGTGTCCGTCGACAATCTCAACACCCCATGCTTTGTATTTCTGTTCCGCTTCTTCATCTGAAAAAACTTCATTAGTCGTCAGTGTCACATTCGCACCTAAACTGACCAGTGCATTTACAGCACTTTTTCCGCTTCTTCCATATCCGAGTACGATGATATTTTTATTTTCGTAGCCTCTGAATGGTTTCATTCTACATCACTCCCAATAGTACACCGGCTATGCCTGCCAGCAGTCCAACCGACCAGAAGACAATAACAATTTTCCATTCATTCCATCCTGACAGTTCAAAATGATGATGAATCGGCGTCATTTTAAAGATTCTTCTGCCAGTCGTTTTATACGATGCAACCTGCATCATAACGCTTGCTGTTTCAATAACAAAGACGATTCCAATAATGAGCAGCAGGAGACTGCTGTTTAAGAGCAGTGACACTGTCGCAATAATACCGCCGAGTGCAAGTGATCCTGTATCGCCCATAAACAGTTTGGCAGGGTATTTATTAAATATTAAAAATCCAATCAGCGAACCGGTTAAAATAAACAGAAACAGTGCAACTTCCATTTCCCCTGTTAACAGGCTGATTACAAGAAATGAACCAAATGCGATAATTGACGTTCCTGTCGACAAGCCGTCAAGGCCGTCCGTTAAATTCACTGCGTTAGAAAATCCGACGAGCCAAAAAACAATCCAGACGACAAAAAATATGCCGAGCGGGATAAACAAATCGGTTCCCGGAATCTGAATGCCGGCATCGATATCCGGAATCCAGTTCCTCATTATAATAAAGATTATGACCGCAACTAAAATTTGTGCAAGAAACTTCTGTTTTGATGACAAGCCTGCGTTATCCTTTTTAACGACGATAATATAATCATCGATAAATCCGATTAATGCAAAACCTAGTGTGACAATAATCAGCACCAGCAGCTTATAAATATCATCGGCAAAAAACAGACCGATAATCGACAGTACAATCGTTACAGAAATAAAAGACAAACCGCCCATCGTCGGGGTTCCTGTTTTAATTAAATGGCTTTCAGGACCTTCCTGCCTGATAGTCTGCCCAAATTTCATGCGCTTCAGTAAAGGTATTAAAATTGGTACCAGTATTGCAGTCAGCACAAGTGCGGCTGCGAAAAATATATAGTTCATAGCTCCTCCTAGTCGTTCGGGTCATTTGACGATAAAGTGATTTCGACAGCAGTATCTTCTGTTACTGCCGTGCCCGCATTCTGTGACTGGCCATTTACGTAGCCTTCGCCTTCGACTGTTATATTAATACCTATAAAGTCAGCGAGCATCAGTGCTTCCCGTTTCGAAAGCCCTTTGAAGTCCGGCAGGGTCGGCTCGCCGTCTGTTTTCACAAACAGGGAATCGTAAGGCAGCAAAGTGTCATCCTGAGGGAAATGATCGGTAATCTCTGTACCGTTCCCGACTATTTTTACATCAATTGTATCATTTAATTCATCAGTTAAAGCATCTATTTCCTGTCCTCTGTAATCTCCGATTTCTATGACATCGTGATCGCCGGATACATCCGCTTCAGAAACTTCAAGATATTTCAGCGTACGTTCCATCAGGGGATTAAAGCCCCTGGCAACGCCGTTATCCCATGTTTCACTTTTGTTTTCACTGGCAAGTTTTATACCGTAATAGACAATCACTTCCGGATCGTCTTTTGGAGCATAGCCTAAAAACGAAGTGAAAAACTGATATTCTCCGTCCATGTAGCCGCCCGTCTCCGGATCATAGATCTGAGCAGTACCCGATTTTCCGGTAACTTCATATTCATCGGATTTATATTGCGGATTATGGTCCAGCGAACCGTCGATCAGCGTATTCATTTCTGCTACAGTTTTTTCTGCTGCCTCCGGAGATATAACCTGTCTGACAGTTTCTTCCTTGCCGTCGTAGACAACTTCGCCGGCATCATCGGTAATCTCATCAACGACGTAAGGTTTCTTCATCTCCCCTTCGTTCAATAGCGCAGTCATTCCCTGAATCAGCTGAATCGGCGTTACTGTAGACGTTTGCCCGAAAGAGGTGGTTTTCTGCTGAAGTTCATCACCCCAGGCAATCTGCCCGGTTGTTTCTGTTGGAAATTCAGAACCGGTCGACTGACCGAATCCGAATTTTTCATAGTAGTCGAGCATCTTGTCGGACCCGACTTTATCCTGCAGGATCATCATCAGAACGTTTGATGAATACTGCATTCCTTCGTTATAGGTAATGTCGCCCCAGCCTTCGGTTTCCCAGTCGTAAATTGTTGAATCCATTACATCCATCGATCCCGAAGTGTAAACTGCATCCGGATCGTAAACTCCTTCTTCGATAGCGGCCGCTAGTCCAAACACTTTAAATGTGGAGCCCGGTTCAAATGAATATTCATAAAGCATATTCAGCCAGCTGTTGCCGAAACCTTCCCGCGTTTCAGGATTGAAGGACGGGCGCTGGCCGCTCGCGAGAATCTCTCCTGTATTTGCATCTGCAACGACCGCAATTAATTCTTCCGGTTCAAAGTGGTCTTCCATATCGTTTAAAGTATCTTCCAGATAGAGTTGAATATTCGAATCGATAGTCAGCTTCACATCATGACCGTCTACCGGAGGTTTGACATTATCTGAATTCGGCACGATATAGCCCCATACGTCCTGAGAATAATCAACGCTGCCTGGCTCCCCTTTAAGGAGGTCGTTATAAATACGTTCAAAACCAAGCTGGCCGTCCAGGGCACCGATGTCATCATTTAATTCTGCAAAGCCGATTAAATGAGAGGCAAACTGGCCATTCGGATAAAAGCGTCTCGTTTCCGGCACAAAAGAGATCCCTGTCGCTTCGGATTCCTCGAGGAATTTCTTATCATTATAGGAAATATTCCGGCCGGCCTGTCCTAGCTCCATCTGAAACTGGCCTTTTTTAATATTCTCTTCGATTTCTTTTTGTATGTCTTCTTTCTTCATGTCGACAACTTCAGCGAGCAGAGCAGCTGTTTCTTCCGGGTTGCTCACGTGATTCGGATAATTCTCATCGGTAATTATCGCAATCCGGTATGCCTCCATATCTGCTGCAAGTATATTGCCTTCACGGTCGACGATTTCACCGCGTTCCGGTTCATTTACCGCACTGACAGCATATTTATCCTGTCCTCTCGCGATTAAATCTTCGTCGTCTATCGTTTGAAATACCATCAATTTAATAAATTGACCGATAATCAAAAGAAAAAGCACTCCTATACCGAAATATATCAGGAGTGCGCCGATTGTTAGCTTGCTATTTTTAAGACTGATCTTCCGTCTAATCTTCCCCATACTTTTCTACAACCTTTACATTGCTATTATTCAGATCCAGGCCCAGTTCCTGAGCTTTTTCATATATGCGATCGTAAGAAGCAAGGTAAGTGATCTCAGTATTCAACTCACTGATTTCACCGTTTTTAACTGCGATTGTCTGTTCAATTGATGACTTCTCATTCTGGTAATTATAGGCTTCCATTTTTAAAGATAATACATATATGGAAACTGCAGCAATCAGAACAGCAAGTGTTATGTAAATAGCCATTTCCGTACGTTTAATCCCGACAATCTTTCCTTTTTTCCGGGTTTTCGGCTGACTGTCAGGTTTTCTGTATACTTTTTTTGCAGGATTTACCTCAGTATATCTTTCTACTACCATGTCAACACTTCCTATACTTGTTTCTCAGCAATTCGAAGTTTCGCACTGCGCGCACGCGGGTTGGCTTCAAGATCGTCACCTTCAGCGATAATCGGTTTACGGTTAACTCTTTTTAAGACAGGTTCATATCCCTCGGGAATAATAGGCATGTTCTTTGGCAGCTCCGGTCCTTTTTCGTACTCTACAAACATTTGTTTGCAGATTCTGTCTTCTAAAGAATGGAAGGTAATTACCGATACACGCCCGTCTTTGTTCAAAAGATCAATCGCCTGTTCCAGTGAACGTTCGAAGACACCGAGTTCATCGTTGACTGCAATGCGCAGCGCCTGGAAAATACGCTTTGCAGGATGCCCGCCTGTTCTTCTGAACTTCTGAGGTATTTGTGATTTAATAATTTCCGCGAGTTCCGTCGTCGTTTCAATTGGTTCTATTTCTCTTAAACGCTCGATTTCTCTGGCAATTTTTTTCGAGAACTTTTCTTCTCCGTACCTGAAAAAAATACTGACCAGAGCTTCGTATGGATATTCATTAACAATCTCATAAGCATCAAGCAGCTGTGTCTGATCCATTCTCATGTCGAGTCTCGCTGTTTTGGAGTGACTGAATCCCCTCTCTGTTACATCGAGCTGCGGACTTGAAACACCGAGGTCGTAAAGAATACCGTCGACACCCGTCACACCCTGTTCGTTAAGTGCTTCTGTTATATTTTCAAAATTTGTATGAATTAAAGTTATATTGCTGCTGTCTTTAAATTTTTCCCGGGCATTATTTATCGCTGTCATATCCTGATCAAACGCGTATACATGTCCCGAGTCAAGCTGTGACAATAAATATGAAGTATGTCCGCCGCCGCCGAGTGTTGCATCGACGTATATGCCGTCCGGTTTAATATTTAAGCCGTCGACTGTTTCTTTTAGTAAAACTGAAGTGTGGTTGAACAATTTGTCACATCCTAAAGGTCAAAATCAATTAAATCTTCTGCTATATCTTCAAAGTTATCTTCAGATTCAGTGTAAAAATCTTCCCATGCTGCCGAATCCCAGATTTCGATTCTGCTCGAGACACCGATGACTGTACAATCTTTTGTCAGTCCGGCATATTCACGCAGATTTTGCGGAATATTGATACGTCCCTGCTTATCGATTTCCACGGCTGCTGCGCCCGAGAAAAATAATCTCGTAAATTTACGCGCATCTTTTTTCGTCAGCGGCAGCGTTTTGAGTTTTTCTTCAATGCGGCTCCATTCTTCCTCTGTATACGCAAATAAACAGCGGTCGAGCCCGCGGGTAATAACGAATTGTCCATCGAGTAATTCTCTGAATTTACTCGGCATAATAATACGGCCTTTCGTATCCAAATTATGTTTATATTCACCCATGAACATATTCTCACCCCGCATATATTTAATTTACCACATCTCCCCACTTTCCTCCACAAATTATAAAAAAGATTGCCGATTATTTTATCAAATAAAAAAAACGATTTCTTCAAATGAAGAAATCGCATGGTATACAGCATGATTAACTTTTTATAATCGTCAATTTATCTGTGTAGCTGAGTGGGGAATAATCCCAATTACAGGCCGGATACTGCCACGGATGATACAGTCTTTCCTGCAGCGCCCCATTCGGCATCAGTTTTTCGCTCAATTCATCCAGATTATTCAGCTCTGTTCTTAAACTGCGTTTGATATCAACTGAATAACGCTTCTTTAAATACTCGAGTTCATTCAGATGGCGCTTTTTGTTGCCGTCGATTATCCCGCTTGTAAAATATTCATCCGCGTATTCGTAAAGCGGTTTAAATGACTCTTCGAGAGAAGATTTAACACGTTCGATCTCGTCAAGCACCTGATCGTTGGTATGCGTTTTAATAAGCGTTTCTTTACGCGCCTGAATCTGGTCTGTGATGCTGCTGTCCAGTGTCAGTTCATACCTTTCGAGCAGCTTACTGATTCTGTCATCGACATGTATGAACTCCATCCGCTTCAGCACTATCGGCATATCAGTTTCCATCACACCGAATACTTTATGCAGCTCTCCCCAGTAAGCTACTTCAGCACCGCCGCCTAGGAATACTGCTGTATTAAACAGCATTTCCTGCATCAGGGGTCTCGTCACTACATTATTGGAAAACTCTATTGGGGATTGTTCTATACGTTTCAGTATTTCATCTTTGTTTAGTTTCTCATCTCCGAGCACATAGGCATTTTCTTCTTCAGTTTCAGTAATCAGCGTTCTTGCCGATGCTGCATTAGCAAACAGATGAACATTTGTCTCAGTCTGAATAACCGGTGCTTTATTTACAGTGCGTATAAATTCTTCCTGTCCTTCTTTAAATGCTGCATCGATTGCTTTATGCTGCTTAAACATATTTTGCATTATCGGCACTTCGAGTTCTCGTACGGCTTCAAGATGAGAATTGAAAATTACAAGACCATCGTTTTTAAATGTTTCGTGGACCAGGCTGTGGAACAGCTCCGTCCACGACGTACATCGTTCTATCGATGCTGTCACTTGTTTTTTTAATGCTGCTGCATAGCTGGAGTCACCAATGTATCGAAGGATTTTATCCAGCGCTTCAGCCATCGCTTTTTTATCGTAATTATAAAAACCAATGCTCATAGGCACAGTCAAATTCGGCTTGTAATTTACTTTAACTCGTCTGCGGTGGTATGTGTCATACAGATGTGTGTGGTTCACTTCCTCGTAATCGTGATCCTCACCCGCAACCCAAAAAACGGGAACTGCATCATAACCGTGCTTCTCTTTCAGTTCTTTTACTACGACTAAAATTGATACTATTTTATGAATGATATACGAAGGACTCATAAAAAGTCCCGCCTGCTGGCCGGCAATAACTACCTTATGCCCTTTTTTAAGCAGTTCAATATTGTGCTGCTGCGCCTCTGACAGCCCGTACTGCGACATATCGGTTTCGATAATGCTGCCGAGTTCTGCAGTATGGCTGTGCACCGGGCGCTGAAGCACTTCTTTGATACTTTCTTCATCATAGGACAGACCGCCGTAAAATTGCTTGTTGTCAGTTATATTATGTAGGTTTTCAGAAAAATCAATAGTCTCAAAATGCATAAATCGTTCTCCTCAATTAATCGTTATTCAAAGTATAAAAGTTATTTATCTATAAAACAATTGAACGGCTTCGCAATTATGAATATACTGTATTAAAAGGAGCGTTGCCAAATGTCAAAAGTAAAAAACTTAGCTATTAACTACAAAACAGCAGAGGAATTTAAAAAATTCCGCGAATACGGTTCTCAGGAACTTCACATGATTGATGAACTCGAAGCCAATGTAATCGATGCGAATATCGATTCACCTTTCTACGGTATTTACCAGGGCGATGATCTGGCTGCACGCATGTGCCTGTATCGCCGCGAAGATGCAGATCATCCGATCGACAACGAAACCGCTGATTATTTAGTTATCTGGAAACTTGAAGTGCTAGAAAGATATCAGGGCAGAGGGTTCGGCAGTGAGCTGATTGAATACGCTAAATCATTTAACCTTCCGATTAAAGCTATCAGCCGTTTCCAGAACTCCCGCGACTTTTTTGAAAAACACGGATTTGGCGCACACGAATACGATATTGAACGTGATCTGGCGGACGAATCACTGATGTGGTATCCAAAATAAGATTTAAGTTATGAGCCGGGACGGATTTTGTCCCGGCTTTTTATTTATCTTGTGTCAGAGGATTCCCGGAAGTTCTAAAACCCTTAAAATCCCGTATCAAGTATTTAAAAGTATACTTTACATGCACAAAAAAGCCTGAAGATCTTAGAAAATAAGATTTTCAGGCTTTTTCTTTAATAAGACGATTAGTTAGCTACGACTTCTTCGCCTTTGTAGCTTCCGCATTCTTTACATACACGGTGAGCTAATTTAGTTTCACCGCAGTTAGAGCATTCTACCATTCCTGGTAGTGAAAGTCTCATGTGTGAACGACGTTTATTTTTGCGTGTTTTTGATGTTCTTCTTTTAGGTACTGCCATTATTTTTCCTCCTCATCGCTTAGCTTTAAAGCTTCTAGTTTTTGTAATCTCGGATCCACAGCCGGTTTCTGGCTGCTGGCTTCCGATTCATCCATTACTGTCCAACCACTTGCTCCTGATGACCCGGGTAGTTCGTCACTCTCTGTATAAACTGTCGGTAAGTTGACGATTAACAGCTCTCTGACTACCGGCTCCAAATCCAGCGTATGAATCAGCGGATGCAGGTTGTCATCATCTATTTCTTCGTCTTCTTCAAGTGTTTCATCAAACACTTCGACAGATTGTATTTCGAGAGGCAGACTAACAGTATCACCGCTTCGGCTGTCGATCATCTTAACAACCGCCGATATATGCAAGTCAACATCTACTCGATGATGTCCGAAAATCATATCACCGTAGACTCTGGTATCTTCTACAGCGAGTATATCCGCACGATCATACAATGTGTCTAACTGAACAGTTTCATTAAAAGTGAATTTCTCGCTGGCAGACTTTCTTAGTTGTGAAAGCGACCATTTCATATAATTCCACCTCTTATGAGCACAACAGATATTGTACAGTTATAAAGAAAAAGTGTCAAGTTTTTTTCTTAACAAATAACTTCAATCTGTCTAATATTTTGATACACTTAGTATAACATTTATCGGGGGTTTATGTATGAAAATTTTAGCATTAATTACGGAGTACAACCCATTTCATAACGGGCATATTTATCATATTGAGAAAGCAAAAGAACTCACGGAGCCCGATGTAACTGTTGCGATTATGTCAGGAAACTTTACCCAGCGCGGCGAAATCGCAATTACAGATAAGTTTACGCGGACTGAGGCCGCGCTTGAACATGTGGATCTCGTCGCTGAATTGCCGCTGTTAAACGCGGTGAGTTCTGCCGATGATTTTGCCCGGGGCGGCGTGCACATTGCTGAGAAGCTCGGCGCGACCGACCTCGTCTTTGGCAGCGAGTCAGGCAGCATCGATTCATTAATCAGCGCTGCCCGTGAATCCAAACTGCTCGAAGATTCACCCGAGTTCCACAAACTGCTGAAACAGGGGTACAGCTACCCGCGCGCAGTAAGCTCGCTTGCTCATAATACCTTTCTTTCGTCACCGAACGATACGCTCGGCATCGCTTATATTAACGCACTTAACGATTTAAAGTCGTCTATAAGACCGGACACGATAAAACGAATCGGTAACAAATACAGCGACGCAGCCTTATCCAGCACCGAATTTTCCAGCGCAACGAGTCTTCGTGCCGCACTTTTCAGCGGCAATAATGAAAAGGCGGGAAATTTTATGCCTGAAAGTCTTATCGACAAAATGACAGAAGGTCATCTCGCTTCTAATGAAGACTTTTTCCTGACCTTAAAAACGCTTATTTTAACCCGTTCACCGGAAGATCTTAAAAAGATATATATGATGACCGAAGGGCTCGAATACCGGCTGAAGGATAAAATAAAGAAAGCCGACAGCTATGCTGAATTTTTATCAGCCGTTAAAACAAAACGCTACACATGGACAAGACTCAGCAGACTGATGATTTCCATCCTCTTGAATATTACTGATGAAGTGATGAAGCAGTACAAGCTGACCGATAGCGTCCGCATCCTCGGCATGACTAAAAATGGACAGCAGTATTTAAGATCGCTCGGTCCTGCAGAAATTATTACGAACGTCAATAAAAAAAACCGCAGCCTCGTGTCACATGAAGTGACGGCCACGGAAGTGTATAACACATTTACCGGATGCCGGAAAAATGATTTCAATACACCGGTAATTATTGTTCCTTAAATTTTTCTTTTAAAGCATCTTCAATGAGCGGCGGGACGATATCTTCAATCTTGCCTCCGTATTTCGCAACTTCTTTAACGATCGATGATGAAATAAATGAATAGTTGTTGTTAGTCATTATATACATCGTTTCAATCTGGCTGTCGAGCTTTCTGTTCATACTCGTCAGCTGCATTTCGTATTCGAAGTCGCTGACCGCACGCAAGCCCCTGATAATGGCATCCGCTTCGACTTGCTGGCAGAAGTCAATCAGCAGTCCGTCAAACTGCACTACTTCAACATTGTCCAGATGCTTCGTCACTCCTGAAATCAGCTCGATGCGTTCTTCAGGTGAAAATAACCCCTTTTTTGAAGAATTTCTTAAAACAGAAACGTATACCTTGTCAAAAATTTTACAGGCACGCTCTATAATATCCAGATGCCCGTAGGTAATCGGGTCAAAACTTCCCGGTACTACCGCTATTTTATTCTTAGTCAAAATGCTCCCCTACTTTCTCTCTTTGCTAAGCAGCCATATTTTAATCGAACCGTAGTCATTTTCTTTTGTGATTTCAAATCCCGGATGGGCAAAATTTTCATTTTTGCCCGCCTCCGCGACAATTCTGCCGCCTTCTTTCAAAAGCTTATATTCTAATATCAGTTCTAGACTTTTATCGATCAGTTTCTTATTATAAGGCGGATCTAGAAAGATCAGATCAAATGACTTGTCCCGTTTCGCCATCGCTTTTAAGGCTCTGCGGTAATCATTGCGGAAGATTTCTACCGGTTCATCCAGGTCACGCGTATTCTCTTTAATAATTTTAATAGCATCTCCTGCACCGTCGATAATCATCGCTTTGTCAGCTCCCCGGCTCAGCGCTTCGATTGCAAGCCCGCCTGTGCCGCCAAAAAGGTCCAGTACGCTCCCCTCTATATCTCCAAGCATACTGAAGACACTTTCGCGCACTTTGTCGCTTGTAGGCCGTGTATCATTTGATTTTAAAGTATGCAGTTTCTTTGCTTTATATTTCCCGCTGATAATTCTCATAAGTATTGCCCTTTCATTTGGCTCTCTGGTCATATATTATATTGATAGGAGCTGATTATATGCAAAAATTCATCACGATGGGTGAAGGTTACCACGAAATATTTGAATTGCAGGCACTGATCGACTATAATCACGAACGTGTTCAGCATGCAATATTTCTCAACAACGACAAAACACCTGCGACATTTCTCTTGGTTATGAAACCTGTTGAACAAAACCTGCAGGCGATATACACTATCTACAACGGCATCGTCTATAATGACGGCCAGGGTAAAAAGTATCAGCTGATAAAGTCATGGTGTGAGGAGAAAAACTTGAACATCGTCGAGTTTTCAACAAAATCACCGGAAGAGTTTTATGAACGCGAACAGTTCTACCAGTATCTAACCGGAATTTTAAGATTAAATCATCTGATTCTGCCAATGACTTAATTAAATAAGACGGTAATCTTCTTTTTCTTTATCTTCAGTATGATATTCGCGTTTGATATTCGGATATTCACTCAAAACGATATCGGTAACAAACTTCAGTTTGCCGAGGTCTCTGAGCGTCTTATCCAAATCGGCTTCATCGATATACAAAAGGACATATTTCTTAGATTTATTCACATAAATTAAATGTCCGTGCCGTTTCAATTGTCGAATGAATTTATTTTGTTTAAAATAAACATATATACCAAGTCGGTTAACTAACATTGACTGACCACCTATCTAAATCTTTAGAATCATAATAACATATATCTTATATGTTTTTTAAATGAATATCTCATGGAGGTTTCCAACATGGCAAATTGTTTTAAAAGAATGGTAACAGCAGTCGGTGTTGCTACCGGTCTGACACTCGGCCTATGGGCAGGTACAAAGTTAATGAAAGAAACGAAAGTGCGCGATATCAAACCATACTTCAAACAGCGTTCACCGTACATTTTCGCACACCGCGGCGGTATGGGACTTGCACCTGAACACACACGCATCGCGTTTGACAAAGCATCGGAATTCGATGTGGAAGGATTCGAAATTGATATCCGTCTGACAAAAGATGAAGAAATTGTCGTTTTTCACGATGCCTATGTAGACAGAACATCAAACGGTGCAGGGAAAGTCAGCAATTTAACACTCGATGACTTAAAAGACCTTGATTTCGGTTATCACTTTACCGATGTCGAAGGCAATCACCCCTACCGCGGACACGACAAAGCAAAAATTGTTACTCTGCGCGAATTGATTGAAGAATATCCGGGCAAACTAATCAATATCGATATTAAAGATGACCCCGACACATATTCAGGCAGTCTTATTCCAAGCCTGCTCTACCGTTTAATTACCGAGCTCGGCGCTGAAGACCGCGTACTCGTAACAAGTTTCCACGATTCACAGATTAAGCAGTTTAATCTGTATGCAGAAGATACTGTTGCGCTCGGCGCGGGTGTCGATCAGGTCAGCCGTGCGTACTTCCTGCACCGCGCAGGATTCGGTCATATGTATGAACCGGCGGCGGACACCTTCCAGATTCCGACAGAATACAACGGTATTCGTTTAGATACAAGACGTTTTATCGAGCACTTAACGAGTCTGAACATTGCAGTAGGATACTGGAACATCAACAAGATGGATAAAATGGATGAACTCATCCAAAAAGGTGCGCATACTATCGTAACCGACTATCCGGACATCAGCTATCACCTGTTAAAAAACAGATACTAATGATGCAAAAGACCTGCAGAAATGCGGGTCTTTTTTTGTGGGCGGATGGAGGTGCTGGGACTGGGGTTGGGATGACCGGAGATCATATGTATCCGGAGTCTCTGGGGTTGGCGTGACAGAAGTTCATATGTATCCGGAATCCCTGGGGTTTGAATGACAGGAGATCATATGTATCCGGAGTCTCTGGGGTTGGCATGACTGGAATTCATATGTATCCGGAGTCCCTGGGGTTTGAATGACAGGAGATCATGTGTATCCGCAGTCTCTGGGGTTGGCATGACTGGAATTCATATGTATCCGGAGTCCCTGGGGTTTGAATGACAGGAGATCATGTGTATCCGCAGTCTCTGGGGTTGGCATGACTGGAATTCATATGTATCCGGAGTCCCTGGGGTTTGAATGACAGGAGATCATGTGTATCCGCAGTCTCTGGGGTTTGAATGACAGGAGATCATGTGTATCCGCAGTCCCTGGGGTTGGCATGACTGAAGATCATATGTATCCGGATGCTCTGGGGTTTGCATGACAAAGTATCAAGTGTATCCGCAGCAGCTGGGATTGGCATGAACGGAGCTCATGCTAACTCCAACCCCACAATCCTACTCTCTCCAATAAAAAAACACAGTTCCCAAGAGGAACCGTGTTTTGAAGTTAAATTTATATTAGCCTGCGCAGCCGCAGCTTCCGCCTGTTGCACAGCCGCTGTTTGAACTGTTTGAGAAAAATGGATTACTGCTGACGATATTTGCATGGGGACTGACTGACTGCCCTATAATAAAGAGTATTTCATCCAGCAGCGACTGCAGCTGAAATTCCGCTCTCCGGTACTCCATTATAATCGGATGCATGTCCAAGGCTTTTTTATACTGGTTGATCTCTTTTCGTTTCGTGCTGAAATCAGGGTGATATTTACCAAAGCGTTCAACGTCGATAAAGTTCTCTTTTAAACGCGCAAAGTGTTTAATCATGCCTCTGACTTCATCATCTGTATCCAAGAGTGTTTTATAATTACAGTAGTTTTTATATTCTTCTGTCTCAGTAACCATATCGTTTAGAGAGTCTAGTGAATCCAAAATTTCAAAATCCATAATTGCTGTCATATAATCACCTCTCCTTAACCATTTTATCATATAGACACATTTGTTACTATATGATAAATACCATTTGCAACCTGTATTGTAATAGATTAAAATTAGGGTAATGGATAAATGATAGGGGGCAAAATGATGGTTTTTGAAAACTCAGGTATTGAAAATGTAGTCATTCCACAAGGCTCACTGCAGGAAATTATGAACCACAATGGTTGTGTTCTTGGCGGCAGTTGGGATTACGAGCGTATGACTTTCGATTATAAATACGAAATTCCTGAAGGTATTTATTACTTACGTTTTCCTGGATATGCAGTAGACGGTGATGTCGGTGCAAATAATGCAACATTACAGTTAATGGATCCTTATATGGGGAAACATTACTACCCGACTGGTATCGAATACGGCAGCGATGAAGTATTCCCTGAACGCATCGTTGAACATGCGATCAGCAAAATCAGAACAATCAGTAAAGAACTGACTGCAGTTGCGGGCGTTTAATTTACAGCAGCTGCTACATAATAAAACCTCTTACAGTAATTTGTAAGAGGTTTTTATTAATCCTAATGGAATATTGCATCCCACAGACCGGTCGTTTCTCCGCCCGGATATAAAATATAAAGTATGATATAGACCATGATACCTGTCACTGCAGTGAAGAACCAGATTGTCGCTGCTGTCATACCGAATTTTCTGTGCTGGCGCAGTTTGTTTTTCTTGCCGGTGAACACTTGGATTCCTCCGAAAATCCCTCCCGTAGTAGCCAGAATAATATGGCTGACAAGAAAAATTACATAGTAAATTTCAAGCGATTCAGGTCCGCCAAATTGAGTGTTTCCAAGGAATACAGTTTTCGATATATAAATAACGAAAAATGTTAACGCCGACCATGCAGCGAGTGTCATGAATTTCTCATGCTTCAGCACGTGCCCTTTTTTAATATGATAAACTCCAATACCCATAAATATCGCGCTCAGTACGATAAATGATGTACTGAGTGTGGGCAGGATAAAATATATGTCCAAAATTTTTCCTCCTATGCTCTAAACCGGTTGTCCATTTCTTTTTGCGCCTGTGCTTTTGCCAGGGCACGTTCTGTAATCTGATTTGCATCTCTGCGTTCTTCATTGAACCATTTAAAGAATATGTGAGCGAGCATTACTCCGAAAAATACTTCCTGCAGTACTTTCATTATAATACCGCCTGTCTGCTGGTCATTCAAAGGCGTTGAATTTGTAAAGTATTCCGGTCCGGAAATCATCCCTGCTCCGGAAATACTGTCAAGAATACCTGAAGGTACGCATAACTCCATCGCACTTAACCACGCTTCACCTTCTGTAAAAGTAGCATAAATTGGTGTGCTTGAGAAAATAATCAGTGCACATGCCGGAGTAACAAAAGCTCCGATTCCAAAAATATAAAGCAGTTTAAACAATCCGCCCATATGCTCTTCTTCAGGTTCAACTTTGTTGAACATCGGGTAAAACGCCATTAAAGCTGTCAGGAACATTACTGCGAGTACTAATGTATGAAGAGTTGCACTCATTTTTAAGTTATCCATAACGACGGGTAAATGATAAATTGAAAATGCAGCGATAAGCAGCATCAGTGAGATTAAAGGTTTTTTCGCACCTAATCTCAGCACCGGACCGATTACCGGCAATGAAACGATATATTTCTGCAGATAAGCCGGCACGCTAAAATACATCAGCGGTGCAATTAAGAATAATACAAAAGCCATCTGCAACATGTGGAATGTAAATAATATATGACTTAATAAGTCGACTGGCGAGCCGTACATTGCATACAGTAAAATCATATTGACTGCAAAGAGTGCCCCTTCTCGACTCGTCAGCGGTCGTCCACCTTCAAATTCCTTATACCATCTCGTGGTCACAAGGAAGAAGACTGCCGTAACAAGAATAACGAAAGCCATAAAAAAGGGACTCCAGTTAGCCATAAAACCGAAAATTTTAATTGAAGTTATATTTCCCATACCTACCACCTTAAATTTAACCTTATTATCTCTAGTATAAATTTATTATTATCATAACTCAAGACGATAAAAACACACAAAGTGACAAACTATTGACCAAAAAAAAGATGACCTCAGAACGAGATCATCTCTTTTTGTATTAGATCGGCTGACCGATCCATACGATATAAATGAATGTTACACAGAAAGCAATTGCGAAATACATTCCTACAATCATAAACAGTTTAGCAAAATCATGCCCTTTATCTTTCATGTGCATGAAGTAGTAGAACTGCAGTACAACTTGAATGAATGCGAACAGCATTACGCTTCCCATGATGAACGTTGGATCAAATTCCAGTGCAACCATACCAAATGCTATGAATGTTAAAAAAATCATAAATGAAAATCCTGTAAGCTGCAGGCGCATTTCTTTTGTACGCTGGCGTCGAAGATTTCTCAGCTGAGTTTCTGTCATTGGTTTCTCTTGTAAATCAGCCATTTATATCACTCCTAACAAGTAAACGATTGTGAAGATGAATACCCACACAACGTCGATGAAGTGCCAGTACAGCGCTGCTGTATTCACTTTAGCTGCTGTATATACTGATAAACCGCGCGTTGCGTTACGGATAATCAGACCTGTAATCCAGATCAGACCGATAATTACGTGGAAACCGTGAGTACCGATCAGAATATAGAATGCACTACCGAAGGCGCTAGATCTGAAAGTATGTCCAAGGTGAACATATTCATAGAACTCGTAAATTTCAAGTGCTAAGAATCCTGCACCAAGAAGTACTGTAATAGCTAGCCATAACTGCATTTTACTGAAGTTATTATTACGCATGTGATACACCGCGTATACACTCGTCAGGGACGATGTAAGTAATAACATCGTCATGACAAATGCAAGTTCAAGGTGGAACAAATCAGCTGCAAGCATATGATCCGAACTTGGCACGCTGTCTTTCAATGCCATGTAAGTTGCGAATAATGATGCGAATAATACTGTCTCTCCTGCTAAGAAAGTCCAGAAACCGACGAATTTATTTCTACCTTCGTGTGTTGCTGTCTCCGGGTGCTCAGGCCACTGTTCGTTAGGGACATTATATTTCATTTCAGCCATTACTTAGCACCCCTTTCTTCTTCTTCAAGATCTCTTAATATTTCTTCTTTCGTTACATAATAGCCAAGGTCATCTTTAAATGAACGTGTAATCATTGAGATAAATGTAATTGCAAGTCCGATTACAAGTAACCAGAATGCCCATGGTTTTACTGGTAAATCTGCTACTGCATCGATTGCCCATTCTTTACCTGAAGCAAAGTACAGAGCACCGAATGAAGCGATGAACAGACCAAGTGACATTACAAACGGAATGATTGAGTTGTTCGGCATATGGAAATCTTCAACCGATTCCGCCGGAAGCATTTTTCCGTTACCTTCTTTTTTCTCAATCCAGAATGCATCAAGTCCGCGTACTAAAGGAATCTGTGCATAGTTGTAATACGGTACTGGAAGCGGTATTGACCACTCAAGTGTACGTCCGTCGCCCCAAGGGTCGCGGCCCACTTTTTGATTTTTAGCAACTGTCATGATGATGTTAATCACTAAAACAATAACCGCTGCTGCCATCAAGAGAGCACCGATGGTTGATATTAAGTTTGCTGCATTGTAGCCCTGTCCGTCGAGGTAAGTGAATACCCGGCGCGGCATTCCCCATAATCCTAAGAAGTGCTGAATCAGGAATGTCAGATGGAAACCTACAAAGAACAGCCAGAATTCTACTTTACCAAGTTTATCACTCAGCATCGTGCCGAATATTACCGGCCAGTAGTAGTGAAGTCCTGCAAGTAAGGCGAACACTACCCCGCCGACGATTACATAGTGGAAGTGAGCTACGATAAAGTATGAGTCATGGTACTGATAGTCAGCTGGAGCAACTGCCTGCATAATTCCTGTTACCCCACCCATAACGAAGGATGGAATAAATCCAAGTGCGTACATCATAGGTGTTGTAAACTCTATGCTTCCGCCCCAGATTGTAAAGATCCAGTTAAATATTTTAATACCTGTCGGTACTGCGATTGCCATTGTTGCCAAGGCGAAAATTGCGTTGGCTGTCGGCCCGAGACCAACTGTAAACATGTGGTGTGCCCATACCATGAATCCGAAGAAACCGATAAGCACTGTTGCGAATACCATTGCTGAGTAACCGAATAGACGTTTACGAGCAAATGTTGCGAATATTTCAGAGAATATCCCGAACGCCGGAAGGATTAGAATGTAAACTTCCGGGTGACCGAAGATCCAGAATAAGTGTTCCCAGATAATCGTGTTACCTCCAGCTTCTACAAGGAAGAAGTTGGAACCGAACATACGGTCAAAGATTAACAGGAAAAGACCTACTGTTAACGGCGGGAATGCAAAGACGATCAGAACACCTGCAACAAGTGCAGTCCATGTAAAGAGCGGCATTCTCATATATGTCATACCTGGTGCTCTCATCGTAATAATAGTTGTTACAAAGTTGATTCCTGTCATCAATGTTCCTGCACCGGTAATTTGCAGACCCAGTGCATAGAAATCAATACCGTGGCCAGGTGATGCAATTGACAGTGATGCGTAACTTGTCCAGCCCGCATCCGGTGCTCCGCCCATAAACCATGATAAGTTAAGGAAGATACCACCCAGGATAAACAACCAGACACCCAGTGCGTTCATGAATGGGAAAGCCATGTCACGTGCACCAATTTGAAGTGGTACTATAACGTTCATGAACGCGAATAATAGCGGCATCGCTGCTAAGAATATCATTGTTGTACCGTGCATCGTAATAACTTCGTTAAACAGACCTGCTGAAAGGAAGTCGTTGTTCGGCACTGCCAGCTGAAGACGAATCAGCATTGCTTCTATACCGCCCATTGCGAAGAATAATCCCCCAGCAATCAAATACAGAATACCAATTTTCTTATGGTCAACGGTTGTCATGTATTCCCAAATCGTTGCACCAAAACCACGTTTTTTTGCTGTTGCTTCGGACATTACTAGTTACCCCCCTCTTCTGACTCTTCATCGGCAGCAGGCTCTCTTAATTGCGATACATCGCCGGAATCTTCTTCAACTTTAAGCTCCATTAAGTAAGATGCTACTGCTTCAATTTCTTCGTCAGTTAATTCGTAAGTGCCTGCCATTTTGTTATCCGGTTTGAATGACTCAGGGTCTTTAATCCATGCTTCAAGATTTTCCTGGTCATGTTCTAAATAACCGGCGATTAACTCACGGTCACCGAAGTTCGTTAAGTTAGGACCCATAGCTCCCGGACTTGTCGGTGTAGCGGCGTGACAGCCCATACATGAGTTATTGAAAATTTCCTCTCCGCGCTGTGCATCTTCAGATGAAGCCTGTACAGGTTCTTCAACTGCTTTCATATCTGCAAGCCACTGATCGTACTCTTCTTCAGGCAAGGCTTTTACTTTAAAGTCCATTAAGGCGTGCGACGGTCCGCAGAGCTCAGCACATTTACCGTAGAATAAACGGTCTGCGTCCTGGGATTTATCGTCGTCGAATACTAAGTAGAAGCTGTTGATACCATCGATGTTGGTATCCATTTTACCTCCGGCTGCCGGCACCCAGAATGAGTGTTTAACATCCGCACCCTGCAGGTTGAAGTAAACTTTTTGGTCAGTAGGAACTACGAGTTCCTGAGCTGTAACAACTTCTTCGTTTGGATATTCGAATTCCCACCAGTACTGGTATGCTCTGACGTTAATTACTGTTTCTTCGGCGTTTACATTGCCGTCAGCATCTGTCATAGCTTCAGTATCTGCCTGTTTAAATACAAAATAAACTGTTGGAATTGCTAATACAATAAGCAGAAGAATTGGAATCGATGTCCAGATAACTTCAAGCGTGTGGTTACCTGCAACTTCTTTCGGTTCGAAATCCTCACCTTTTTTACTTCTGCGGCTCTTCGTTACTGCGATTGTGAACAAGACAACAACTACTGCGATAACAAGCAGCATAATGATGATTGATAAAATCATTAAATTGAACTGTTCGCGTCCGACTTCTCCTGCAGGTCTTAAGGTACTTAATTCATTCGTACCGCAACCGGCAAGGAAAAGAGTAAGAGCAGAAACTAATAATAATGCCTTACCTTTAAGAAAACTTAAATTCATTGTTAGACCCCTCTTTCATTCATTTACTTTTTAAATATTCACAAGTAAGCCGGCTACGATAATCATGACGAAAAATATCACGACGTAGTTGAGTGAAAAGACAAATATTCGCCCGGCATAGCGATTATAGTCCGTAATCCGTTTGAACTGATTAACACTTAAATAAAACCAGACCACATTAAGTGCGGCTGTCAATGCAACAAACCACGTACCAAGTTCAAACATCATAAGTGGTGTGAACAAAAGAAGTGACACCCAAAAAATAATCGAGTTTCTAGTGCGAACATTCCCTTTCACAGAAGGCAGCATTGGAATACCCGCCTCTTTGTATTCATCGCTCCGTCTTATAGCCAGTGCATAGAAGTGAGGCATTTGCCATAAGAACATTACGAGGAACATCGACCACGCTAATATATGTAGATTGGGTTCAAAAACTGCCCAGCCAATTAGCGGAGGCATTGCTCCGGGGATTGCCCCTATAATTGTGTTTGAGACAAGATGTCGTTTGGCAAAAATGGAATATACAACTGCGTAACCGAATGCTGCGGTTAACCCTAGAACTCCGACAGTCGTATTGATTAAAAACAGCATTGCGAGGCCAAATCCCAGCATCGTAAATCCGATTGCAAGAATTTCTTTGCCTGAAAATGTTCCATCAATACTCGGTCTTGCCTGTTTCGATTTCATCAGCCGGTCAATATCTCTGTCATAGAAATTGTTAAGGGCACAAACGCCTCCGATGACTAGTGTAGTACCTAGGAGCATCAACAGCATGACAGGAATCGCTTCGAAAAACGAAATGCTATAATACATAACAGCAAGAAAGCTCGCTGCAAACGCAGGTATTAAGTTCGCTTTAATTATGCCATCCTTGATGAGTGTTTTAACTGCTTTCAGTTTTTTACTGCGTGCCGTTTGATGTACCTCTTGCTGGTATACATCACTGTGCATCTATACGCCCCCTTTCATAAACAAACACATTTATCTTTAATAATAGATTATCCCGGTCACATTTTCTATACATATTTGAAATAAAAATGTTACTTTTTGCATTGTTCATGAATTATTCATCAATATGCCTCATTATGATACGGAATCTGTTTTATACTCAGATGAGTATGGTATCAATCTCTACACTAGTTAATTTTACCATAGTTTTATAAATTGTTAAGAGCTATTCAAAACTTTGCACATTGCAAAGAACGGTATTCTAATATATATTTATTATTTGTATAGCGAACAGAAACGCGATTATTAGAGGTGTTCTATTTGTACAGAAATTTAAAAATTGTAGCGATTATTACGACACTGATTATGGTCTTTGTCCAGATCGGCGGCGCACTTGTTACAAAAACCGGTTCCGAAGACGGCTGCGGAGAGACCTGGCCGCTTTGTCACGGACAGCTCATTCCAAAAGACTGGCCGCTCGATACAATTATCGAGCTCGCACACCGCGGAGTTTCAGGTGTTGCTATTATCTTCCTATTAATACTGGGATATATGGCCTGGAAACAGATTGGACATGTCCGGGAAGCTAAATTCCTTATTTACCTGTCACTGAGCTTTATACTGATCCAGTCACTGATTGGTGCAGCAGCTGTAATCGGCATCTGGGAAGGCGACTTCGTTCTCGCAGCTCATTTTGGTATTTCATTAATTTGCTTCGCTGCAGTATTTCTTTTAACACTGCTTATTTTTGAAGTCTCACACGGACAGCATGAACGTAAAATTTATGTCAGTCCATTTTTAAGATATAACACGATACTGATAACAATTTACATATATATTGTTATTTACAGCGGAGCATTAGTCAGACACACTGACTCTTCGCTTGCATGTACTGAATGGCCGCACTGTATGCCGGGCGAAATAATGCCTGAGAACTTTTATCAGTCGGTCCAGATGGGACACAGATTTTTAGTCGGCATACTCGCAATATGGATGCTGCTTATACTCATCCATGTACTGCGTAAATACAGTGATTCTCCGCTTATTAAAAAATGCTGGATTACTGCATTTGTACTGCTGATTCTGCAGGTGATTACAGGCATGCTGTCTGTATTTACAATGGTAAATATTTTCATTGCACTGTTCCACGCACTGTTTATTACTCTCTTGTTCGGAGTGCTCTGCTACTTCATTATGCTGTTATCGAGAAATAAAGATTAAAAATAATAAGCAGATTTAAATCCCGCCAGCCATTACGGCTGACGGTTTTTTTATCCTGTGACATATACACGCTGCATTTCGGGTATTCATATTATTAATACTTATATTTGATGAAAGGAGAGGATGTGCATTGAAAGATATATTTGCATTACTTAAACAAGGCAGTATGGCCTCGCTTACTGCAGCTGTTGTAAATTTTATTCTGGCAGGTCTGAAAGGTCTTGCATTTCTATTCACGGCAAATGTTGCCATGTTCGCCGAGATGATGCACTCTTTCGGAGACGGCGTGAACCAGCTTTTTGTTTTTACCGGTTCAAGCCTTTCAAAAAAAGCACCGACTAAAAGGTTTCCATTCGGCTTTGGCAGACTGGTGAACCTCGTCTGTCTGTTTGCGATAATTATCGTAGCGATACTCTCTTACGAAACTGTAAAGGAAGGCATACATCATATAATCGAACCTCTCCCTGCACAGACCGAAACCACTCTGCTGCTAGTAAATATTGGCGTTCTCACAATCTCAATGATGCTGGAAGGAAGTGTCCTTTATAAAGCCGGCAAAGAATTGCTGCAGCAGGCGGGTCAGCCGTTTGACGGTCTTAAACCGCTGACTTTAAGCTACAAGCATATCAACAGTGCAAAACCTGCAACTAAACTTGTATTTTTAGAAGACACTGTAGCAACTGCCGGAGCCTTCCTCGCAATTATCGCTATACTGATCGGACGGTTTACAGGACTTCTGCAGGCGGAAGGAATTGCATCGGTCTTAATCGGTCTCATGATGTTCTACATCGTCTACAGAGTATTTATGGAAAATGCAGCGGGTGTGCTCGGAGAAAGCGACCCTCATATGGAACAGCGCATTTCACAAATCGTTCTGAAAAACGATGAAGTTAAAGATATTCAAAAACTCATCGTGCTGAAAGAAGGAGATGCTCTGCACGTGGAAGTCATCGCTGAGATCGCTCCCGATCTGACCGTTGCCTACACGAATGAACTCCGCGATGACATTGAGGCGCTGATACTGAAGCAAAGTCATGTTACCGACGTGAATATGGAATTCGAAGTCGACGACGGCAAGAGATCCTGGCCGGTGACTCAAAATCAAATGGACAGGAAATCACAAAAGAAATAAGAATATAAATTAACAAACCCTCCGGATTTAAGACCGGAGGGTTTACTGTCAGTATTTATTTTTCAGTTCAATTTCTTTCTGTTTAACGTGTTTCGCTGCAATGGTGAGCAGTCCAACCGCAATCGATACACTGAGGAAGGATGATCCCCCGTAGCTTAGGAACGGCAGCGGCACCCCCGTCAGCGGAATAATTTTTGAGATTCCGCCGACATTTATAAATACCTGGACCGTGATGTACATGGCCACCCCGATACATATAATCCTGTAAAACGTGTCGGTCGACCGGTGGGCGTACATCAATGCTTTGACGATAATAATCAAATACAATATTACGACAAGCAGTACACCCACGAGTCCGAGTTCTTCAGCGATAACTGCCATGATAAAGTCTGTATGCGGTTCAGGCAGATAACCGAGTTTAATTATACCGTTGCCGATACCTGTACCAAACAGCCCGCCGTGTGAAATCGCAATAAGCGAGTTCGTCAGCTGGTAACCTGTTCCCATCGGATCATTAAACGGATGGAAAAATGTTTCAATACGGTGCATCTGATACGGCGACAGCACTGAGCCGTTAACGAGATAAAGTATCCCGGCGATGACACCGAGTGTTGCCGTGCCGAGTGCCATTGCCCAGCCTATGACTTTAAGCGGGATGCGGATATATAAAAACATACTGAGAATAATCGCAGCAGTAACCATCCAGGTACCGAAGTCATTAATCATGACCATACCGGAGATAACCAGTATGAATACCAGCGGAATAATACTTGTCAGTTCGTCGCTGTCGATACGTTTTTCACGTTTCGAGTATATGTAAGCCAGATACAAAATTGCTGTGACTTTAAAAAATTCGGAAGATTGCAGACCGAATCCGCCGATTCTGATCCAGTTGCGCTGCCCGTTGATTTCCGTACCGAAAAACATTGTAATTAAAAGCAGCAGTACAATTCCCGCCAGCATAATGAGCTGGACACCTTTCATTTTAAAAAAGTTTCCGCTCATAAAATACGTCATAAAAAAGACGATGCTAAAACCAAGCAAAATAAACATCAGGTGTCTAATGTAATAGTATTCAGAGTTGCCCTCGTTCATCTGCGCGGGCACCATACTCGCACTGTAAACCATAACAAGTCCAATGAGTGACAGTGCAACATATGCGATTAGTATTAAAAAATCCACGTATTTGGAATACGACTTAACATAGTTGAAGAAATTTCTTATAAATTGCACGGCTGTTCCCTCATTTAAAAAAGTCTAAAGAAATATTCTTTAGACTTGATTCTTTTCTTTTTCCATATATGCTTCGTGTACTTTGGATACTTCAACTTCAAGGTGATCCAGAATATCACGGCCGTCTTGTGCATCAACTAAACCAAGTCTTACTGCAAAATTTATTTCTTTCGATAAGCCGAACATTTGTGTATCCAGCACTTCTTCAAACACAGGGCACTGGGGCATCGTTAAATTTTCCATTTGAACTTCGATTAGCTGGAGAATTCTGTCAGCGTCTTTATCCAATTGATTATAAGCAAGTTTGCTCAGTTGTTTTTCAGCAGACACGCGGTTCCCCCCTCATTCACTCTTCATAAAATTTTATCCTAACAATCGTAAAAAAGCAAGCAACATCCGAAGATGCAATAGTAAATGTTTACTACTCCATTGTATAATTTTATCGTAAACTTTGCTATAATTTCTAAGCAAAGGGAGCGATATTAATGATAATTCAACTTACTGGAAATGTACGGTACCAGATTACTCTTGATCCTTCGACCTGGATATTCGATGACCGTAAAATCAAATTAGAAGATTTACTGGCACAAAAGGAAGACGGAGAAGAGATTACATTCAATGACGAAACCGAATGGAACCGTCAAATTATTGAAGGAGAAACAAAGCCGCCCACGCTTAAATCTGAAAAGAAACATAAAAAAAGAGAACTGCTCGAAAGTTCTTTTGTTATCGGTTTAGCACCTTTTCTAGAATATGCAGAAGCTTATGAAGATGAAGATGCGAAGATTGTGTTTGTACATAACGGCGGTGAAACAGAACTTCAATACAAAGACCGCGAAACATTTTATGCCCATTTTTCTAATAATGGCAAACGCCTGCACGAAGATGGTTTATTTGATTTGCTGGTTGTCGGCGACGACGGCGTTGAACAGGACCGTCTCATTTATGTTACCAAAATAGAATTTAAATAAAAAAATCCGCGAACTTTAAGTTCGCGGATTTTCTATTTAACCGGCGGGCCTTTCGGCTGTGCAATGTTGCCTTCTTTTCTTTCCTTATGCAGTCTGTATCTGTAGCCTGCGAGTATGATTGCAATAACAATTAAACATTCAGCCACGGGATAAAACGCACCGAAAAAGGTCAGAAATATTACACCGAAAAACATCAGTATATAAATAACAACTGTTTGCCACAGCTTAACTTTGCGGGCAAATCCCAATTGATATACGATAGCACACAAGACAAAAATTGTAATGAATAAATACCACATACCGGTTTCAGGATTGGAATCCAGACCATATAGTCTCCCGAAAAAAGTGAGCCGTTCCGTCAGACCTGCACCACTTTCGGCGTTCAGGAGAATGAGAGGATTAAACAACTGCCTCACTCCACTTCGCTTTTATTACTTACTTTTTTTATACGCTTTTTCACGTGCATTTTTCTCTAAAATTTTCTTGCGCATGCGAACTGTTTCCGGAGTAATCTCCACAAGTTCGTCTTCGTTAATATACTCAAGTGCTTCTTCAAGAGTCAGTGATCTCGGTTTTTTCATTGTAGTTGTCTGCTCTTTAGTTGCTGAACGAATATTGTTGGCAGCTTTCACTTTAGTAATATTAACGGCAAGGTCATTTTCGCGTGAGTTCTCTCCGACAATCATACCTTCGTATACTTCAGTACCAGGTTCCATAAAGTTCGTTCCGCGTCCTTCAAGTGCAAGAATTGAGTACGTGCTCGCAGCACCTTTATCAATTGAAACAAGAACTCCGTTTCTTCTGCCTCCGATGCGTCCTTTAACCAGTGGGCGGTACTCTTCGAAAGTATGGTTAATAATACCGTAGCCGCGTGTCATCGACATGAATTCTGTACGGTAGCCGATAAGTCCGCGCGCAGGAATCAGGAATGTCAGACGGGTCTGTCCATTGCCTGTTGTGACCATGTCGAGCATCTCACCTTTACGTGTACCCATAGATTCGATAATACTGCCAGTATTTTCTTCGTGTACGTCAATTTGTACACGTTCGAACGGTTCACATTGAACACCGTCAATTTCACGGATGATAACTTCCGGTTTTGATACCTGAAGTTCAAATCCTTCGCGTCTTAAGTTTTCAATAAGAATCGATAAGTGAAGCTCACCGCGTCCTGAAACTCTCCAGGCATCCGGCTGGTCTGTCGGGTCTACACGCAGTGATACATCTGTTTCTAATTGAAGATTCAAACGCTCTTCAATTTTTCTTGCTGTAACGTGCTTGCCTTCGCGTCCCGCAAACGGCGAGTTGTTAACAGCAAACGTCATCTGCAATGTCGGTTCGTCAACATGAAGAACCGGCAGTGCTTCCTGAGCATCTGTAGGCGTAATCGTTTCACCGACGTTAATATCCTCCATACCGCTGATTGCGATAAGGTCTCCCGCTTTCGCACTTTCAATTTCTACCCGGTTAAGTCCAAGGAAACCGAAAATTTTCGATACTCTGAAGTTTTTAATTGTGCCGTCGATTTTAATTAATGAAACTGTTTCACCAACGTTAATCGTTCCGCGGAAAACGCGTCCGATTCCGATACGTCCAACGTAATCGTTGTAATCCAGTAATGATACCTGGAATTGAAGCGGCTCGTCGCTGTTGTCTACCGGTGCAGGAACATAGTCTACGATAGTTTCGTAAATGGATTGCATGTTTTCCTCCTGCTCACCTGGTTCGCGGCTTGCTGTACCGTTCATTGCAGATGCATAGACAACAGGGAATTCAAGCTGTTCGTCGTTGGCATCAAGTTCGATAAAGAGTTCAAGCACATCGTCCACTACTTCTTCAGGGCGCGCACTCGGTTTATCAATTTTATTAACTACTACTACCGGTTTTAAGTTTTGCTCCAAAGCTTTTTTAAGAACAAAACGCGTCTGAGGCATCGTACCTTCATATGCATCGACAACGAGGATTACCCCGTCAACCATTTTCATAATACGTTCTACTTCTCCGCCGAAGTCAGCGTGGCCCGGTGTATCTAAAATATTTATACGCGTATCTTTGTAATCAATCGCTGTATTTTTCGCCAGTATTGTGATCCCGCGTTCACGTTCAATATCATTCGAGTCCATGGCACGTTCTTCAACGTGTTCATTTTCACGGAAAATACCAGACTGTTTTAAAAGCTGGTCTACTAATGTCGTTTTACCATGGTCTACGTGTGCAATAATTGCTATGTTTCTAATGTTTTCTCTCAGGTTCATCAAGAGGATTTTCCCTTCGTATATAGAATATCTTTATAACCGTAACAGTATACCACATTTTTTACCAATCTGAACATTCAAGGATATTATTTTTATGATATAATTCGAAATAAGACAAATGACTTTTAGGGGAATACTTATGGAAAAGAAAAAATCAAAGGCTGTATTTTTAATACTTGCTGTCTTGGCAGTTTCAATGATGATTGCATTTTCGATTTTCATTGCCGAAGAAATGATCATACTTGCAGTATTGTCGGTTATAGTGTTTATCGCCATTTTCGGCACTGGTTTCACATTGAAGAAAAAGTATCGTGAAAATGGCTGGCTCTAACTTCAGTTTTGCTTTAACTGCTTATTTATTATAACAGATTTCCTTATTTGTATTGGAATAATAGGGAAATCTGTTGTATTTTTTTTGCATTTTTTAAATTATCGTTTTTTGACGGCAAATTAAGACCGGGCAATAATGAATTTATCATTCATTAAAGGAGCTTTGCTGTGAGACAAAAAAATGAAAAGTTAAAAGTTTACGAGTTTCTGTATAACCGGTTGCCTTTTAGCGATGACGAAACTGAAGAATACGAAGCAATGCAGCGGATGGATCTTTTGGAAGAACATTTTGATTTATATTTGCGTCAAATCAATACAGGAAATATGGAGCTGTTCTGGCACTGCGAAATAACCGTAGGCACTGACCATGAACTGATTAATGTGCTGATTGCAACGGAATATTGCTATTACCTTTTCATTCTGCACAACTACGCCGGTGAACATTTTATTAATCCATTTAATATTTTAATCGACAGCAATTACGAAGCTGTCTACGATTTAAACCGGACTGCGAAAGTTTACGAAAAGTTTAAGGAAACACTTGTTGATGAAGGCCATTTTCAGCGCCCGATTATTATTAAACACGTCGTAATGAACGAAACTTTCAAACTCGCTAAACGGCCGTCCGATCAATTTCTATCCCTTAAAAATCTGCCTTACTATTTAAAAGCGATTGAACACAGTGCTGTTATCAGAAAAAAGCAGCCGCGCCCGGAATTGAAAAGTTAAAAGCCCGTACGGCAGTTTCGAGCGCAGCTGCAAATGATTTCTCGTACGGATTCAAGTGCACCGGCTGTCTGGAGTTCAGCCTTGAACTCCTCAGCAGCAAATTAATAATGTGTGAGTCCTGTCATGCTATCCATAATATCGAAAAGATGTTTACCGATTATTTTGATATGCTGAACCTTCTTAATATTTCACAGCCGTATACTAAAAAACAGATTAAGCAACATATCAATGTCCCGCTCAGCAATTACGCTTTGTTAAAATATGTCGGTAAAATTTTTACGAAAACATCAAAACATTCCCAACTGTACTATTACGAACCATGAATTTTCTCATGATATTCGTAAAGTCTTTTATCGCCGGTAAAATATTCAAGTATTTCTGAATGGATTTTGGGATTGCCGCTGATTACACTCGATGAGCTTAAGAGCGGCAGCTCTCTTCCATACAAATCGGACGTTTTAAACCCGAGCTCTCCGGTAATAATTACACCGGCTGTATAATCCCACGGATACAGCCTTAAAAACAGCAGGGCAGAAATCTGTCCTTTTGCAAGCATCGCAAATTCCAAAGCAGCAGACCCGTACGATCTTACACTGCGTGACTCAGCCATAATTTTAAAAAACGGACTGCGGGTTTCTTCGCCGAGTACTCTTTTCGGGTTAATGGCGATGAGAGATTGATTTAAAGGTATATTCTCTGCCGGCAGCAGCGCCTGTTCATTTAAATACGCACCATTTTTATATTTAGCGTGATACAAGTCCCGTTTCATACAATCGTAGATTAAACCGCAATATGGTTCCCCGTCGATAAACACCCCGATGGATATTGCAAAATTTTCTCCCTGGTGCACAAAATTTAAAGTCCCGTCAATGGGGTCGACAATCCAGATGACGCCTTTTGTATCTTGTATATTTTGTCCATGTCCCTCTTCACCGATAATAAGATGGTCCGGAAAACGTTCCAGAATTTTAGTATATAAAAACTGTTCTGTCTCTCTGTCGACATCTGTTACGAGATCATTTGGATTCGATTTACTGTCGATCTGAAATTCCTTGGTCATGCGCATTTCGATAAATTTACCAGCTTCAACGATTAATTCTTTGCCAAAGTTATATATGTCCATGAATCCACCTCAATCATTTGATTGCTAACCAACTTTATTTTATCATAAGAGAGACCTTTTGAAAGGAGCTCAACCTTAATGAAGTATACATTTACACAAACGGACTTCGATGTTTTTAATATCGACGGCCTCGAAAACAGAATGGCAGCCCTGATTGAAAATACACGGCCGAAACTCGAACATCTCGGAGAACACTTCAGTGCCTACTTAACTGAAATGACCGGGGACGAGACATACGCTCATGTAGCAAAACACGCACGGCGGACGACGAACCCTCCCGATGATACATGGGTGGCCTTCAGTACGAACCCCCGCGGCTACAAAATGATGCCCCACTTCCAGATTGGTTTATATAACAGCCATGCTTTTTGCATGTACGGTATTATATATGAATCAAAAGATAAAAAGCGGCTGGCAGAGAACTGGCTGAATAATATAGAGAAATTTGATAATCTGCCGGAAGACTATCAAATTTCACTCGACCATATGAAACCTGCGAAAACTCCGCTTAAGGAGCTTTCTGACGATGAACTTGAAAAAGGTCTCATCAGACTGCGCGATGTTAAAAAAGGTGAATTTTTAGTCGGCAAGGTTTATAAGCCAGGCGATAAAGAATTCAGTTCTGATGAAGCTTTTATTAAAGACCTTGAACAGGTTATGGAAAACCTCGCTCAGTTCTATCATCAGGACTAGTCTCCTGATAAATTAACGCAAAACCCATCTGGGTTTTGCGTTTTTTTTGTTTGGTTTTTAACGAGTCCTGATCACGGTGGCGCGCAATCCTCTCTTTTGTGCCACCGTGAGTTTTCGGTGGCGCGCAAACCCCTCTTTTGCGCCGCCGTGAGTTTTCGGTGGCACGCAAACCCTTCTTTTGTGCCACCGTGAAACTGATATGCTTATTCATGCGCCCAAAAATATAAAGAACATCAAAATAACCCGTCCGTCAAATCCACAAAGGAAAATGACGGACGGGTTGTTTGTTTACAGCACAGTTATTTGTTCTCTCGTTATTGTTTTATGATTTGCCTGCAGGGCAAGTGCCTGTATTTCTCCCATTTTGCTGAGATCCAGGTTGCCTCCGCTAACGATAACCCCTGTGTGCTCGGAGTCAATTTTGTCATTAAATGCTAAGAGTGCTGCGAGTGCTGTAGCACCGGCACCTTCTACTAGTGATTTTGTACGTTCAAGCAGGTAGACCATTGCATAAGCAATCTGACTTTCCGATACGCAGTATATTTCATCAACATACTGCCGGACGGCCTGCTGTGTTAATTCACCGGGCTGTTTGACTGCAATGCCTTCTGCAATTGTGCTGCAGCTGTTAAGCACTACATGATCGTCTTTTGTGTAATATGATTTAAACATCGATGGTGCGTTTGCCGCCTGCACACCGATTATTTTAATGGATGGTTTAATCATCTTCGCCGCTACTGCAATGCCGCTTATCAAACCGCCTCCGCCTATCGGTACAATTATCGTATCGAGCTCGGGTATCTCTTCCAGCATTTCTATACCAATTGAACCCTGGCCTGCCATAATATCGTAATCATCAAAAGGATGGACATACGTTGCACCTGTCAGCTTTTTATGTTCCAGAGAAGCTGTAAATGCTTCCTGAAAACTCGCTCCAACAAGTTTAACTGCTGCACCATATCCTTTTGTTGCTTCGACTTTCGCTGAAGGAGTACCTTCCGGCATAAAGATAGTCGCAGTAGCATTTAATTTTTTCGCAGCAAGGGCTACGCCCTGGGCATGGTTGCCTGCAGATGCAGTCACTACTCCTGCTTCAAGCTGTGCCGGAGTTAATTTCGACAGTTTATACGATGCACCCCGATATTTAAACGCTCCGGTTTTCTGATGATTTTCCAATTTCATATAAACATTTTTACCGGTTTTTTCATTTGTTGTCTGTGATGTTATCACTGGTGTTTTGTGCACATTTCCCCGCAAATATTCCATAGCATCTCTGACTAAATCACTGTTTAACGAATTCCCAAAGAACCACGCTCCTCAAAAGCTGTTATTTTTTCTTCATTTAATAAAGTTAATGCAATGTCATCCCAGCCGTTAATTAATTTTTCTTTATGATAGGCAGGGATTTCAAACTTCAATGTCTTGCCGCTGCTGTCTGTAATTTCTTGTTTTTCTAAATCAACCGAGATATTAAAATCTCCATTTCTTGCCTGCTCCTGCCATTCAGCTACTTGCGTTTCCGGCATTTTAATTAAAATAATGCCGTTTTTAAATGCATTTGAGTAGAATATATCCGCAAAGCCCGGAGCAATAATAACTTTATAACCATAGTCCAAAAGAGCCCACGGCGCGTGTTCCCGTGATGAGCCGCAGCCGAAGTTGTCACCGGCGACCAGCACTGAAGCACCATCGAATTTTGCATCGTCCATATCAAAATCTTCACGCTTCGTACCGTCGTCATTAAAACGCCAGTTATAAAAGACAAATTGCCCAAAACCAGTACGTTCGATCCGTTTCAGAAACTGTTTGGGGATAATCTGGTCCGTGTCAACATTCGAGCGGTTCAGCGGATATACTTTACCTTCATGCTTTGAAATTGCCTCCATAATTACCCTCCTATGCAGTTACTCTGCTCTGATATTTTCTGACATCGACAAAGCGGCCGTTAATTGCCGCTGCCGCTGCCATTTCAGGGCTGACAAGATGCGTTCTTGCCCCGTTACCCTGACGGCCTTCAAAGTTGCGGTTTGATGTTGATGCACAACGTCCGCCAGGCGGTACTGTGTCTTCATTCATGCCAAGACAGGCACTGCATCCTGCGTTGCGCCATTCGAAACCTGCATCGATGAAAACTTTATCGATGCCAAGCGCTTCCGCTTCCTGTTTGACAAGGAATGAACCCGGTACAACGATTGCTTTAACCCCATCCTTAACACGGTTGCCTTCTATAATATCTGCAGCACGCTGCAAGTCCAGAACACGGGAGTTAGTGCATGAACCAATAAATACATGATCAATTTCAATATCTGTAATCGGCATGCCTTCTTCAAGACCCATGTATTCAAGTGCGCGTTTCGTCGAGTCTTCATCTTTCGATTCGGAAACTACCGGTGTCGCTGCACTGATTGGCACAACCATGCTTGGATTTGTTCCCCAGGATACTTGAGGTTCTATCTCCGAAGCATTAATTTCAAGCGTTGCATCGTATTCTGCACCTTCATCAGTACTCAGGCTCAGCCACTCTTCGGCAAGTTTCTTATATTCTTCTTCATCTCTCGGCACATAACGGCGCCCGCGAAGGAATTCAACTGTCGTTTCATCCGGTGAAATCAGACCGGCGCGCGCTCCGCCTTCAATTGACATATTGCATACGGTCATGCGGCCTTCCATCGTTAAGTCACGAATCGCCTGTCCAGTGTACTCAACGACATGTCCTGTCCCGAAATCAACACCGAATTTCGCTATAATAGCTAAAATTAAATCCTTGGCAGTCACTCCGACACTTAAGTTTCCGTTAACTTTGACGTTCATCGTTTTCGGTTTTGACTGCGTTAAAGTCTGAGTTGCAAATACGTGTTCCACTTCACTCGTACCGATACCAAAAGCAAGTGCTCCAAATGCGCCGTGAGTCGATGTATGAGAATCACCGCAGACAATTGTCTTGCCCGGCTGGGTCAAGCCCAGCTGCGGCCCGATGATGTGGACAATACCCTGATCAGGGTGATACATATCGGCAAGTTTAATACCAAATTCTTCACAGTTTTTCTTTAACGCATCCATTTGTTTCTGAGCAATCGCATCCTGAGCGTCTTCCCTGTTTTTCGTCGGAACGTTGTGATCCATCGTGGCAAACGTTAAATCCGGACGGCGGACTTTTCGATTATTTAAGCGTAATCCTTCAAAAGCTTGAGGCGAAGTCACTTCATGGATTAAGTGCTGATCGATATAGAGTAAATCCGGTTTGCCTTCTTCTTCATGAACGACATGCCGTTCCCAGATTTTTTCGATTATAGTTTTTTTCTGAGCCATGTTAATCTTCTCCTTTAACTTTTTTATAGATTACTAATAATTTTTTCCGTCATTTCCGTCGTCGATATCGTTTCAGCTCCATCAATTTTCAAATCTGGAGTTTTGAAGCCTTGTTTCAGTACTGTATTCACAGCTCTTTCTATCGCTGCTGATTCTTCGTGCAGACCAAACGAATACTTAAACATCATACCGACAGATAACATCATACCGATTGGATTGGCTTTATTTTCTCCCGCAATATCAGGTGCTGAACCGTGAATCGGTTCGAACAGTCCGAGTCCGTTTTCACTTAAACTCGCTGAAGGCAGAACACCAAGAGATCCTGTTATTACAGAGGCTTCATCACTTAAAATATCTCCAAATAAGTTCTCAGTTACGATGACATCAAAGTAAGATGGATTCGTAATCAGCTTCATCGCTGCAGCATCGACAAGTTCGTGCTCAACTGTAACTTCCGGATATTCTTTTCCGACTGTATTGACAATTTCACGCCACATCCGGCTGGATTCAAGCACGTTTGCTTTATCAACCGATGTTAAATGTTTTCTTCTTGTCATCGCTGTATCAAATGCAGTGCGAACGATACGTTCAATTTCATCATGCGTATAAGTCAATGAATCAATTACACTTTGTCCGCCGTCCCGGCGTTCACTTGGTTCCCCGAAATACAGTCCGCCCGTCAGTTCTCTGACAATCATCAAATCGCTGCCGTGAACAATTTCTTGTTTCAGCGGTGATGCTGCTTCGAGTGAATCAAATATTGTTACCGGACGCAGGTTTGCAAATAAGTTGAAATGTTTGCGGATTTTTAACAGTCCCTGCTCAGGACGTATACTGCTGTCAGCCCATTTTGGACCGCCGACAGCACCAAGCAGAATTGCGTCAGCCGCTTCACATGCTTCTATCGTTTCATCAGGCAGAGGATTATTATATTTATCAATCGCAATGCCCCCGATATCTTTAGCTTCTGTCGTAAACTCGTGCTGATATTTTTCTCCTGCAGCTTTCAGCAGTGCTTGTGCCGAATTCATTATTTCCGGACCGATACCATCGCCGGCCAAGGTGATTATATGTTTTTTCATTGCCGATTATCTCCTTTATGCATTTACACTTTCTGCAGGTGCTGCCGCCTGTTCACTCATCAAATAGCGGTTTACTGCATTGATATATGCATTTGCCGATGCTGCGAGTACGTCCTGAGCTGTGCCGCGTCCTGAAAACTGCTGATTATTAATCTTAATCTGCACACGGGATTCTGCCAGTGCGTCTTTCCCTCCGCCTACTGAGCTGAGCTGGTAGTCGAGTAAGTTAGTTTTTTCTCTGAGAATTTCCTGGATTGCCTTATACAGTGCTTCAACACTGCCGGAACCAGTAACTTCGTGCGATACATGTTCTCCGACCGGAGTGACAACATCGATATGTGCTTTCGTCTGTCCGTCCTGCTCATAATTCACTTCGAAATTATCCAACACGTAGCGTTCAATATTAGATGCGTCTGTCTTGATTTCCATAATAATCGAATAGATATCATCATCAGTCACTTCTTTTTTATGATCCGTCAGTTCCTTAAAGCTGCTAAATGCTGCAGACAATTCCTCTTCTGTCAGCTCGACCTTAAATGATTTCACTTTATCTTTAAATGCATGGCGTCCTGAATGTTTGCCGAGGAACAGCGTATTTGCTGTATCCGCGGAAACCCCGACCAGGGCCGGTGAAATAATTTCATAAGTTTCCGAGTTTTTCAGCATGCCGTCCTGATGAATTCCTGCTTCATGTGCATAAGCATTCCGTCCAATAATTGCTTTGTTCGGCTGAACTGTCATACCGGTCAGTTTGGCAACAATATCACTTGAACGTTTAATCTCCTGTAAATTTAAGTTTGTTGTATACGGATAAAAGTCTCCGCGGATGTGCAGTGCCACTGCAATTTCTTCGAGCGCTGCGTTGCCGGCGCGTTCACCGATACCGTTAATGGAACATTCTATTTGTGTCGCTCCATTTTCAATACCTGCTACCGAGTTTGCTACTGCCATACCAAGATCATTGTGACAATGCGTAGAGAGAATAGCTTTATCTATATTCGGAACATTCTCAGATACATATTTAAACATTTCACCGTATTCTTTCGGCGTCGTATAGCCAACTGTATCAGGCAGATTGATAATTGTTGCTCCAGCATCGATCACCGCTTCAATAATTTCAGCAAGGAAAGGCAGTTCTGTACGTGATGCATCTTCTGCTGACCACTCTACTTCATTAAACATGCTCTTCGAGTAGGTGACCATCTCTACAGATGTATCGATGACTTTCTGTTTATCCATCTTCAGTTTGAATTCTCTGTGAATCGGGCTCGTAGCAAGAAATATATGAATTCTTGGATTCGGTGTATTTTTTAAAGCTTCGTACGCACGATCAATATCGTGTTTTTTCGTTCTAGCCAGTGCAGTTACAGTTGAGTCTTTAATCGTATCTGCGATCAGCTTCACTGCCTGGAAGTCGCCTTCTGAAGAGGCGGGAAAGCCCGCTTCTATAACGTCAACACCGAGGCGTTCGAGCTGCTTTGCAATCTCCAGTTTTTCCTGCTTATTTAAATTGACTCCCGGTGACTGCTCACCGTCTCTCAGCGTGGTATCAAAAATTTTAATATCGGTTATATCAGTCATATTGACCTTCCTCTCTTCAGTATTATTTATCTAATCGGATTTTGAACAAACGGCATTAAGTCTCTCAGTTCCTGGCCGACCGCCGTAATCGGATGTTTATATTCGCTGTTATTAATTGCATTGTACTGCGGGCGTCCCGCCTGGTTTTCTAAGATCCATCCTTTGGCGAACTGGCCGTTTTGAATCTCTGTCAGCACTTCTCCCATACGTGCTTTCGTTTCTTCATTAATAACACGCGGTCCGCTGACAAAGTCTCCCCACTGAGCTGTATCGGAAATTGAGTAGCGCATATTTTCCATACCGCCTTCGTACATTAAGTCCACGATAAGTTTTAATTCGTGAAGACATTCAAAATATGCAACTTCCGGCTGGTAACCCGCGTCTGTTAAAGTTTCAAAGCCTGCTTTAACTAATGAAGTCAATCCGCCGCACAGTACCGCCTGTTCCCCGAATAAGTCTGTTTCTGTTTCTTCCTGGAACGAAGTCTCAAGTACTCCCGCACGTGCAGCTCCAATTCCCTGTGCATATGCTTTTGCAACATCCGATGCGTTGCCTGATACGTCCTGGAATACTCCGAATAAAGCAGGTACACCCGCTTCTTCCTGATAAGTACGGCGTACTAAGTGTCCCGGCCCTTTAGGAGCTACTAAAAATACGTCAACATTTTCCGGCGGTACAATCTGATTAAAGTGAACATTGAAGCCGTGCGCGAAAGCTAAGGCACTGTTCTCTTTTAAGTTATCTTTAATTTCTGCTTCGTATACTTTCGGCTGGCCTTCATCCGGCAAGAGGACCATCGTTACGTCAGCATCTTTAACTGCTTCTCCGACAGTTCTTACATCAAAGCCGTCTTCTTTTGCTTTATCGAATGATTTACCTTCGCGGAGACCGACGATTACGTTATAGCCTGAGTCTCTTAAGTTTTGTGCGTGTGCATGCCCCTGTGAACCGTAGCCGACAATCGCTACTGTTTTTCCTTGTAAACTTCCTGTGTTGATATCTTTATCGTAATAAACTTTAGCCATAATTTAATTTCTCCCTTTTTATATATAATATTTTTTTAAACGCTGAATGATTTTAGTTCCTGGATACCTTTTTGCTGTCCGCGCCGGAAGGCTGTAACACCCGTGCGGGATAAATCCTTCAGTCCGTATGGTGTCAGCAGTTCAATTAGCGCATCCACCTTATCCGGCTTGCCTGTTACTTCTATAATGAGTGAGTTTCTTGAAACATCGAGCACACGTGCTCTGAACGGTTCGATAATACTCTGGATTTCGCCTCTCGATGTATTGTTTGCTCCGACTTTTATAAGAGCAAGCTCTCTCGAGACGATTTTAGAATCGGTTATATCATCGACTTTCAATATATCGATTTGTTTGTGCAGCTGTTTAGTCAGCTGTTCCGAGCTTTTATCGTTCGCAATATCGACAACAATTGTCATTTTCGATATGCCCGGCGTTTCAGAAGCACCAACTGTAATGCTTTCGATATTAAAACCGCGTTTGGCAAGCATTCCGGTTACTCTGTTCAGCACCCCGCTTGAGTTTTGCACTGTCAATGTAATTACTCGCTGCATGGTCTCACCCCTATCATTTCGTGATTTCCTTTACCTGCCGGCACCATAGGATAAACCAGATCAAGTTTGACAACTCTTGCATCGATCAATACCGGTTCATCCGACTGAAGAGCCTCTTTAAGTTCTCCTGATACTTCCTCTTCCTGTGTATATCTGTATGACTTCACACCGAAGCTTTCACCGAGCTTTACAAAGTCGGGATTAGTATGCATCAGCGATTCTGAATAGCGTTCGTCGTAGAATTTCTCCTGCCACTGTCTTACCATGCCGAGTGCTTCATTATTGACGATTACTACTTTTACCGGCAGGTTGTATTGTTTCAGCGTGGCCAGCTCCTGCATTGTCATTTGGAAGCCGCCGTCACCGACAACAGCAACAACTGTTTTATCAGGGAAAGCCAGCTGAGCACCGATTGCCGCAGGAAGTCCAAAGCCCATAGTGCCGAGCCCGCCGGATGTGACGAAGTGATTCGGCTGGTTAAATTTGTAGAACTGAGCACTCCACATCTGATGCTGGCCGACGTCTGTCGTCACTATCGCTTTGCCGCCGGTCGCTTCATATACCTGTTCGATAAACCACTGCGGTGAAATCAATTCATCACTGTGTTCATACCAGAGCGGATTCTGTTCTTTGTCTGTCTGGGTTTTATGTCTCCAGCTGTCGATTGGTTTCATCTCGCACTGGCCTGCATTTAACAGTTCGAGCGCTTCTTTTGCATCGGCAACTACCGGTATTTGAGTTTCGACGTTTTTGCCAATCTCAGCCGGGTCGATGTCGATATGAGCTACTCTTGCACGCGGTGCAAAGTCAGCAATTTTGCCAGTCAGTCTGTCATCAAAACGGGCACCGATGTTAATCAGTAAGTCAGCATCGTGAATCGCCATATTCGCTGCATACGTTCCATGCATTCCAGCCATGCCGAGGAAATTTTCATCGTCTGCATTAAATGTTCCAAGACCAAGCAGAGTTGATACTACAGGCAGATTATACTTTTTAATAAAGGTCCGCAATTCTTCCGACGCTTTCGCAAACTGAACACCGGCCCCTGTTAAAACAACCGGACGTTCCGACTTTTGCAAAGCTTCAAGCAAACGGCTGATCTGCAGCGGATTCGGTTTTGTTGTCGGCTGATAGCCCGGCAGGCGGAGCGCATCATCTGACGCTTCTTCCACAACTGCTTCCGAGATATTTTTTGGAATATCCACTACAACTGGTCCCGGTCTTCCTGTAGATGCAATATGGAAAGCTTCTTTAACAATACGCTTTAAATCTTTAACATCTGTTACCTGATAGTTATGCTTTGTAATCGGAGTAGTTAAACCGATGATATCCGCTTCCTGGAAAGCGTCTGTTCCGATAACTTTCGTCGATACCTGACCCGTAAATGCAACTATCGGCAGTGAATCCATCATTGCGTCAGTTATACCTGTAATTAAATTCGTTGCACCCGGTCCGCTTGTTGCAATTACGACTCCCGGCTTGCTGCTTACTCTGGCATATCCTTCCGCTGCATGGATCAGGCCTTGTTCATGTCTACAAAGAATGTGTTTGAATGAACTCTCATGACGGTAGAGCGCATCGTAAATGGGAAGTACTGCACCGCCCGGATAACCGAAGACAGTATCAACTTCATGTTCCGCTAATGCTTCTACTAATAAGTCAGCACCTGTTTTTATATTCGCAATAACTTCCTGTGAGTGTTCAACTTCAACCTTCATAATTTTTCCTCCTTATAGCATAAACTTAAAATAAAAAAGCTCATTTCTCTCAAAGATCATTTTTCTAATGATCAATGGGGAGAAAAGAGCTTTCCACGGTACCACCCAAATTCGCGTACACCTTCAGGTGCACACCTCTGCAACTGGCATAACCAGTTAAAATGAATAACGAGTTTTAACCCGTCCCTGCCTACTTCTTTTCAGCCGGGCACTCAGGGATGAGATTCTTTACTGCTGCATTCTGAGTTCGCACCAATCACTCAGTCTCTGAAAATGTTATGCAGTAACGAAGTTCCCTTCAACGCTTTAAGTTTCAATATTTGAATTGTTTGATTATTTAATTTTCTTAATGAATGTATAATACCCCGTATATAAAGCAAAAGCAACAGCAAAAAGCTAATTATTTTAAATTATCTAACATTTCTGATAATGTAATCGTTTACAATGCCGACGTGTCCACTTTCCTGAAAATCAATATTTTTGTTTACTTATTACACGAATACATCTTAAATACAGATAACGCTAAAAATACAAAAATCCGCACGTCAGCTTTCCGAAGAAGTTTGACGTACGGATTTCACTTTATTTTATTTAATTATCAGTTTCTCCCCGGCAGGTCGTCCCGGTTAAAGAAGTCTGTAATCGCACCTTTTGATGAAGAAGATACGATATGCGCGTATTTTCCGAGCACACCTTTACTGTGGAGTGGCGGCAGCACTAAATCTTTGCGGCGTTCTGCCAGGACTTCATCTGAAACGTTAAACGACAATTCTTTTGTATCCTGATCAATCGTTACAATATCTCCTGTCTGAACTAAAGCAACATTTCCTCCGTCCTGTGCTTCCGGAGCAATATGCCCGACGACAAGACCGTGGGTGCCTCCGCTGAAACGGCCGTCCGTTAAGAGTGCGACATCTTCGCCGAGCCCTTTTCCGACGATTAAACTTGATAACGACAGCATTTCCGGCATACCCGGCCCGCCTTTAGGACCAACATAGCGCACGATGACAACATCACCTTTAACAATATCGTTTGTCATAACAGCTTCAATAGCTTCCTGCTCTGTATCGAACACTTTAGCTTCGCCGACGTGACGGCGGACTTTAACGCCGGACACTTTTGCTACAGCGCCTTCCGGTGCCAGGTTTCCTTTAAGAACGATTAAAGGTCCGTCGGCACGCTTCGGATTTTCAAGCGGTAAAATGACATCCTGTCCCGGTGTTAAGTGTTCAACTTCTGCCAGGTTTTCAGCAATCGTTTTTCCTGTTACAGTCAGGCAGTCTCCGTGAATATATCCTTTTTCATAAAGATATTTCATTACACCCTGCACTCCGCCGACATTAAACAGATCCTGGAATACATATTTACCGGAAGGCTTCAAATCAGCCAAATGCGGTACTTTTTCCTGGAAATCATTAAAGTCTTCAATCGTCAGCTCAACTTCAGCTGCATGAGCGATTGCCAGCAGGTGTAAAATCGCGTTAGTCGAACCGCCGAGTGCAAGTACGACAGTAATTGCATTTTCAAAAGCTTCTCTCGTTAAAATGTCTCTCGGATAAATTTCTTTTTCGAGCAGGTTGAGTACAGCTTTACCGGCTTCATAAACATCCTGTTCTTTTTCTTTTGTCACTGCAGGATTTGATGCAGAGCCTGGCAGGCTGAGCCCCATAGCTTCTATGGCAGCGGCCATCGTGTTTGCCGTATACATACCGCCGCAGGCACCCGGCCCCGGACAGCCTGCACATTCTACTCTCTTAAGTTCTGCGTCGTCGATATCTCCATTGTTCCACTTACCGACACCTTCGAATACAGAAACAAGGTCGATATCCTGGCCATTATGACGGCCCGGTGCAATCGTTCCGCCGTATACAAAAACTGCAGGAATATTAGTATTCGCTATAGCAATCGCACAGCCGGGCATATTTTTATCGCACCCGCCGATAGCTACGAAAGAATCGAAGTTCTGACCTTGAACCATCGTTTCTATGGAATCTGCAATAATGTCCCGTGACGGCAAGGAAAAACGCATGCCCGGTGTTCCCATTGCGATACCGTCTGCGACAGTAATCGTATTAAACTGAACAGGCACACCGCCCGCTTCTGACACCCCTTCTTTAGCAAACTGAGCAAGATCGTTTAAGTGAACATTACACGGTGTCGTCTCTGCCCAGTTACTCACGACGCCAATTTGAGGTTTTTTGAAACTTTCATCGGTAAAACCGACCGCTCTCAGCATTGCTCTGTTTGGTGCTTTTAATCCGATATCATCATATACATGTGAACGGATTCTGATATCTTTTTTCTCTGTCATAATTGTTCCCGCCTTTTTTAAACTTCTGATTGGTTTACCTCTTTAAGCTTTTCTCGAGCCATGCCTTCCTTTTTATCTGCCTGTTTCTTTTTGCCAATTCTGTTCAGCCAGTTTGCTGCAAGTGAACCGGAAATATTATGCCAGACACTGAACAGTGCTCCCGGTACAGCAGCAACTGGTGAAAAGTGAGTTGCAGCAAGCGTTGCGGCAAGACCTGAATTTTGCATGCCGACTTCAATCGACAGCGTTTTTGTGTCTCTGAGATCGAAACGCAGTACTTTCCCGAGCAGAAAACCAACTAAATAACCGAGCAGGTTATGGAGTATTACAACTGCAAAAATAAGCAGTCCGGATGTAATAATATTTTCAACATTATTTGATACTACTGCGGTAATTACACCGATAATTCCTAGCACTGAAATTAATGGAAGAATGCCGACAGCTTTATCAACTTTAGTTCCGAGCAGGTATTGAACCGCTACTCCAAGTGCTATTGGTATCAGCACTATTTGGATTATCGATATAAACATTGCCGAGAATGATACCGGCAGCCAGGCACTGGCAAGAAACAATGTCAGCGCCGGAGTTATAACTGGTGCAAGAAGTGTTGTTACCGATGTTGCAGTAACTGATAATGCCATGTTGCCTTTTGCAAGGAAAGTCATCACATTACTGGATGTTCCACCGGGCGAGCAGCCGACAAGAATAACGCCGATTGCAATTTCAGCAGGCAGCTGAAATAAATAAACGAGCCCTAATGCGATTAAAGGCATGATGGTATATTGTGCAACTACAAGAGTAATGACTTCTTTCGGAGCTGTAATTACTTGTTTGAAATCTTTGAACTTTAAAGTCAAACCCATGCCGAACATAATAATACCGAGCAGCAGATTTATGTATGGTGAAATCCATGTAAAACCCCCGGGTAAGGCAAAAGCTAGAGCTGCAAATAAAATGACCCAGACAGCAAAAGTGTTTCCTATAAAATTACTAAACCTGATTAATGCATTCACATATAAGACCCCCTATACTTAATTTTTAATAGTATAAGAGGTATCATAACAGAAATATACGGTTATTAGAATATGAATATTTGATTATTTATTAAATTCAGATAACTTAAGATATGGATAAATCTCTGTACCATTGACTTCATAGCATTGTTATCGTTTACAAAATCTATAATAATTTTGTGTAAATTTCTCCATATTAAAAATCCGAAAGAATCAATAACTCTTCCGGATTGAAATATTGTCTTATTTTCGATTTCTGCGATCAACGTTGTTTCTTCTTGTACGAGCAGGATCTTCCCGGTCAATTTCGTTTAGTTCTTCAGTATCTACTCCGCTTTGCCGATTATATTCGCGGTCAGTAACCGGCTGGTCGATATTTTTTGAATCGATATTATTGTCGACCATAGACGAGTCATCTTCATCGATACGGCTGAATTTACGCGTGCTCTCAATATCTTCCCCGCGCACCTTGCTTTCCTGATTATAACCGTACTCCGTGTCTCTGTTCTGGTGAATTTTAACATCTTCATCAGGCGGAGTCTGAACGCGGTGCTGATTTGCTCTATTTTCTTCTTCAGGAAGATATTCATTGCGGTTATTGTAACCGTTACGTTCTTCACGCGGGTATGCATCTCTAGGGTCCTCGTTTTTCACAACTAAATCTTTACGTGCAAACAGCAGAATTGCTGCGATGACGAAGAACAGCGATGAGATTAAAGTAAATACTAATGGAGCTGCAAGAATCGCAGCAAGCAGCAGTAAAATACCTGCTAAAATTCTACGGCGCATATTTAACAGACCAAGTATCGCAATGATTAATGGCAATGCAAGATAAAGTGCTACCATCCAAGAACTGCTCAGCGCAGAAATTGTCATATCGATAACAGCCTGCGGATCAACTCCCTGAGTATTCATACCCTGCACCTGAGATTCCATCTGGCTGGTAATCTGGTCAATTTGATTCGGGTCATTCATAGTAACTAATGAGAAAAACAAGATTCCTGCAGTAAATGCCAGCAGTATAAGCCAGCCCAGCCAGCCGAATGTTCTTTCAGCAATGCGGCTGACAGGTTTTACAGTTTGAGTGTATTCCTTTGCCATAATAAGCCTCCTAATTTGTCTTTAGTAGTTAATACCCACCGTCAGCATAACTTAATCAAGCGATACTTTAAATTGTTAATAAAACCTCTAGAGCATTAAATTTATTAACTGCAGAGACCTTCAAGTCATTTTACGGCTTAATGATATCGGACGGTTCTGCATCTTTAAGCTGTTTAATTAGAAGGTAAGGTACTTTGCCGCTGACTTTTTCATATTCTTTGAAAAGTTTTTTCTCCTCGGATTTTGACGGTACTATCTCCTTAAAGTCCTTATAAGCTTCTTCAAATTTACCAGCCAGCACGCCTTCTTCATAACCGATTTCAACTGCCTGATAAAAAGACATGACATAGAGCACTTCCTCGGTGCTCCAGTCATAATCAAGCGGATATGAGTATTCATTATTCATTAATTTCAGCCTCCAAAGCAAATAAAGGCCAGAGTGTTTTACCCTGACCTTTAAAGTTTATAAAATTACATTGAGTGAATCGGACGTCCTAAAGCAACTTCTGCCGCTTCCATCGGAATTTCACCTAACGTCGGATGCGCATGAATTGTCAATGCGATATCCTCAAGTGTCATACCTGTTTCAACTGCAAGTCCAAGTTCAGAAATAATATCTGAAGCACCGTTACCTGCGACCTGAGCACCGATGACCAGTCCATCTTCTTTACGTGCGACGACTTTAACGAAACCGTCTGTCTTGTTAAGTCCGAGTGCGCGGCCATTCGCCTGGAACGGGAATTTGCCGGTAACAACTTCGATATTTTTATCCTTGGCTTGTGATTCATTGTAGCCTACTGTAGCAAGTTCAGGCTCAGTGAAGCAGACTGCAGGCATAGCGATATAATCAACTTCTGATTTTTCGCCGGCGATTGCTTCTGCTGCAACTTTACCTTCGTAGCTTGCTTTGTGAGCTAATGGAAGACCGTCAACGATATCACCGATAGCATAGATATTAGAAATACTTGAGCGCGATTGTTTGTCAACCTCGATTAAACCGCGGTCAGACATTTTAATTCCTAATTCTTCAAGTCCGAGCTCATCAGTATTTGGTCTGCGGCCAACAGTAACCAGTACGTAGTCCGCTTCAATTTCATGAGTTTCGTCTTTTGCTTCGTAAGTTACTTTAACGCCATTTTCTGTCTCTTCGGCAGATTTAGCCATCGCTTTAGTAACAATCGTCGCATTTTTAGATTTAAGATTTTTCTTAACCAGCTGAGTCATCTGTTTTTCAAAACCGCCTAATATATCAGGTGTTCCTTCAAGAATCGTCACTTCAGTACCGAAGTTGGCATAAGCTGAACCAAGTTCAGTTCCGATATAGCCTCCGCCGATTACGATAAGTTTTTTTGGCGCTTCTTCAAGTGCCAAGGCACCTGTAGAATCTAAAATACGGCCGCCGAATTTAAATCCTGGAATTTCGATTGGGCGTGATCCTGTTGCGATGATTGCGTTTTTGAACTCATAAGTCTGAGACTGCTTATCATCCATCACTTTTAATTTGTTGCCCTCTGCAAAGTAAGCCTCGCCTTTAACGACATCGACTTTGTTACCTTTTAAGAGCATGTCAACACCGCCGACAAGTTTGTTTACTACGCTTTCTTTAAACTCCTGAACTTTAGAGAAGTCTAATTTAACACCTTCTGTAATAACACCCATATCTTCGGAATTTTGAGCTTCCTGGTAACGGTGCGCTGATGAAATCATTGCTTTTGACGGAATACATCCTACATTTAAACATACACCGCCGACATTTCCTTTTTCTACCAGAGTTACCTTCTGTCCAAGCTGCGCTGCACGGATTGCAGCGACATAACCGCCGGGACCTGCACCAATTACAATTGTATCTGTTTCAATAGGAAAATCTCCAACTACCATTTTACTACCCCTCCATTAATAATAAATCCGGATTATTAAGCAGACGCTTAATGTGATTTAAAGCATTTTGAGCTGTTGCGCCATCGATTTGTCTATGGTCGTAACTTAGTGATAGTGCGAGAACACGTGCCGCGACAATCTCTCCGTCTCTTACGACAGGCTGTTCTTCAATACGGCCAATTCCTAAAATAGCAACTTCAGGCTGATTGATAACCGGTGTAAACCACTTGCCGCCTGCAGATCCCAGATTGGAAATTGTTACAGAACCGCCTTTCATTTCATCAGATGAAAGCTTGCTGTCACGTGCTTTTGTAGCCAATTCGTTAATTTCATCAGAAATTTCGAACATTGAAAGTTTATCTGCATCTTTTACAACAGGCACTACTAAACCTTTTTCAGTATCTGCCGCAATACCTACATTATAATAATGTTTCTGAATGACTTCAAATGTTTCATTATCAATTGAAGTGTTTAATTCAGGGTATTTCTTAAGTGCTGATACAAGCGCTTTAACAACATAAGGAAGGAAGGTTAATTTAACACCCTGCTCAGCTGCGATTTCTTTGAACTTCTTACGGTGAGCCCACAAGGCATCAACTTCAACTTCATCGATGTGTGTAACGTGAGGTGATGTGTGCTTAGAGTTAACCATTGCTTTCGCAATCGCTTTTCTCATACCGCTCATCTTCTCGCGAGTTTCCAGTTCGCCTGTCTGCTGTTTAAGAGGAGCTTTTTGTGTTCCTTCACTTGAAGCAGAAGTTTCCTCTTTAGTTTCTTCAGCCTGTTCTGACTCAGCTGCTTCAGTACCGAAGTTTTCGATGTCTTCTTTTAGAATACGGCCGTTTTTACCAGTGCCTGTAACTTCTTTAATATCCACATCGTTTTCACGTGCAAATTTACGGACAGACGGCATCGCAATAACTATTTTATCGCTGTCTGATTTATCTTTATCCGGCTGTTTTTCTTCTTTGTTCGGAGATTCTTCAGAAACCTGTTCTTCATCAGCCGGTTTAGCTGCATCATCCGCAGGTTTTTCAGCTTTTTCTTCAGGTTTTTCTTCAGATTTCTCTTCAGCTTTGTCTGATGAACCTGAATCTTCACTGCCGTCGTCGATTGTTACAATTGTCGTTCCGACTGTAGTAACTTCGCCTTCTTCGACATGAATTTTAGACACAGTCCCATCTACAGGAGATGGAATTTCTACGACTGCTTTATCGTTTTGAATTTCAACCAATACATCATCTTCATTAATCTTATCGCCTTCGGCAATTAGCCATTTAGCAATTTCCCCTTCGTGAATTCCTTCACCGATGTCCGGGAGTTTAAATTCAAATGCCATAATTATTCCTCCTATTATTAGACTCTAGAAATCCAGCACTTCTTTTGCACGTTCAATGATATCATCTTTGTTCGGCAGCCAGACACTTTCAGCCTGCGTGAACGGATAAACCGTATCAGGTGCAGTCACGCGTTTAATCGGTGCTTCAAGATGAAGAATCGCACGCTCCGATAATTCAGAAACTACGTTTGCTGCAACACCAGCCTGACGCTGCGCTTCCTGGATAACTACTGCTCTGTTAGTTTTCTTAACAGAATCGATTAAAGTGTCGTAGTCTACAGGTGAAACAGTACGAAGGTCGATAACTTCTGCACTCACGTCTTCTTTGGCCAGTTCTTCAGCAGCTTTCATCGCTTCCTGTACCATAGCGCCGTAGGCGATTAAAGTAATGTCTGTACCTTCCTGTTTAATGCTTGCTTTGCCGATTTCCACTTCGTAGTCCTCTTCAGGTACATCTTCACGGAAAGAACGGTATAACTTCATGTGCTCAAGGAAAATAACAGGATCATTGGAACGGATCGCTGAAATTAACAGTCCTTTAGCATCTATCGGGTTTGACGGAATTACTACGCGTAAACCTGGAGTTTGAGCCATTAAGCCCTCCAGAGAGTCTGCGTGAAGTTCCGGTGTGTTAACACCGCCGCCGAATGGCGCGCGGATAACGATTGGTGTTTGCTTGCTCGCTCCGGAACGCACTCTGTGGCGAGCTATCTGTCCCGCAATTCCATCCATTGCTTCGAACAGGAAGCCGAAAAACTGAATTTCAATTACCGGACGGTAGTCTTCTAAAGTTAAGCCTAAACCTAATGACACCAGACCGCTCTCTGCAAGCGGCGTATCGAATACACGGTCTACGCCGAATTCTTCCTGCAAACCTTCTGTTGCACGGAAAACCCCGCCGTTGACACCGATGTCCTCACCGAAAACGAGAACATTCTCATCATTTTTTAGTTCTGTAGCCATAGCATTAGTAATAGCTTGAATCATCGTCATTTGTGCCATAATTATTTAGACTCCTTCCCTTTATAGTACTCATACTGTTCTTCTAAGTTAGACGGCTTCACATCGTACATGAGGTCCATCAGCTCAGTTACAGATTGTTTTTCTGTTGCATCTGCTTCTTTTATTGCCGCTTTTACATCTTCTTTAGCCTGTTCAATTACTTCATCTTCTTTTTCTTTAGACCATAATTTCTTACCTTCTAAATAAGTACGGAAACGTACAATCGGGTCTTTCTTCTCCCAGTCGCTGTCTTCGTCTGAAGTTCTGTAACGCGTCGGATCGTCTCCCGCCATCGTGTGCGGTCCAAAACGGTAGCACAGTGCCTCAATCAGCGTAGGGCCTTCTCCCGCAACTGCACGGTCGCGTGCTTCTTTTGTCACCTGATAAACTGCGAGCGGGTCCATGCCGTCAACAAGAACACCCGGGATGCCTGCTGCTACAGCTTTTTGAGCCAGTGTTGCAGCTTTACTCTGCAATTCTCTCGGTGTTGAAATTGCGTAATTATTGTTTTGAATAACGAAGATTGCCGGTGCATTGTAAGCTCCTGCGAAGTTGATTCCTTCATAGAAATCCCCTTGTGAAGTTCCGCCGTCACCTGTATAGGTAATTGCTACATTTTCTTTGCCGCGTTTTTTAAGACCGAGTGCTACACCTGCGTTCTGCACATACTGCGCACCGATGATAATCTGCGGGCTGAGTGCATTAACACCTTCCGGGAACTGATTCCCTTTATAATGACCGCGTGAGAATAAGAACGCTTTAGTCAGCGGCAGGCCATGCCAGATTAACTGAGGTACGTCACGGTAGCCCGGGAGTACATAATCCCCTTCAGATAATGCGTAGTGACTTGCAATCTGCGATGCTTCCTGACCGGCTGTCGGAGCATAGAAACCTAGACGTCCCTGACGGTTTAATGCCGTAGAACGCTCATCTAAAACTCTAGTCCAAACCATTCTCGTCATTAACTCAACGAGTTCATCATCGGATAATTTCGGATCCATGTCTTTATTGACGATTTCGCCTTTTTCATTCAAAATCTGAAGCATTTCAAATTTTGCTTCTATTTCTGAAAGAACATCAACTGGATTCAATTTCTTATTTGCTGCCATGTATGTTCACAATCCCTTCTAGATTTGTTTGTAATTAATTTCATTTTATCACACTACTGTTCTAACAGTAAATAAAATAGAGGTGTAACAGATTAGTACAGAGTTGATATGTCAGCGTTTTCATTAATGATACAGTTAAATCTGTTCTAGTAACACCTTGGATTTTTAGTTATTTTCAAGAATTTGTTCTATTTCGCTTTTTAACTGATTTATTTTTTCTGTTTCAGAGGCAAAACGTTCGGATGCTTCGTTAATCGGTTCGCTGTATTCGGCGATTTTGTTTAAGTGTTCATCCACCTCATCCTGTGCAATATCTTCATTTCCTAAATATTCGAACAACGCATCTTCTGCCTGCAGGGCTTCTGTATATGTATCAGTCATCGTTTTATGTGCGTCAAACCGCTCATTCATTGCTGTTACAAGAGAATCTGCTTCTTTTTTATATTCTTCATTCGAAATATCTTCCGCTGCTTCACGTGCATCTTCAAATGCTTCATCTGAATCCGCAATCAGCCCGCGTTCTTCCTCCAGCAATTCAAGACGCTCTGCAGTATTAGTCTGAAGCTCTTCGCTGATGCTGTTAATCTCTTTAATATCAGCATTGTTCAATTCTTCCTGCATCGATGCCTTTGAACCTTCCAGTTCATTATACTGTTCGTTCAGTTCGCCCAGTCCTTTTTCTTCAGTCAGACTGCCGGTAAACGCATCGTAAAAATCATTCAGTTCGGATTCCGCATTGCTGCAGGCAGATAAAAACAAGGCTGCTCCGCCCAGTAATACAATAAATTTCTTCACTTCGATATGTACCCCCATGTTAATTTAGTTTTTTTATCAGTATTTACAATACCATTTTAACGCAAATATATTGTATAATAAACCGAGTGTTTGAAACGAAGGAGGTTTTATCATGCTGACTATGGAAAATATTGTGCGCGATGGTCATCCGATGCTGCGTAAAAAAGTAAGCGAAGTGGCAGAAATCGATGCACAGACAATAGCAGAATTAAAAAGTATGAGAGAGTATCTGATTAACTCACAGAATCCTGAAATGAGTGAAAAATACTCCCTCCGGGCGGGTGTCGGACTTGCCGCACCTCAAATTGGTCTCGATAAGCGCATGCTTGCGATATATGTTGCAGATGAAGAAGGCAATCCGGAATACGACTACATGCTGATTAATCCTAAAGTAATCAGTCACTCGGTTAATGAAACTTATTTACCGGCCGGCGAAGGCTGCCTGAGTGTCGATGAAGAAATAGAAGGCATCGTGCAACGTAAAAAACGCATCCGCGTCAGTGCTGTAACAATCGATGGAGAGAAAATCGATATTAAGGCAAAAGGCTTTTTAGCAGTTGTCCTGCAGCACGAGCTCGATCATCTGGACGGCGTAATGTTTTACGACCATATTGATAAGAAGGCGCCTTTTGAGCCGACCGGCAATGCCGAACCGCTCGAATAGGACCAATATAAAAGACGGGGATTGTGTTAAACACAGTCCCCGTCTTTTTAAGTTTAAATAAATTCATCTTTTCTGATATTATATTGAATATTTTTTTCACGCAGTTTCTGAAGCAGCATATTCATTTCTTCTTCGTTAATAAAAACCGGATCTTCTCCGTGGGGCATGTACACATCAGTATCCGTCTGACTGCTGTAGTCAGCATATACATAGTTCATAACGACCTGATTCCCCCGGACATTGAACTCGATGCCGGTAAATATTTTATCACTTCGCATCTTCTCATTTTTAACTGTCGACATAATCCTTTCTATCTTCACAGTTTTCCCTCCCTTGTTACTATTATAAAGTCTTTGCAAGTACCGGGTCTATATTGTAAAATGAGAATAAGTATATAAGGGTGTGATAGTATGCTGAGAAGGTTACGTGAGAAACTTAAGAAAAAGTTGAAAAGCATCCTGGGCAGAAAAGGTTTATTGCGCAATGAATATATGAAGGGTAAATAGCGCCCTAAATAATGTGCTTAAAAAATTTAGGCACATATTTTTATTTTTAACATTTATTTTAATAATGATAAATAACTAACAAAGGAGTCATAAATTATGGCAGTATTTAAAGTATTTTTCCAAGAAGATATGGACACGCGTATCATTAGAGAAGACACACAGATTCGCTATGTCGAGGCAGAAACAGAAGAAGAGGTTCGCAACTATTTGAAAACGAACCAGAACAACATCGAATTTATCCAGGCACTTAGTCCCGCGCATCTGGAATACGAACAAAACAATAACGAAGATTTTAAAGTAGAGACTATCGCGTAATGACGCTTGAATCAAATGAAGTAGGTGTATTTGCTCTTGGGGGACTGGGAGAAATCGGGAAAAACACATACTGTATCGAATATAAAGATGAAATTATTATTATCGATGCAGGGGTCAAGTTTCCAACAGATGATGAACTTGGCGTTGATTATGTAATACCTGATTACACTTACTTAAAAGAAAACGAAGATAAAATCAGTGCACTGATTGTAACACACGGCCACGAAGATCACATCGGCGGTATTCCTTTCTTATTAAGACAAATTTCAGTACCTATCTACTCAGGTCCGCTTGCCTTGGGGTTAATTCGCAACAAACTTGAGGAACACCATCTTCTCAGCCAGACTGAATTAATTCCTATCGATGAGGACAGCGTTCTGAAATTTAAGCATATGGATATTGAGTTTTACTTAACGACTCACTCTATCCCGGAAGCCTACGGCGTAATCGTACGGACACCGGAAGGCAATATTGTTCATACAGGTGATTTCAAATTTGACTTCACTCCGGTCGGCGAACCGGCAAACCTTGCCAAAATGGCGAAACTTGGTGAAGAAGGTGTTCTTGCCCTTCTGTCAGACTCAACAAACGCCACTGTTCCAAACTTCACTATCAGTGAAAAAGCAGTCGGCCAGAACGTTGAAGATATATTCCGTAAATGTACAGGCCGTATTATATTCGCTACTTTTGCATCGAATATTTACCGCGTGCAGCAGGCAATTGAAGCTGCGGTGAAATTCGACCGCAAAATTTGTATTTTTGGCCGCAGCATGGAAAACAACATTAAAATCGGCCAGGAGCTCGGCTATATTACAGCTCCGCCTGAGACATTTATAGAACCTAAAATGATTAACAAAATAGAAAAACATAAAGTGATGATTTTATGTACAGGTTCACAGGGAGAGCCGATGGCAGCACTGTCGCGTATTGCCAACGGTACACACAGACAAATCAGCATCATTCCTGATGACACTGTAGTTTTCAGTTCATCGCCGATTCCGGGTAACACTTTGAGCGTTAACAAAACAATCAACGCGCTTTATAAAGCAGGCGCTGATGTTATCCACGGCAAACTGTCCAATATTCACACATCAGGACATGGTTCGCAGGAAGAACAGAAATTAATGCTCCGTCTGATGCAGCCTAAGTATTTTATGCCGATTCACGGTGAATACCGTATGCTCGACCTGCATAAGAAACTGGCAATTTCAACAGGTGTCAAAGAAGAGAATATTTTTGTTTTTGAAATCGGCGACGTTCTTGCCCTGACGAAAGACAGTGCGCGTTTCTCACACCGCGTCACTGCCGGCACAGTATTCGTTGACGGCAACGGTATCGGAGATATCGGCAATATCGTTCTCCGGGACCGTAAATCATTATCGGAAGAAGGCCTCGCAATCGTCGTGCTGACAATTGATTTTGAAACAGGCGAACTGTTAAGCGGTCCGGATATTATCTCCCGCGGTTTCGTTTATATGAGAGAATCATATGGTCTAATCCGCAGTGCAGAGAAGAAAATCCGCGATGAAGTCAAAACGCTGCTCGATTCAAAAGAAAATGTTGAGTGGTATAATGTTAAACAGCTGATTATTGAAGAATTAAGCGGTTTCCTTTATAACAAAACGAAGCGGCGTCCAATGATTCTTCCGATTATCATGAGAGTTAACGACGATAAATAAAATAATATGACTTAAGCATCGATGTCCCGATTAGTTGGGATTTCGGTGTTTTTTTATTTTCTGTAACTCCTCTACACCTCCTTTTTGTCTTTAATTTAATTTAATCTATAATGAGAGAAGAATGTATTATTAAGGAGGAATTTTAATGGCACACCATAAACTTTCAAAGGATAATCTTTTTTATGCAATGAGCAAAGAGAACGAGCCGAAGTTAACAGTTAAGCTAGGAGATACTGTCGATATTGAAACACATGACTGCTTTACAGGGCAAATCACTTCCGAGGAAGGTTCTTTCGGCGGACTTGACTGGGAAAGAATTAATCCTGCAACAGGACCGGTTTACGTAGATGGCGTTAAATCGGGAGATGTTTTAAAGATAACGATTAACAGTATTGATATTTCCGATACTGGAGTTATGGTGACCGGCCCCGGTATGGGTGTGATGGGAGATACTCTGAAAGAAACGCTCGTCCGTATTTACGATGTTGATACTAAAAATAATACAGTCAATTTTAACGGCTTGCCGCTTCCAGTTAATAAGATGATCGGTGTAATCGGTGTAGCTCCGCCTGATGAAGCGGTGAATAACGGCACGCCTGATACCCATGGCGGCAATATGGATTGCCTGAAAATAACAGAAGGCATCACTCTGTACCTGCCTGTCTATCATGACGGTGCGCTGTTTGGTCTCGGTGATGTACATGCTGCGATGGCTGACGGCGAAGTCAGTGTATCAGGACTTGAAGTCAGCGCGAGTGTTAATGTAACATTTGAAAAAGCAAAGAATTTACCAACTGAACATCCAGTAATTATTAATGATGAAGGTATTTATCTGAATGTTTCCGATGAAAGTCTCGATACCGCTGTTGATACTTCAGTTCATAAAATGGCTGAGCTGCTTCAGCCGAAAACTGATTTGAGCATGGAGGAATTTACGATGCTGATGAGTCTTGGCGGCCAAACACAAATTAATCAGGTCGTTGATCCTAAAAAGACAGCACGATACTTCATGCCGCAATATATTCTCGATCATTACGGAATTGAATTTAACTAATTATTACTCCCCCTAATAAAAAACAGCGCCTCCCTTCTCCGGGAGGTGCTGTTGACGTTTCCTGTATTTATTTAAGACGCTCCATAACTCTCTCAAAATGATTCAGCTGCTGGACACTGCCTATAAGAATCAGTATATCTCCACTGAGTATGCTTATTTGCGAGTCCGGACTCACGATAATATCGCCGTCTCTGTTTATTGCAATAATACTGATACCGAATTTCTCGCGAATATTTAAATCGCTTATACGTTTATTTTCAAGTCTTGCATTCGCGCTGTATTCAATAATGGAATGGCTGCTCGATACTTCCAAATATTCGACAACAGATGAAGATACCAGTCTATGGGCAATCCTGCGCCCCATATCCCTTTCGGGATGGACGACTATATCAGCTCCGATTTTTTCAAGCACCCTGCCGTGATAGGAATTCTGAGCTTTAGTTGTTACTTTTTTAACACCGAGATCTTTTAAAATCAGTGTCGATAAGATGCTCGCCTGAATATTATCTCCGATAGCTACGATGACATTATCATAATTATCAATGCCGATGCTTTTCAGCATCGCTTCATCTGTTGAATCTCCGATAATACCTTCAGAATAATAATCCTGATATTCATTGACACGTGTTTCGTCCGTATCAATAACAAGGACATCCACGTTCATTTCACTCAGTTCCATAACGATGCTTCCGCCGAATCTGCCCAGTCCGATGACTGCAATTTCTTTTTTCATAGTATCAACCTATTCTTTAAGTAACTAGTATTTTTGCTTCCCTTTCACATAATCCTTATCAAACAGGAACAGTCTTACAAGCAGGAATAGTGATGGAATTAATAATAGTAAACCTAATACGAAGACGACTGTCAATGCAAATGCCATATTTTCGTTAACAACAGCGTCATTAATATTTACATACGGATAAAGTATATACGGCAGTTTACTGATACCATAGCCGTAAAAAGCAAAACCGTACTGCAGCATTATCATAATGAAAGCTGTACCGTAGTTGCGGCGCTGCCAGATTAAGAAGACCGCAATCAGCATTGCAAGAAGACTCAGCCCAAATAAATACCAGTAATTCTGAGCACTCATAAAGTGTTCATAGTTATGCTGTCTTAGTCCTAAAAACGTAAACTGGGTAATAACGAGCGTCGGCAAGGCCCAGATTAAAAACCAGGTTCTCGTTAATTCACTTGCTTTCTTATCTTCAGCTTTTGCAGCATAGAACGTTAGAAAACCGCTCGAAATATAAAGCACTGAAATAATTGCGAGAAAGACAACCGACCAGCCGTAAGTGCTGAAAATTAAATTTTCAAAGTTTAAATCGATGCCCTTGGCGGTTTCTTCTATATAACCGCCTTCTGAAATGACAAGTGCAATCGACAGCGCCGCCGGTATAAGAAGTCCTGTTACACCGTACAAGGCTGACCATGACAGCTTGCTTTCCCGGTTGTATGAGTTAAACGCGTAATACGAGCCGCGTATCGACAGCAGTATCAGAGCAATCGACCCCGGAATTAACAAGGTCGTACCTAAATAATATGCTGTATCCGGATAAAACCCGACAATTCCGACGAAGAAAAAGACGAAGAAGACGTTTGTTGTCTCCCATACCGGACTTAAATATCGTGAAATAATCGGACTGATGATATTATCATCACCTGTCAATTTTGAATAAAAGTTAAAAAATCCGGCACCGAAGTCAATCGATGCGATGATGACATAGAGATATAAAAAGGTCCAAAGTACAGTTACACCGATAATCTCATAATCTAGGCTCATGGCAATTGACCTCCTTCACCTTTCGATATAATGCCGGTTTCTCCATACCAGTTTAATTTATCTTCTTCAGCTGATTTGCCTTTAAACATTCTGAGCAGCACATATATACATGTCGCTCCGAGCACCATGTACAGGAGTGCAAAAGCTATCAGCGTAATACCTAAACCGTCTGCCTGTGTCACCGCTTCAGACACTCTCATATAGCCTCTGACAATCCATGGCTGCCGTCCCATTTCTGCTAAGAACCAGCCTGCTTCTATTGCCAGAAAACTGAGTGGACCGGCGAGGGCGTACATATAGAGCAGTGCCGGATGGTGCTCGTGTATTTTTGTCCACCGCTTAGTAAATTTAACGATAAAGTACACAGCAGCGATACCGAGTCCGTACATTCCGAAGAATACCATTAAGTCAAAGAAGTAATGGATAATCAGCGGCGGATGTTCATCTTCCGGTATATCATTCAACCCTGTCACTTCAGTATCGAATGAATTTCCTGCGAGGAAGCTGAGTACCCATGGAATACGCAGTTCATATTTAACCTCCTGCGTCTCCTCATCTAAAATACCAAACAGTACTAAATCTGCATTTTCTTCTGTTTCAAAGTGCCATTCAAAAGCCGCAAGTTTTTCAGGCTGATGTTCGTGCAGGAATTTCGCTGTTAAATCTCCTGCCAGCAGTGTCAATACTGCCATAATTATTCCGATTGACATCATCACTTTTAAGCCTTTTTTGTGATATGTTTTATCTTCTTTATGTGATGATCTGAGCAGCTTCACGGCACTGATTGTCGCCATAAGGAAAGCAATCGTCATATATGCCGTAACGACAACGTGGAATACTCTGACCCATGACGAAGGATTGAACATTGCGGCAATCGGATCGATATTTAAAAGTTCTCCGCCTTCAAAGTCAAATCCTGCCGGTGTATTCATAAATGAGTTCACCGTCGTAATAAAAACCGCCGACAAAGTCGAACCGATAACAATCGGTATATTTAACAGCCAGTGATACCAGGGATTTTTAAAACGATCCCATGTATATAAAAATATTCCGAGGAATATTGCTTCAAAGAAAAACGCAAAGGTCTCCATAAACAGCGGCAATGCTATAATTTGACCGCCGAGTCTCATAAAGTCCGGCCATATCAATGACAGCTGCAGTCCGATTATGGTTCCGGTTACCACACCTACTGCAACGGTGACCGTATAACCTTTTGCGATACGCCGTGCCATCGTTAAGTACTGCGCATCTTTCTTCCTCAGCCCTAAAAATTCAAGAACCATAAACACTATTGGAACACCGACCCCGATAGTGGCGAAAATTATATGAAAGCCTAAAGTCATACCGGTTAAAACGCGTCCAATTAATACCTCATCCATTTGTAATCACCCCATATTCATACCTATTATTATAACTGTTTTACCGCTTTCTATTAAATACTTAGGTTTAAAATTTAGTGACATATTTGTGAATTAATTAACATACTTTGATTTATAAAATTTAAACTGCGCGATTATGGGGTATTTTTACTCTGCTGTGGAAGTATAAGCCGATAATTACCATCACGAGTAGGCTCGTTATCGCAATACGCGATGCTGCGGTGCCGAAATCGCTCAATACCAGAGTGATTGTACCGTAAATAAACGGTCCGGCGATGGCGCTCATTTTCGCACTGAACGCAAATAAACCGAAGAACTGTCCTTCTTTGCCTTCCGGTGACAGCTCGATAATAATAGTTCTTGAAACTACCCAGACAGATCCCATCGCTATACCGAATAAACTGGCGGCAATCCAAAATGTCCACATCGGAAGCGGCAGTGCCGCAATAATAATAGCAGCAGCAAGAAGCAGTCCAATGATGCTGAATGTAGGTTTGGAGCCATATTTTTGATTGATAAACCCAAAGACCAGAGCTCCCGCAATACTGAATAAGGTTGCGACCATAAAAACGATTAAAAAAGCACTTGCTTCAAAGCCGACGACAGTTGTTGCATACGGCTGCATCATTGCGATTGCTGTTGCAAGAGCATCATTAATAAAAAAGTAAGCAATCATAAAAAAGAAAATCGAAGGATATTTTTTGGCCTCTTTAAAAGTATAATAAATATCTTTATATCCTTTTAAAAATGGCTGCTTCATTTTTATCTTCTGCACAGGGTCTTTATTAATGAAGAATAAGGGTAGTGCAAAAAGCAGAAATAAAATACCGCTCAGCCAGAAGGCATTATGAATACTGCTGTCTCCAACGATAATTAAAACGGAGAATATACCGAATAAAGTGCCTAAATATCCGAGAGCCACCCCGAATCCGGAAATCAGCGGCACTTCTTTTTTACTGCCGAGCGATGACAGCATGCCGTCGTAAAATACATTACCTGAACTGTAAGTAAATTTAGCAAATACAAACAGCAGTATCGTTAAAAATAAACCGTTCGGAATACCGAATACAGTGCCGGTATTCATACCGCCGAAAAGCCCCATGAGTACAGACGCTCCGACTGTCAGCAGTGTAAATATAATAATATATTTTTTACGTTTCCCTGATCTGTCCATCAATACTCCGAATAAAGGAGAAAATAAAATAAGAAACAGAGCGCTGGCAGCATTGGCATAGGCAATTACTGTTGATGATATTTGCTCAAGCCGCGCATCTGTTCCGATTATTTCGGTTATATACTGAGGGAAAAACAAGGTAACTATATTGGCAGAGAAAATCGTATTGGCAAAATCGAATAAGGCCCATGCAAGGATAGGCAGTGATAAAAATAAGACGGCCGGTCTGCGGCTTTGTCGCTGCATATATTAACTTCCCTTCACTTTTTGTAAAAAAAGACATGTAGAATCCTTCTACATGTCCAGTGTACTATACAATATTTAAGATTAAGTTAAGTTTAAATGTTCTTCAATTAAATACAGAACGTCTTCTGCACTGTCGCACGACAGTACACTTTCACTCAGCTGTTCCATATCAGTTTTTTTAATTTCAGAAATATATTCACGGATTCCGAGAATTTTTTTCGGGCTGACTGACAGTTCATCAATACCGAATCCTGTCAGGAGCGCGATAGATTTATGATCGCATGCCATTTCACCGCATATGCCCACCCATTTATTATTATTCCGGCCGCTGTCGATGACTTTTTTAATTAGTCCGAGCACGCTCGGATGATAAGTCTGATATAAATCACTCACTTGTTCATTCAAACGGTCTGCAGCCATCGTATACTGAATTAAATCATTTGATCCGATGCTGAAAAAGTCAACATGCTTCGCAAGCTGATCACTGATCATTGCAGCAGAAGGTGTTTCCACCATAATACCTGCTGCAATTTCATTCAGCTCTTTGCCGATTTCAGCTTCATATTTTTCTTTTTCTTCTATCAGCAGCGCTTTTGCTCTATTAAACTCGTCGATTGTAGTGACCATCGGAAACATTACTTTCAAATTCCCATGTTCGCTTGCACGTACGAGTGCGCGCAGCTGTGTTTTAAAAATTTCTTCATTTTTTAACAGAAAACGGATGGACCGTTCACCTAAGAATGGATTGCTTTCTTTAGGCAGATTTAAATAAGACAATTCTTTATCTCCGCCAATATCAAGTGTCCGAATAATTACCGGCTTATCATCCATATCCGAAAGTACAGCCTTATACGCTTCGAACTGCTCTTCTTCAGACGGCAGATTCATTCTGTTCATATAAAGAAATTCCGTGCGGTAAAGACCGATGCCCTCTGCATCGTTGCTGCTGACATCGTTAAGATCTTCCGGTCCTTTAATATTCGCATACAAGCTGATATTAATACCATCGAGCGTTTTTGTTTCCTTACCGATAAAATCTTTTAATTTTTCTTCCCGTTCTTCCTGCGCTTTCAGCTTTTCACTGTATGCCGCCATTTCAACCTCTGTCGGCGAAAGTACGATATCCCCGGTGAAACCGTCGATGATAATATCATCTCCGTGAGTCACTTTAGATAAAATATCCGGTATACCTGAAATCGCCGGGATATTCAAACTGCGGGCAATAATAGCCGAGTGGCTGGTCATCCCGCCTGTTGCTGTAATGATACCTTTAATATACTTACTGTCTAATTGTGCTGAAGCAGATGGTGTTAATTCATCTGCAACAACTACTACAGGTTCGTCCACGCGCGTTAAATCCGTCAGCTGCACACCTTGTACATTTGCTATTAAACGCATACAAATATCTTTAACATCCAGTGCCCGTGCTTTCATATACTCCGAATCGAGTGATTCGAATTTTGTAATATACACTTCACCGGCCAGCTGAATCGCTTTTTCAGCATTGTTAAGGTTATTGATGCTGTTAATAATCTGCTCATTAAAACCCGGGTCATCCAGCATCATAATATGCGCATCGAAAATTGCGGCGCTGTCCTCATCGAGGTGCTCATCGACATTTTCCCGAAGTTTGCGCAGCTGGATATGAGCTGCCTGAATACTTTCCTTGTATGCTGATATTTCTTCTTCAATTTGACCAGCATCGATTTCTCTGTTCGAGGCTTCGATATCTGCTCTTTCGGAAATAAATATGCTTCCAAAGCCGATTCCTTCACTCAATTTTAAACCTGCAATAATTTCTGGCATTATTCAGTCAGTCCTTCGCTAGATAAAGTTTCGGAAATTGCTTCAATTGCTTCTTCCTCGTCTTTGCCGTCCGCGTAAATGGTTACTTCAGCACCTTTCCCTACTCCTAATGACATTACACCCATAATTGATTTTAGATTTACTTTTTTGCTGTTATATTCGAGCTCGATATCCGACTCGAACTTTGTTGCCGTCTGCACAAGTATTGTTGCCGGGCGTGCATGAATACCCGTTTCGTCTATAATTAGAAATGACTTTGTTTCCATTATGTTTTCTCCTTTAAGTGTGGATTTCTCAATGATTACACTTATTTTACACCACTTTTAGGATTCATGCACAGAACTGTCTATATTTTTAGATCTTAAATACTCTACGCATTTATCAATGTGGTCATAGCCAAGCTTTTTCATCAGAAAATAACTGATTAATGCTGTTGAACCCTGAGTCACCAGAGGTACTACTCCGAAGCGTCCCTCTGCTTTTTTGTTTTTCTTGCCTATCTTATTCACTGCGTAACCGATAGTTTTCCGTGCGACAAATTCCCCGCCGGCACTGGAAATCATTACAGCAGCTCTTGTTTTCATATCATCGGTGTATTTCGATACTTCATCATGTGTAATACCGAATATATCTTCAATGTCACCGGTAATTTCATTCATTAATTTCATGTCTGTACCAATGTCGAGAAGCGGTATAGGCAAAGCTGCCGCTAACGCAGATTTCCCTGCTTTTGATTTCACCAGCTCACGGGCTTCTTTTTCCCGCTCATCAATTTGTGTATTGGTTAATGGTCCGGTCATAGTTAAATACTCCTTTATTTATAAAGTTATATTATATGCTATACCCGTTTTTAAATTTTTCGAACTTAAAATGATGCCCGAGCCGATAAAAATTTGTGGATGATGCTCGCAGCCATCGCACTTGTCTGATCATTAATATCGAGCGGCGGCGATACTTCGGACACATCAAAACTTTTAAGATTTGGAAGAGTTGCGAACCTGCCTATCAGTTTATGAATTTCCGAAGGAGTATAACCGTTCGGGCTCGGCGCACTCACACCAGGAGCGGCCGCCTGCTGCAGCGAATCCATACATAAGGTCATCAGCACAGCATCGTATTTCTCCAGCTGTTCAGCTACTTTATCAGCAGCATCCGTTTCTCTGACTTCATCGATTGTATAATATTGGACGCCGAATTTATCAGCTGTGTCGTACAATGTTTTTGTATTTCCTTGCGGCTGCAGGCCGAGACAATAGTAATCCGCTTCCTGATCCTCAGATAAGATTTGGTGGAACATCGTTCCGGATGAAGGTCTCTCGTCACGGAGATCCAAGTGCGCATCAAAGTTTACAATGGCAAGGCTGCCGCTGAATGCCTGTCTCGCCCCTAAATAATGACCGTAAAATGTTTCATGCCCTCCTCCGATAATAATCGGAAAACTGTTATTTTTGTAAACGTTGTAAACAGCATCACCCAAATCTTTCTGAGATTGCTCCAAATCTTCCGTACCGATGATTGTTCCGAAGTCGTACAAGTCGTCCGTGAATGCATAGGGCCCCATTTTCTCGCGGACTTTAAACGGCCCTTCTGCTGCACCGGCCGTGCCTTTATTGCGTTTTACACCTTCGTCCGAACTGAAGCCTGTAATCACCGGTACATCCGATTCTCCGTTATAATCTTTAATAACCTGATGAATTCTCTCGTGAACAGCTGCGTCATCCGTACGGCCGCTGTAATTATATTTTTCTATCCGGCTCATTTTTATCGTCCCCTTTGAATTCCTTAAATATACTGATGAGTAAAAGCGGTGTCAGCAGTAATACGAGTAATACATTGAATGGTAAAATAAACAATGACAGCTCGACATCTTTAAAAAGTGTGATATACAGACTGACGGTCACATTCAGCCAAAGTATGAAAATGACGATCATCTGTCTGTGATAGTATCGTTTTTTTACCAGATTCATAATCGTGAACACTAAATATAAAACTGCAAGCACCAGAGTAATAAACAAATTAACCCATTCGTAAATCGTCTGCATCTGATTCAATTTGAAGTATCCTTCGACGAATACACCGTTGCGGTTATTAAATTCTAAAAAGACGAAGATCAGCACGATAATCCCAAAGATTATTTCTAAATAGTTGACTTTAAACCAGGAAGGCAGATCCGTTTCAAAAAATTCTTTCAGCTTATCCAGAATTTTGTTGCGGAAATCATACAGCTTCTGTGAAAATCCTAAATATTTATCGGGCGCAAAGTTTTTTTTGCTGCTTTTCTTTTTATTCAAACGCGACAGTTTTGCAGGCTGGCCATCTGCCGGTTTTTTCAGCAGGTTGTTCGCCTTCAGCAGGAAAACGCCGACCCACAGTGCCATGAACGATGATATCCAGACGAGTGCAAAAAATAAATTAATCGACAGCACATCTGTCGGCGATATTGTTGACTCTATATTTGAATACACTGCATTCTGTGTAAAGAAATATGCAATACCGTAGAACAGCAGAATAATCATATAATGTTCTTTTCGGTGGTCCGGGTTTAAGTACTCATTAAATACACTGAACAGTAAATGAATAATAAAAGCAACTAGAAACAGCAGTGCAAAAAGACCGTAAACTTGTGTCATTAATATAGTCGTAACGACAAACAGTACCAGAGACAGACCGATAAAGAAAAACGTCAGCGGCACATCGTATTTAGTAGTAGTGTTAATCCACGAACCAACTTTAAACATAAACAGACCAAACAAAATAATCAATATGCCTGCAATAATTGGAAATCCTCCAATCATCATGGACAGCATATTCGATACCTCGACGAAGAAAGCATTAATTAAATCAAAAATTGTTTCTATTTTATCTTCCTCAACAGGTACTTCTTCATTTTTAATCTGACCGGTGTTAAACAAAATAAAAAGACCTAATACAATAAAAAATACACCGAGTATAAAACTTATAATCACTTCACTGCGATTTCTGAACTTACTTATCATCCTGTCACCTCAATCGTTTCTATTATATAAAATTCAACTATAAAAATCATTCTCCAGCATATTTATGTTTATATTTAATTTTTTCGGCTATATAGCTTAATAACAGATAATAATTATAATATTGATATCAGCTAAAAAATTTCGAATAATATACTTAGTTTTTCACGCGCATAATCGCACATGATAAGGAATAATTATATCATTTAATTGTTTTTTACTCATGCAAAAGAGGTCGGCATTCAGCCGACCTCTTTTTTATTTTGATAACAGCGCACGGTGTGCAATATCCGTCCTGTAAAATATTTCTTTCTTATCGAATTGTATTTCTTCGACGCTGCTGTAGGCTGCTTTCAGAGCTTCTTCAATCGTCTTGCCGGTTCCTGTTACGAGCATAATCCGGCCGCCTGAAGAAATGTAGTCACCTTCTTCGGTCTGCGCCAGCCCGCTGATAAAACTCCGATCCATTATTTCATCTGTAAATGCAATTCCAATACCCCGCTTATACTCATAAGGATAACCTTCTGTCGCAAGCATCACACCGACAGTGTAACCGTCTTTCCAGTCAATGCTGAGCGGTTCTTTCCTCTGCACTTTTTCAAGGATGCATGCAAAATCGCTGTCTATCATAGAAAGCAGCACCTGGGCTTCAGGGTCGCCGAATCTCGCATTATATTCAAGTACCTTAACACCTTTATCTGTAAGCATGGCACCGAGATACAGCACTCCGAAATAGCTGAGCCCCTCTTTAACCATCGCCTCTGCTGTCGGTTTTATAATTTTTTCAATGGCTTCCAGCCTGACTGCTTCACTGATATGGGTGACAGGTGCATAAGCTCCCATGCCGCCGGTATTCGGACCCTTATTTTTGCCGAATGCACTTTTATGATCCTGGGCAATCACTTCAAATGTGTGCGTATAATCTTCATTAACCATGACCATTAATGAAAATTCCTCACCTTGTAAATATTCTTCAATCAGCAGCGGCTCCAGCATATCACCTTCATCAGACAGCACTGCGAGTTGCTCCAGCGCTTTTAAACCCTCTTCTGTGCTTTCTATAATGACGACTCCTTTGCCTTCCGACAAACCGTCTTTTTTTATGACATACGGCGGTACTGCCGATTCTATATATTTTTTTGCTTCGTCGTAACTTTCAAACACTTTGAAATCGGCTGTAGGAATATTATATTTTTTAAGCAGATTTTTCGTAAAAGATTTACTTGTTTCCATACGGGCTTCTTTTTTACGCGGTCCGAAAACAGTAAGGCCGTATTCATCAATTAAAAAATCCGCCAGGCCGAGTGATAATGGACCGGCATCCCCTATGACGACCCAGTCGACCTGTTTCTCAATACAAATTCCCGCAATCGCATCAAAATCCTCTTCATCGACGCGGTACATTACTTCGCATATTTCCCGCATGCCTGCGTTTCCCGGTATGGCATAAATATTATTAACACTTTTTGAATTTGCCAACATCTTGACAATGGCATGCTCCCTGCCACCCTTGCCAATTACTGCAACGTTCATAATTATTCCCCTTTCATACTGTTACACTTATGTAATATGAACTTAACATCAGTATAACTTAAATAGATAAACACTACTAATTTCTTGGGACGGATATCAGATTATATCTATAGCTTTTTCTTATGATTTTCGAGATAATGAAACAGACAAACTTTTAGGGAGGAATTTTTTATGACTGCAGAATTATTAAACGGACGCGAAATTGCTAAAGATTACCGCGCCGGATTACAAAGCGAAGTTGAAAAATTAAAATCACAGGGAATTGTACCAAACCTTACAGTAGTAATTGTAGGCAACGACGGCGCTTCTTTAAGCTATGTACGTTCTAAAAACAAAGCTGCTGAAAAAATTGGAATGGAATCTTCTATCGTGCGTCTCGATGAAGATACTTCAGAAGAAGATGTACTCGCTGAAGTTGAAAGATTGAATAAAGATGATAAAGTAAACGGTATTCTTGTACAAGTTCCGCTGCCTTCGCAGGTAGACGAAAATAAAGTGCTGGAAGCAATTGCTCCGCATAAAGATGTAGACGGTTTCAGTCCGATTAATATCGGCCGCCTTTATACCGGCCAGCGCACCTTCGTACCATGCACACCCCTCGGTATTATGGAGCTCTTGAAACACACAGGTTCTTTAGAAGGCAAAACCGTTGCTGTTGTCGGACGTTCTCATATTGTAGGACAGCCGGTCGCTAAATTATTAACTAACGAAAACGCCACCGTAACCCTGATGCACTCACGCACTAAAGATATGGTTTCAAGTCTTAAGAATTACGATGTTGTCGTAAGCGCTGTAGGTAAACCGGGTCTGATTAAAGGCTCTGACTTAAAAGAAGGCGCAATCGTAATTGACGTGGGTAATACTGTAGTCGATGAGAAGTTAGTCGGAGATGTTGATTTCGACAGTGCCAAAGAAGTAGCAAGCTACATTACACCAGTACCGGGCGGAGTCGGTCCGTTAACAATCACAATGGTCTTGAATAACACGCTGCTGGCTGCTAAATGGCATAACGAAAAATAATATTTATAAGCAAATCCGTATATTTTACCCCTGGGAGTAAAATATACGGATTTTCTAATTTACCAAACTTTCTTCCCTGCAGCTCTCACGATTTTATCCTCTTAAAATAATGTAAACGAGATAAACTAAATATAAAGCAGCAAGCACTCCGCCTCCAAGGCGTGACAGCCTGCCTTTCCATAAAGCCAGAATCAGCAGAATAACAGATATGGCAATGAGTATCCATGCGTCTGCAAACAGCGAATCACTGACACTTAATGGACTGATTACCGCGGATATGCCGAGTACAAATAATATATTAAAAATATTACTGCCTATGAGATTGCCAAGGGCCATCCCAGCCTCGCCTTTTCTGGCAGCAGAAATAGATGTCGTCAGCTCCGGCAGCGATGTACCGATTGCCACTATCGTCAGTCCGACAAGTGCCTGGCTCATACCGAGAGAAAGTGCAATCGTTGACGCACTGTCAACGACCAGGTTACCGCCGAATATAATACCTGCGAGCCCGATTACAAAAAGGGCGATATTTTTAAACCAGCTTGAATCATTTCCCGATTTTTTTGCTTCATCATCTAAAGTTGCTTCTTTAGTCCGGCGGGCTTTTACAAATATATAATATAAAAATAAAACAATACCCACTAAGAGCAGCACACCGTCAAATCGTCCGATTTCGCTGGATTCAGCGGACAGCAAAAAGCGGTCTGACATAAAAATAATCAGCAGCACCGCTGCAGCCAGTGAAAATGGAATTTCACGTGTTTGTGTTTCCCGTTCGATAATCATTGGAGAAATCAGCGCTGTCACTCCGAGCATCAGAGAGATGTTGATGATATTGCTTCCCAGAACATTCCCGATGACCATATCACCGTTGTCTTCCAGGGCCGCAATAATACTGACGACTGCTTCCGGAGCACTCGTGCCGAGAGAAACAATTGTCAGACCCACAATGAGCGGGGACACATGTAATTTCCCCGCTATTGCCGACGCACCGTCAACAAAATATCCCGCCCCTTTAATTAGTAATACGAAGCCTGCTATTAATAATATGTAAGTCAAATCTCTTCTCTCCCTATCCGAACTATTCTTGGTCGTTCTGTCTGCAATATGCTAAAATTAAAAAAAGTACTGTAAATTCAGAGGTGTAATAAATGAATGTAAATACGCTAGTAAAATTTATGATTGGTGCACTGCCGATTGCTCCGGTTATCAGTGATTTTATAGATACAAATGTCGAAGAAACTGAGAACAATACAGATCAGGCTTACGAAAACTATGATGGCCCCACAATGGAAGATGAGATTCTCGCCCATTCCGGCAGTATACCTGCAATAAAAGGTGTCGGCAATATTAACGTTCAAACTGGCGATACTTTTGACCCTCTGAGCGGTGTATACGCAGTTGACAGCGAGGACGGAAATATTACCAGCAGTATAAACGTGACAAACAACTCCGTAAATACTGAAAGTCCCGGTACATATAGTGTAACTTACCGCGTAGAAAATTCACGCGGCGGCTATTATGAGCATGTCCGCCAGGTTACAGTTTCCGCTTCTGAGAGTGACTCTGTACCGCAGATTCCTCCGACTGAAGAACAGCTTGGTAAATCCTCTTCAGACAAGAGCTCAGATTCTTCTTCCGGTATTGGAAATTCTGTATCTTTCAGCGGCACTGAAGACTTAACTATAAACACCGACGAATCATTTGATCCAAAAGACGGTGTTCGGGTTCTCGACGTCGATGGCACAGATATCAGCAATCAGCTGTATATTTCAGGAGAAGTTGATAATGAAACTCCCGGTGAATATACTATAGCTTATGCTATATTCGACAGTTTCGGCGATCCTTCTGCAGTCGCACGTACGGTCACAGTAGAATAATAATTAAATAACAGGCTGCAGCGGAATTCCGCTGCAGCCTTTACTTTTAACCTAATTGTCTTTTAATTTCAGCGTTAAACTGATCTAAATCATCAGGTGTCCGGCTCGTAGCAAGATTGCCGCAAACCGCAAGCGGGCTGTCTTCCCAATTCGCTCCCGCATTAATCAAATCATTTTTAACATTTTTAACACTTGTAATTTTTCTGTCTTTTAATAAATCAGTATCTACCAGAAGCTGAGGCCCATGGCAAATTGCAAATACCGGTTTGTCTTCTTCCAGGAAATGTTTGGCGAACTTGCCAAATCGGTCTTCCTTGTCACCCCGTAAACCATCAGGTGAAAATCCGCCTGGAATTAACAGCGCATCATAATCAGACGGCGTTACTTCTCCGATAGACTTATCCGCTTCAAATTTTCCGCCTTTTTTACCTTCTACAGTTGAACCGTCCGGAGAAATGAGCACCGTTTCATGCCCTGCTTCCTCAATAACTTCTTTAGGGCTAGTATATTCGATATCTTCGACTAAATCCGTCATGATAACAGCTACTTTTTTGGCCATAAATTAATTCCTCCTGTAAATATGATTCTACTCATTAATCTTCCCGCTTCACTGCATCTTAAACATAAAAAAACACTGATAATCAGTGTTTTTTAATTATTTAACTGTGATCAGCTTTTCATTTTTAAGCACGAGTTCCGCATTAACTTCTTTAGCTTCATTTAAGTAGCGGTTGCTGTTTGCAATATGAATATCCATCAGGGCCTGATGAGACTCTTCGCCGCTGCCGAGCATCGATTTAAATTCGATGACAGCGAGTGACCGGTTCGATATCGCAAGGAGCAGATCGTCCTTTATCTCCTGAACACGGAGGCGCTCATTTTCAGGCAAATTATCAGGAATTGAAAGATTCTGGACTTCTTCCTGAAGACCCACATAGCTTTCATTTAAATTCGTAATTTCATCAGCTGCATATTCCACTTTCAGCTCGTCAAACTGGTACGCATTATAAAGCGGAATAAAGTTATCATCCCATATATTAAATATGTCGTCATGAGTTTCGTTAATTTGCCGGAGAAGTAATTCAAACTCTGCGCTGTCTGACTGTTTAGAATCATTTATATTGTTTTTCAGTAAATTTTCAGTATCGTATCTGCTGTTATCAGCTGTACTGTTCGATGAATTATTTGCAGTATCTCCCGATGCCGTTATAACCAAGTTACTTGCAGTGAAATGTGTTTTAGCAACTGGCGATAAATCTTCCGCTTTAGAAAATTTATCGTTTTGATTACATCCGAATAGAAATAATACAAATATTGATAATAATATTTGTCTCAAGTTAGGACCTCACATACAATGACTTTTCATTTCGTTCATTAAGTATTGTAACACAGTTGTAATCTCGTTGAAATATAATATTCCATTTCCTCAAGTCAGCTAATACCAGACAAAGTAAATAATAAAACATGCGATAAACATCGTTATCAGAGCAAGCGGTGCACCGACCTTTATATAATCACTAAATTTGTAACCGCCGGGTCCGTAAACAATTAAGTTAGTCTGATAGCCGATCGGCGTCATAAAACTTGCTGATGCGGCAATTGCTACAGTAATTATCAAACCCATATATTCAATATTCATCGCATCTGCAACTTCAAGTGCTATCGGAAACATAAGTACTGCTGCTGCGCTGTTTGTAATGACTTCAGTAAAACAATTCGTGACGAGATAAACAATGAAAAGCACACCGAGTATCCCGAACGGCGTTGCAAGTGCTGTCAGCCCGCCTGCTATATATTGTGCTAATCCCGATTCCGTCATTGCAGCACCGACGGCAAAGGCGCTCGAAATCAGCAGGATAACATCAAATTGTACAAATTTCTTCACTTCATTCGGTGAAATAAATTTAAAACCAATCAGGAGCACAACAAGAATCATCATAGCTTCAAGCATTGTGAACCAGCCCAAGGTCACTACAAGAATCATAGAAACCAGAGCGATTAAGCTGACCCAGCCTTTTCTCATATCCTGATTGAGATTTTCAGGCGGAGCAACATCATTTACCACGTAAAAATCTCCGGAATATTTGTGCATATTAATAAAATTATTATCCGCAAGGAGGAGCAGTGTATCCCCTGTTTTTAAAACGATATCCCCCACCCTGCTTTTAATACGCTGATTATTTCGGTGAATCGCAATAACACCGGCGTCGTAGCGCGTTTTAAAGTTCGCCTCTTTAAGCGTTTTATTTAACAGCGATGAGTTATGCGAGACAACTGTTTCAATCAGATGACTGTCTTTATTAACGACATCATCAAGCGTAAGTTCTGTACCTGTTTTAATAGTGACACCTTTAAATTTTTGGATTTTCCCTATAGTATTCAGAGAACCGGAAAAAATGATATGGTCGCCGGCAAGCACTTTAGTCTCGCCTGTGACAGGATAGACTCTGCTGTTATTTCTTATAATTTCAATCACATAGATTCCATCCAGAACATCCCGGCCGAGCTTGGTAACAGTCTCTCCTTCGTGTTCAAATTTATCTTCTATTATGGCTTCTGCAAGAAATTCTTTTGTTTCCTGGCTAATCTGCTCCTTAGCTCCAAGATGTTCCGGCAGCAGTTTATAGCCTAATGTCAGCAAGTAAATTAAGCCCGCTGCGGTAATCGGCACACCTACTGCAGCTAAAGTAAAGAATGAGAAACCCTCGAGCCCCGCACCAACCAGCAGTCCGTGTACAACCAGAGTCGTCGACGTCCCTATCATGGTAATCGTTCCGCCTAAAATCGTCATATAAGATAAAGGAATCAGGAATTTAGATGGACTGTAGCCGTTATCGACCGCCCAATCTCTAATTATCGGTGTTAAGGCAACGACTATCGGAGTATTATTAAGAAAACCCGAAGAGAGACCGACCGGCAGCATTACTTTAATCATACTCTTTTTCACATTGGCAGCTTTGCCGAGCAGCCTGTAAACGACAAGTTCTATTATGCCGTGTTTTTGAATTGCACCGGCCACGATAAACAAGAGCAGTACAGTCAGCATCCCTTCGTTTGAAAAGCCGCTTAAAGCCTGCTCGCTGCTAATCACGCCGGTAATCAGAAAAATAACCAGAACTAAAAATATTAAGAAATCCGCACGGATTACTTCAAATGATAAGCCTATTAACATTAATACAATGACAAGTCCGACAAATATCATTTCTCCGGTCATTTGATCTCCCCCGCTTCATGATGTGTTGAAACTTAAAAATATCTTACCATAAAAGAGAGGCCGGACATAAATACTTTAGCGTATGCCGTCCCTGTTTGATCTCGGCTTGGACTTTGAGAATCCAAGCCACTTCATAATTGTTTTAATTACCGGGACGTGCAGCAGCATGAACTCCAGTACTTTTAAATCCCGTCTCATTCTGTGAGGTTCTTTAATTAAGCGGTAAAGCCATTCCAGCTGCAGCTTAATCCATATAGCCGGAGCCCGTTTGAGCTGTCCGCTCAGCACATCGAAACTGCCGCCGACACCGATAAATATACCTTTATCGAATTTCTCCAAATAATGGTGTATCCAGCCTTCCTGCCGCTTCGCGCCAAGCGCAACAAAGATAATATCAGGTTTCGTTCCAGCAATGTAATCAGCAATATCGTCATCATATCTATTAAAATAGCCATTCTTCCTGCCCGCTATAATCAGGCCGGGATAATCTTTTTTAACAATTTCAGCCACTTTAATATTCACTTCTTCACTGGCACCTAAAAAGAATACGCGTTTTTTATTAGTATCTGCATATTTCAGCAGATCGTACATCAGGTCAACACCAGTTACCCGTTCTTTTAGCGGATTGCCGATTAATTTCGATGCATTGACTACACCAATTCCGTCAGCAAGCACGTAGTCAGCACTTTTAACTATCGTTTTAAAGTCCGGATCATCCCGGGTTGCAATAACAACTTCCGGATTTGCCGTGACGATAAAACATTTTTTCTGCTGTTCAATAGACGGATAGACGATATGTTTTAAAAATGAGTATCTGGATATATTGATAAAATCGATATCCATCAATTTAACAGTATTATATTTTACTGTCACAGTGACCCTTCCTTTCTTATGTCATCTTAATAATTTCTTTACTTTGGAATGTTACACTACAAGTATTAAAGTTTAATTAAAATTGGAGTGAATTTTATGGTTATTGTGTTTGCCCACCGCGGTGCTGAGTCCATCGCCCCGGAAAACACGGAAGCCGCATTTAGAACAGCAGTCGAACACGGTGCACGTGCAATCGAACTGGATGTTCAGCTGACGAAAGACGAAGTGCCGGTCGTCGTGCATGACTATAAGCTGAAGCGCTATAATAAGGATGCGAAACTCGCTGTTAACCAGTATACTTTTGACGAGCTTCAGGCTATAGATGTCGGTAAATACTTTAATGCTGAATTCGCCGGTGCCAAAATTCCGTCTTTACAAAAAATCCTTCAGTCTATGCCTGAAGATATTCTCCTTAATATTGAAATTAAAAATTCTCCTGTCCCCCATGCTGGGATAGAAAAACAGGTCGCAGACCTTACGAATCAATATTATAATCTCGAAAATATTATCGTTTCATCATTTGACCATACAGCTCTTCTCAGGATTGCCGAATGCAATCCGGATATTAAGCTTGGTTTTCTGATGCATTACCCGATGATTAATGCCGGAAAATATGTAAACATGACCGGTCTTAATGCTGTTAGTGTGCACCCTAATAAAAAAATTACCGATGCCGCTTTTATTGAAGAATGCCACAAGTACAATTTAAAAGTGTACCCGTATACTGTAAAAAGCCAAAAAGAAGCCGACAGACTGATAGAAATCGGCGCCGATGGATTTTTTACATCGCTGGAAACGTTATATGAAATAAATTAAGAGGTGCAGAGCACCTCTTAAACATCTTCATTATCATTAAGTTCTTCAGTATCCCTCACAACATTGTTGCTGTGTATCCATACCGGTTTATTTTCTCCTTCAATAACGCCTCTATACCAGATATTGTTGCCAACCAGAATGGTTTCGTCTGCATTAAAGGACAGGCCGCCATGATTTTCCAGTGATTCATGAATATACTGACGTTTTCCGCCCCACGGTTCACTTGATGCATAACCGCGCCCTTTTAAATAAAATGTTTTTTTGTCATTGTCCACCAATGTATGCACATGCGAAGATGTTTCAATTCCTCTGATCCAGCCTATAACGCCTTCTTCACCACTTGGTTTTGTACTCAGCAGGTAATAGTTCTCAAACTGGTATGTCGCTTCTCTTTTAACGTAATATACTTTGTTTTTCAAATGCTGGGCATCTGTTTTACCTTCTTCTTCATTCGGAGAGCTGTATATATATGTCGTATATGCTTTTAAATGCGCCAGCCTGCTGACCGGACGGACTGAATAAGTGTGAGATGTCTCGAGTTCTTCATCATCATCCAGGACCATCAAATCCCCAAGCTTTTTATATTTGTTTTCAGCCGGGTCTTTCGACATTATCTTCGCCCTGTATGAGTCTCTTTCATCCTTCTGCATATTCTGCCATTTCAAAAGAAATGCTTCGTACAGCGGCAGTACATCTTTCACTTCGCCAAACGCTTTAACACGGCCGAATTCAAGCCACAGAATTTTATCGCAGAAGGTTTTCATCTGCCCGATGGAGTGGCTGACGAAAATCATCGTCTTCCCCTGGTCTTTAAATTCGAGCATTTTCTTCAGGCTTTTGTCTGCAAAAGCTCTGTCGCCGACCGACAGTGCTTCATCAATAATTAAAATATCTGGGTCGACTTTAACGCTGATAGCAAAGCCGAGCCTTGACTTCATCCCGCTCGAGTAGGACTTCACCGGCTGATCGATAAAGTTTTCAAGTTCTGCAAATTCAATGATTTCGGGCTCTAGTTCTTTGATTTCATCTTTAGAAAAACCGAGCATTAAACATTTTAGTTCAATATTATCGCGGCCTGTTAAATCATCATTCAGGCCTGCTGCGACTGCGATAAGCGCAGGCTGTCCGTTAACCTGGACTTCGCCGCTCGTTTCAGGAACGATGCCTGCAATAATATTCGACAGCGTTGATTTACCTGAGCCGTTAATACCGATAAATCCGACTACATCGCCTTTATCCGCTTCAAAGTTTACACCGTTCAGCGCAAAAAAATCATCTCCGTGCCCTTTCGGACTGATCAGATCAAGCATGCGCTCTTTTTGATTTTCGTACAGTTTATATTTTTTCACGACATTTTTAGTAATAATAGCTTTTGTCATTTTCAAACCCCATTATAAGTAATCGATAAAATTACGTCTGAATTTAATGTGCAGCACCGAGCCGATAAACAGCATCACGAGCATGAGGCCCCAGAAATATAAAGAATATTTCCATTCGGTAACGAGGAACCATTCTGTACCGAAAAATGCAGCGCGGTATCCTTCAATTAAATATACCAGCGGATTTAATTGCATAATTACTACGAGCTTCGGGAAGTCCGAGAGCATCGACAGCGGCCACAGCACACCCGATAAATACAGCAGCATGCGGAGCAGTGAATTAAGTACCAGATGCACATCGCGAATCAGTGTTGACAGCGTCGATGTAATCAGCGCAAATGAATATACCAGCACGTAGGTTGCAAAAATAAAATAAGGAATTTGTATAAAGTACACGCTGACGTAATAACCCGCAAACTGAAACACAATAAAAGCAATGGTAAGCATGATTAAATGCGTATAAAACTTGGAAAATATCGGAATATTAGGTATTACACTTAAAGGAAAATTCATTTTTGACAGCATCTTAAGACGTGTATATATCGATTTGGATGCTTCTATACTGGCCTGATAAAAGAAAGTCCAAACGACAAAACCTATAAACAGCCAGAAGAAGAAAGGCACTTCCATGCCATCCATTTCAATCGGCGCGCGTGAGCGCAATGTACCGAATACAAACCAGTAGATAAGAATACTGATGACCGGCGTCAGAACTTCCCAGACTATCCCGAGATAGTTATTCTGGTTCTTACTTTTTATATCGTATATCGACAGACGCCTTACCAAATAAAAATGAGCAATCTGTTCTTGTAATACCTTCCACATGGATCTCATAAGTTACTCACAACCTCAAATTTTCATCAATGATGAATTATACAATTTTACTTCCTAAATAACAAATAACTTCATCGGCTACACGCTGTGACGCTTTGCCATCTTCAAGTGCACCGAATCTGCTGCGGAATTCTTCAGTATTGTATATTTCGTTAAAGTTTTCAGTTTCCGTCTTTTTAATTGCCTGCAGAAGTTCATCTGTCGTAGTGACAAGCGGACCGGGCGCTTTTCTTTCAAAGTCAAAATAAAATCCCCGGAGCTTGTCGCGGTAATTATCAATATCATAAACATAAAAAATCATCGGACGTCCCAAGTTCGCATAATCGAAAAATACCGATGAGTAGTCTGTAATCAGCATGTCCGAAACAACATACAAATCTCTGATTTCCTCGTAATTTGAATAATCATAAATAAAGCCTTCATATTCACTTATATCGAGGTTCTCACTTACCAGATAATGCAGTCTTAATATAATAATGTATTCATCAGACAAATTTTCATACATTTTTTTCATATTGAATTCGAGATTGAATTTATATCTGCCTTTCGCGTGGTATGAATCATCACGCCAAGTCGGAGCATACAAAATTATTTTTTTATCTTCCGGCAGATTCAAATCTTTTTTCAGATTATTAATGGCTTCCTCATCGCTGTTCGTAAAAAGAAAATCATTTCTCGGGTAACCTGTTTCCAGCATTTCCCCGTCAAATTGAAATGCTCTTTTAAATATTTCACTCGAATACTCATTCGGCGAGATTAGAAAATCCCATTTTGCCGATTCCCGGGTAAAGTTTTTTTTATAATTCTCAGTATCAGTACCGGGCATATGTACTTCATCCATATCTACAGCGAGCTTTTTCAAAGGTGTACCGTGCCAGGTCTGTAAATACGTCGTGCCTTTCGGCTTTGGAATCCAGAGAGGCATTCTGCTGTTTGAAATCCACAATGCTGCCTTATTCATATAGATCATCCAGCTGAACGAGAATCTTTTAATATAAGGCACATCATGGCGTTCAAACACTTCAGTGTACCGCTTGTCCACACTCCATAAAAATCTGTATTCTGGATAATGAATCGACATGTATTCATATAATGCCCGGGGATTGTCACTGAATTGTTTTCCGAGAAAGCTTTCGAAAATAATCAGCGAATGATCTTTGTTAAAAGATTTTCCGCATAACCAGAATAATATTTTATATAATTTTAAGGCCAGTCTTTTAATTTGTTTCATATCCACCACACCTGCAAAGTTTTCTTAATTATCTTATGCTATAATTCATAATACTACAAAACACTATAATAATGCTTTAACGGAGGCAAATTAACATGAAAAAAGTAATCACTTACGGTACATTCGATCTGTTGCATACGGGTCATATAAATATACTGAGACGCGCCAAGGCGCTCGGAGATTATTTAATCGTTGCAGTATCAACCGATGAATTCAATATGCTGAAACATAAAGAGGCTTATCATTCATTCGAAGAAAGAAAACAAATACTGGAAGCTATCAGATATGTCGATGAAGTTATCGGTGAAGATACATGGGGCCAGAAGACCGGCGACGTACAAAAATATAACATCGATACTTTTGTTATGGGCAGCGACTGGGAAGGTGAATTTGATTTTCTGAAAGAATATTGCGAAGTTGTCTATCTGCCGAGAACAAGCGGCATATCAACTACAAAAATTAAAGATGAGCTGAAAAACAATAATGGCTAAAGAAGCGGTCATCCAATTTTTTCTGCTTCTGTCGGGGACTGTTTTTAAGTTATTTAATCTCCTGCCCCTCCAAGATAAAACGGTGATGCTTGCGTCCTTCGGCGACAATATCGAATATGTCATCAGGGAAGTTAAAAATCAGACCTCATCGGAAATTTTTATCTTAAAGGAACCCCGCTGCAAAAAACAATTTGAGGCTGTCAGCCAAAAAAACATTACAGATTTTACTCCCCGCAGTATCTTTTCTTTTATAAGGGGGATATATCATCTGGCAACAGCCCGGTATATTTTTGTCGATAACTATCACGTCGTGCTCGCTGCCTGTAATTTCCGGCCGTCAGTAAGATGCACTCAAGTCTGGCATGCTAACGGAGCTGTAAAGTATTTCGGATTCAGAGACAAAACAATTAAAAACCGGCCGGACAGCGCGCACAAACGTTTTAAAAAAGTATACAGCCGCTTTCACCATATAACGGTAAGTTCTGATGAAATGGCGTATATTTTCAAAGAAGCGTTCGGTGCTGATGACAGCCGGATACTCAAAACCGGTGTGCCGAGAACCGATTTCTTTTACAATATGGATAAAATTGAGGCCGAAGCCGAAAAAATCCGCAGTGCCCTGCCTATACTTAAAGACAAAAAAGCGCTGCTCTATGCTCCTACATTCCGTGATAATCAGTTTGATACAGATAAAATCCAACTGGATATCGATCTGATGAGAAAAAAGCTTGACGGAGAATATCATCTTTTGTTAAAACTTCATCCGGCAGTAAAGCTTTCAGGTTTTAATAATAGCGAATTCGTAACGGATGTTTCCGGAAAATACGAGATAAATTCACTGCTCGCAGCTGCGGATGTGCTCATTACAGATTATTCCTCGATACCTTTTGAATTTTCAATTTTAAACAAGCCGATGATATTTTTTCCATACGACTTAAAGGAATATGAAGAATCCCGCGGTATCTGGTTCAACTATGAAACCTATATGCCGGGACCGGTTGCTTATCAAACTGCAGATATTATTACAGCCCTCGAGGAAAACGATTTTGACTTAGAGAAAATCGCAAGTTTTAACAAGCAGTGGAACAAATACTCCAGTGGCCAGGCGAGCGAAAAATTGATAGAATATATATACAGTATGTAAAAGCAGCCGTCCGGACTTCCGGACGGCTGCTTTTAATAATTTATTCTTTCTTTTATTTTTTCTTTTACGCTGTTATATATCCGTTCTGAATTATGATGATCCTGATATTTAAATATACCTGAAATATCAGGCTGTTCCGATTTAAAGTTGAGCTTAATCTGACTTTCAATCAAATCGATTAAATCATCTTCAGTCCGTGCAATATCTCCGATGAATGTTTGGAATAATGGCCGGAGTTTTCCCTGTCTGAAAAACTTTCTGACATCAAAATGATAGTAGATGACCGGCTTATTCATCAGGGTAAAGTCAAAGCTGACACTGGAATAATCCGTAATTAACAGCGAGTGGTCAATCAGGAGCTCCTGTACTGTTCTCGTGCCGAGCTGGATAAATTTAATATTGCTGCTCGGATTCAATATTTCATCGTTAAAATACATCTGCGCTCTGTAATGCGGGTAAAAGTTCAGCTGCACATCATTATCTTCCAGTATTTTAATCAGACGCTCGTTATGAATCAGTCCGTTATAATTATGGAAGTACTGGCTCGTGAGAAACGCTTCATCTGTATTTATCCAGTCCCGCCATGTCGGCATAAGCAGGATGTCTTTAGTTTTATTACCCCGGGGAAGCGAGTCGAAGCGTGCGAGTCCGGTGACCGCAACGTCTTCCTCGTCATAACCGAGCTTTCTCATGACAACATCATATTTTTCAGGATCACTGCTGACGATAAATAAGTCGAAAGGCAGATCATAATACTTTTTATGATACTCTACTCTTTTACGGCCGAGTACACCATGCTGCAGAAATACTCTTACTGTATCCTCATAGTTGAAAAAGCCTCTCGCAGGTTTGTAAGGCAGCAAATTTTCAAGGTCGTGCGTGCCGAGCAGAACACCTGCTTTAAGTGCAACTTCAAAATGTTTATCTGAACCGAAAGGCAGTACATGCGGATCCGATTTTATCTTTTCATAATCGAGAGCACTGCTTTCAATTGCATAATAAGCATTGACATCGGTATTTTCTTTTAAATACTTATAGAAAGCGTAGCCGTTGTCCTGGGCAGTATCGTAACGTTCTCCGACCAGCCATGTATTATAATCTTTCTCCGCAGCATTATCAGGAACTGCTATTTCAGTCGGGATAGTAAACGTTTCTATTTTCAGATTATCAAACGGAGTCGTCGTGATTAAATGATAATGGACATTCCCTTCACCGCTTTTTTCCGAATGGCTGCCGTAATAATTATCTTTTTTATAGTCGGAAAATTTATATTTTATTTTTTCTTTCCGTACTGTTTCCCCTTCTTCGCTGATCATTGCAATAAACACGTCTATTATAGTTTTATCTTTGCTCTTAATTGATTTTAAATCCAGCTTGGTTAAATCAATGTTAAAATCTTCGTCAATCGGTAAATGGACAGCCTCTTTACTGTAGCGGTCTTCAAAAATCATATAAGTACTGCAGCCTGAAAAGTTTTCGCGTCCTTTAATAAAACCTTCCACCTTAAAGTCTTCAATCTCTGTTATCTGTCTCTGAATGCGAGGCCGGGTCACCTTAAAACCGAGCGCGGTATCTTTTCTTTTATAGAACCATATTTTGATATTTTCGTGGCAGTAACTTATAACTAGACGCTCACCAAAGCCCAATTCTTCAAGACAGCTCACATCGGGCTGAAGTGTAAGCGGTTCGTCACCGGCAGTAATCAGTTTAAATTTCTTGCGCGAAAAACTGTCAACCAGGGTACTCAAAGGAATTTCCGTTTCAAACTCACCCGGCCGGGAGCTGTTCACCTTGAACAATGTTTCCTCCTCTGAAACAGTATCTGATACAACAAAATGTTTAATTTCGAAATTTTCACTGTAGGCCATTCTCATCATTACATTGTCTTCGATGACTTCTGCCTTGACAGCGGTCATCTCAATTTCATGATTTTCTATATATGCATATAATTCACGACTTTCGCTTAAAAACTTCAGATTATGCTCCTGAGTGATTAAATTCATTTCATTGATGCTCAGTTTCACCGGTGTCATTTCGAAACCTTTAACAACATAAACTGACGCTCTGCCCATCGTAACATTGCTGAAATCCGCAGCTTCTATCACCGGTCCGCTGCCGGTATTTGGAAATTCGACTATCTTATTAGCATAAAGAAGCGCTAAATTGTATTCGTGCATAGACTGTCCGCTGTCAAATGACACCGCTAATTTCTCGTATGACATATCTATATCAGCTGCATTTATATAGGATTGCTTAAAAGTATATTCTGCTAATAAATGTTCCAGAATTAAGGTGCCGTTCACCAGAATATTATAATATTTCCCATCTTTAAAGAAGGATGTTTTCTTCTCAATGCTCCCATTGGAATCAATAATCATATTTTTACCGTCCACAGAAACAGTAATGGATGAGTTTCCGGTTGTGTTTTTAAAAGTACTGTCTTGCAGCTTTATCGACAGCAGATTTTTTTCAACATAATATTCAAGTGATTCGGTATACTCGCCGTTTGAAAGTGTAATATTCAATTTTTCAGTCAGATTAAAATTATAAAAGTTTTTCAAGGTTAGATTAATTACAACAAAGCCGTTAGAAAGTGTAATATCCTGCAAGGTAACTTTTCTTATTAGCCGCTCCCGCATGCTGCGAGGTATTATTGTTTTTAATGTATTTAATATAGAATTCATTTTTAAACCCCTAAGAAAGATTATATTTTGTACTCAGTACATTCATTTTACATGAAAATATCTTTTCTTAACATTAATAAAAGAGTTTAAGCGATGTTGTTAGCGCTTAAACTCTTTATCAGAGATAAAATCTTCCAGTTTTTCAATATTAGCTTCCCATAGAAAATGAGACTTTAATAAATGTTTAGAGTTTTTCCGAAGCCTGGCTTCCAGCTCGTCATCCAGTTTAACTTTCTTAATCGCCTCTGTAAGCTCTTCAGCCGTAGCTTTCTCTTTAGCGTAACCTACATCATATGAGTTAATTAAATCACTTGTATAGCCCCCGAGATTTGTGACAACGGGAACTCCTGAAGCAATACCATCAATCACTTTGCCTGGCAGGACATTTAAAAAGATTTCGCTGTCTTTTAATATAGACAGCTGAATATTAGAATTTCTTATTTCAATTAAACATTCTTCTCTGGTTTTTTCTTCTTCGAAAGTTACATACTTAAAGTCCTTATATTCAATATACGATTGGAATAAGTGAGCATTCATTCCATAGCCTATTATTTTAAAATTAATTTTATTTTCTTCAAGTTTATGAGCCATTTCCTGCAGTTTTTCATAACTTTGAGCAAAGCCTATATTCCCTGTGTAAATCACTCTGAAATCATCAGGTGCTTGTTCAAATTCCACTTCGCTTTCAGTAAAAGCATTAGGTAAAAACAAGACGGATTTATTTTTTGTCATTTTCTTTATATAATTTCTAAATCCCTCGTTGTTAATGACGATTTTATCCGACTGCTTGTACAGCATCTTTTCCATGAATTTCAGCACAGGATAAAATAAATTTATGTTCATCTTTTCTACATCTCGTACACTATCCGGCCAAAGATCACGCACTTCTAAAATTCTTTTAACATCTTTGTCTCTCTTTTGAAAGAAAGCGGCCCAGGGGATAAAAATATTAGGTGTTGTGACGTAAATTGTATCGTACAGGTGCTGGTATTTCTTAACATATACCCGTACTTTATAGGCAAGTTCAAAATAATACATTAAACGGAAAGCCATAGATTTACTCTGCTTGTCCGTTCTCATTTTGAGTCTCATAATATCTTTAGAATTATTTATTTCTTCGCTGCTCCAATACTTATCTTCTTCATACATCTTTGCATTAGGATAAGCCGGATTAGTAGTGAGCACTTCTACATCGTGCTTTTTTGCCAGCTGAATATATAAATTTTTTAATCTGTTGGCGCCGGAGCCGATTTCGGGATAAAAATTTTGTGTGATCATTAATATTTTCATAATTCACCTATACTTTTACAAGGATAAAGGCTAAACAATTAAGTTCAGCCTTTCTTAATAATTAATATATATTTTTATACAACGATTTAATCTGATTATATAATGATAACACAAAAGATTAATTAGATAGTATGACCTTTTTTATTTTTACTTATTCAATGTAAATTAAAATAGTTTTAATTTATAAGAACGTTTAACATTCATAGTATCATTTATCAATTTCACAGTATCTTTTTGTCCCAATGGATTATGTCCCGCTTTTTTATTATGGTAAAGTAAGGTTTTTGTCTGTTGCAAATTCAGTTTACTCTTCGTGAACTTTTGCATGTAAGGAAAATAGTGTTTTTTCATATCGGGGCCACATAGTCTATTTTGTACATATAAAATATTGGGAGTATAATCATAATATTTAAAAGCTTCTATAACATCTAGTCTATGAGCATAATTTTCATAAGCGTATTCGATACTCCCGTAAATTTTTTCAATTAAGGGTTTAGAAGCACTCTCAGCATAATTCTTTACATCTGTCTGTGGGTTATTGACGATAGCATTAGAGTTACTGTGCATTGCTGATAACACCATAGACATAAATCCGCCAGCAGAAGAGCCATAATAATAAACATCGTTATCTTTTATTTCTAATCTTTTTGATAAAGTTTTGATAATCTCACTATATATTTCTAAAGCAAACTCTTCTTTGATACCCTGTCCCCAACCAATTCTAAGTTTATCTTTATGAATTGTCGGATCATCTAGAAATATATGTGAAGCATCAAAATCATCTGACCACTTATGTCTCATATAAACGGGCGGTTTACTTCTTTTAGGATTAATTGCACCATTTGATAACACAAGTAACTTGGAAGTGAATCTTTTTAACCTTACTAGGAAACAATATGTTAAATTATCACTCGTATAATGTATCTCTGTTTTTTTATTAAATCTAATTTTTATTTTTTCAAGCTCACTTATACTATTAATTTTTATTATATCCATATAATCCCACCATAATTCGTATTGCAAACATAATTATAATCAAACTAGCTAAAGCACTAATCAATTTATAATATTATTACTTTAAAATATATTTAATTGCAATAAAACACTATAAACAAAAAGACCAAATAATGAAACAATTGGAATATACCGTAGTAATGGCCTATGATACTTTTTAGTTGAAATTTCGTCACTTTTCTCCTGCTGCTTTGTAAGCATTTCCTTCTTATAATCGAGTTGATCTTGTTTGGACATTTTTTGAAATTTTGTGATAAATCGTGCATACTCGTTAGCGATAGGTACACATTTACCATAATCAATTAATTCACCATAATGAATCCACATTGCTTTATTACACATTCTGCCAACCTGTTTTGCTGAATGAGAAACAAAAAATATCGTTTTCCCTTCTTTTTGAAACTGTTTTATTTTTTCGATACATTTATTAGAAAAAGTTTCATCTCCAACCGATAAAGCTTCATCTATGATTAGCACATCAGGATCTGTATGAATTGCAATGGCGAAACCAAGCCGAGATTTCATACCACTTGAGTAAGATTTTATCGGCTGATTTATAAAGTCATCTAGTTCACTGAATTCTAAAATATCATTGTAACGCTCATCTATTTGTTTTTCAGACAACCCGTGCATTAAACATTTTTTCTTAATGTTTTCCACACCGGTTAGTTCCTGATCCAAACCAGCATTAATCGCAATCATTGAACTGGTACCATTTATAGTAATCTTACCCTCACTAGGTACTGTAGCCTCACCCAGTAAATCAGATAATGTTGATTTACCCGATCCGTTCAAACCGACTATACCTACTGAGTCACCTGGTTCAACTTCAAATGATATATCTCTTAATGCATAAAAAGGTTTTTCTTTATAAAAGTGACCGAACGTAAATAATGACAGCAATTTGTCCTTACGGCTTCTGTTCATATCATATATTTTTGAAACATTTTCGACTTTAACTTTATAAGTCATATTCAACCTTCTCTCAATTACTTAATTCATTATAAATATTAAGTAACTCTTCTTTTTCATTTTCCCAGTTATAATTGTATTTCGCATTTTTGCAATTCATACTCAATTCATTTCTAAGGTCTGGGTTATCAATTAATTTTTGAGTAGCTGATGCAATACTTTTAGGTTTATCTGCTTCTACAGTTATACCAATATTCTCTTCGTCTACAACACGTTTTATTTCAGGGAAATCACAACTGATGACTGGAACTTCGGCCATGATATACTCAAAAAGCTTGTTAGAAGATGCCGAGTAATGATTATAACTTGTATTTTGCAGTACCTGATATCCTATATAAGCTTGTTTCGTATATGAAGGTAGTTTTTCCAACGGCTGTTTAGGAAGAAACTTAACTTTATCTTCCAATTGTTTTCTATTTGTTTCTTCTATCAGTTCTTCTTTCAGCTTGCCATCACCAATTATAACAAGTACTCCATTTTCAATATAATTCATCGCCTGGATTAATACATCGAGTCCTCTGCCATACTGAACTCCACCTTGATACAATAATATTTTTTTTGAACGTTCGATATTAAGCATTTCATATAAATCGACGTCAGGAACCTTGTCTATATCATACAGTGCTGAATAATTGTGAAGTGTTTTTGGCAGATAACCATATAACTCTTCATGTTTTTTTGCACGCGTTTTGTTCTCAACAATTGTTTCATCTGCGAATTTAATTAAACTTTTTTCTACTAATTTTATTGTGTCCGGATTATAGCCTGTCCGGTCCGTTTGAACTTCATGAGAGTCATAAACAAGTTTACTGTCATGAATTATCGTACAAATGCAACCTTGAGCCAAAGTGTTTAAATCATTGGAATGATAAATATCTGCTCTTTGCTGAAGACCTTTCCCAATCATTTTTAAACTTCGAATCAATTTCACTGTGTTTTGTCTCAGCTTATTATTTTTTAAGGTTACTGCAGTTGCAATTAATCCGCTTAACATCACTAACAAGCTCTTTTTAGAGTATTTGAATAAAATCGGTGACATTACTGCCGTCACTCCAGCAGTCACTACTGTCACTCTTTTCTTTCTTTTAAAATAATACTCAAGTGCAGCAGGGTACATTGGCACACGATGCACCTTAAAGTTCTCATTGATTACCTCATATGGAACTGCTTCGGGTATTTTTTTATTTGCAATCGCAATTAAATTTACATCATAACCATTTTCACTTAATGTAAGACACTCTCTCATTACACGTGCATCGTTCGTAAAATGGTTCCATACAAACACTGTGACTTTTTTCATTATTCATCACCTATATATTTATAAAAATCTCTTCACCATTTACAGATATTTGTAATGCAAATTCATTTATGTCTGTCACCTGTATACTTAGAGAGTCATCCATACTGATTATAGTTTTAAATACATAATCACTGTTACTATTAACAGCTGCTGAAAACCTCAGCTGTTTTGTTTCTACTGCTTTACCGTAACCTGAAGTTACAATAGACTGTACTGGTTCAGTCTGTGATGGTAAAACATCAATTTTTTCTTTAATATCTTGTAATTGAGTAAATGTTACAATATTTCCGGATTTAGTTTTAATTTTTGCAGTGTTAGCTTCATAATTTACAATTTCACTCTGTGGTGACAAGTTAAAATTTTGATATATATTTGATTCTACTTCACTTTGTGCCGAATCCAGCAATATCACAACTGGATAATTCTTTAATGCAATTAATCTGCGGGATAGCTTTGAGCTTTCAAAGCTGTGGTTCTTCCCTTCAACAAAAGTATACTTTTTATTATCAAAGTATTTTGTTGTCTGCACTTTCGTCGAGAATCTATTGTCATTATCCAATTTATAATCTTCTTTATCAAAGAACAGGGTACTATGAGCCTGAGGCGACATAATGTAACGTCTTCTTATATCACCGCCATAGCTGAATTTACCAGAGTCAACAAGAATGTCATCTCCTTTATAATACAGAGTCATGCTTAGATCATCTCTGTGTTTGTGCGTGATTGTAGAATAGCCTGCCGTGAATGAAGCGTAGAAATTTTCGCTCTGAATTACAGTCAAACCAAGCTCATCATCGGAGAAATTTTTAAATACTTTCTTTCTCCCTAAAGCACTGTTACCCGAGTCTCCTAATGCAGGCAGACGTTTGTTCGGCCTTGATATAACAGGTAAAAACTCCCCAGCAACGCTCAGTTTTTTATTAATAACATCACCAAAAGTCTGATCATGTTTATTTAAATATCTTTCCATTTCCTGATACATTTTCACTACCATCCTGTGATAGTCAGGCGAGTTTTCTAAATGACTTCCTTGAGAACTGAATGAATACCAAAGAGTTTCTTTGGCTCTTCTAAAACCCGTACTGAACAGTTCACGATTTTCTAAGATATTTCCAAGAATCATTAATGAACGGTCCATCATCAACGAATGATTATTATATTTATAATTTTTATCATCCATTAAGAATTCGCCATGCTTTTTAAGAAGCTTATAGTATTTACGTTCATCAATATTTAACGTGTTTTTGGATAAGTAGAGAAAATAGATGATATTTTGCACCCTGTTTGCTACAGGATGATCATACCAAAGCATCTCATTCTTTTGTTTTGATTCCATGAAATCAATCCATGATTCTATATAATTTTCTGACTTCTCTAAATATTTAATATCTTTTGTTTTGTCATATTCTAAAAGTAAACTGCCGACAAATCGCAATGAATGAATATATAACTGATAGCTTTTACCATATCTTTTATTAGTAACATTCCAGTTATGGCCATTATTGAAGTCTGTTTTTGCAAAATTTGGAAATGGAATTATAAAATTTTCCATAGCGGAATCCGCTATTAGTTTAGTGTTTTTATCATATTCTAAGAGTTTAATAAAATCGTATTCTTCTATCGAATCGATGAAATTAACCTTATGATTTCTTTTTAATAACCTGGAAAAAATATTTGTCATTAAATTCATTCCTTATAATTCACTTCGTTTTTTAACTCTCTTATACTTTCCAATAAGTCATTATCTTCAACTTTTTCATATTTATCATACAAACTGTAAATATCAAGGAATCTTGTAATTGCTTCATGTCGTTCCTCTGGTTTAATACGATCAATACGTGATAAGTACCAGCCTTTAATATAGAAATTGAATCTTTCATTAAGATAAGTTTCTAATAAATTATGTTCTTTAAGGAATGGTATTCTTTCGATTTCCAGTTTGTAATATTTATCGAAGAATTTTTTCCCGATAGTATTTGTAACTGAACCGCTGACCGCCGCGTAATACATGTGAACAAAAGTTTCCACCGCAATTGCATTGCGGCAGTTCAGAATAAGCTCTTGGAAAAATACTGTATCCTGTCCTGCTGCTCCTTCTACCATCTCAATGTTGTTGTCCTGAATAATGTTTGTTTTAACAATCAAAGCTTGAATACTCTGGGCACGAAGGGCAGAATCTTTCATAAATTGATGTGTATCTTCAATTAGAAGTTTTTTATTATTGAATTTTTTAACTGTACCTGAATATTTAAATGTAGCTCGTCGTTTATTATCTTCTTTCATGATATTACCAACGGCCATGTCTATCTCAGGGTTTTCGACCAGTTTATGCAGTAAATCAGCATAACCGTCTCCTGAAGCCTCGTTGTCAGGATCCAAATAAGTCAGATAAGGTGTTTTAACCATTTTAGCGCCTTCGTTTCTTGGTCTTGATGCACTGCCGGAACCTTCCGGGAACTCTACATAGACAATATCAGGGTATCTGCGTCTTAATCTGTTGATGATGCTGATTGTCTCCGGATCCGTACTTCCGTCATTAATAAAAATAATTTCCATCTTGTCAAAAACAGAGGATCTTGTAAGACTTCTAAAACACTTATCTTCAAGATATCTTCCGTTATTATGAATCGGCACAATAACAGAAACTAGTTTCTCAATACCTATTTTCTCAGGACTGTTAATCATAATTTCAGTCATAGGAATAACATAACCATTCGAAGTTTCTGCTTTATAATCACTGTTTAAAATATTAGTATCGAACATAGTTAAGTTCAGGTTTCCATATTCTTCTGAATAATCATGAACATTATTATTTTGTTTTGTTACAAAGTCGACATCTGTATATACGAACGCGGACAGTAAATCTTCCAGATGATATTCTTCATAAATAAATTCGTCACTGAAATACGTAACGAAATCGTAATCATTGATATTTACATTGTTCAATTCGCTCTTATGAACCAATATTTTATTTTTGTACATCTGTCTGTCGAATGAATCCTGTATTTTACCTGAAAGTTCAGATGCAATTACTAAAATATTCTTCTCATCAATATTTGACTGAAGACCAAAGTTTTCTGCGAATTGTGAGATTCTGTGAAATCCAGTCTCATTAAGCATTACCTGTCTGATTCCTTTTGCCCGCATGTCTTCATATTCGCGTTCTGAATGATTGTTCAGCATAGGTTTTACATCCGCTTTAGTATTCACTATAAATAAATTTGGAAACTTATTATTAACTCCCATGCTGTAATTAGTAAGCATGAGGTTACCCATTGCCTGCAATTCAAATACTCTGTTGGCAAACATTGTTTCAGAGTACTTCACAGAGTTGACATTAATCGCCCAAGGAATCAATCTGTGGATATCCATTAAGTCGTTATGTTCCATAGGATAGGTTAAATTCTCAATATATCTTTTCGGGAACTGATATCTCGTTTTTCTCAGTTCAAGGTTCCTGTCGATAATCGTCAGATCAAAGCCATTTTCTTTAACACCATCAAACATCCTTGCAGATTCATTATTTCTCACCGGATATTTTTCAGTCCAGCTTCCTGCAAAAAGTACATGTTCTTTGTTTTGAAGTGCTGTTTGTGTCCGGCTGCCGACTGGATTATGATATTTAGGATTCACTCCAAACTCCATAACATAAACATTCTCGTTACCGCAGTACTCTTTATATTTATCCACCATTTCCAGTGCACTTGTATAAATAACATCGCACTCTTTTGCAATGTCTTTGAAGAGATGGAAGTTAACCGGATCTTCTTTAGAGTAGAAAGCAGTTGGCACGCCAGATTTCTTAAATGCAGCTACCATGTTCATAAGTTTTTCGCGCTTATCACTTCTTGGAGATGCTACCTGAGCCCAGCTGCCATCAATCCCTCTCCATGAACTAACTACAATAACAAAATCAAAATCACTGCTCTCAACATCACTGTCTGCTGAAATATATTTTATATTTGCTGAATCTTTATAGGCATTGTATACAAATTCGTCACATATAATTCCAATGTTATAATTTAATTTTTTATAAAATCTGGAGCCATTGCTCTTGCTGATTTCAGGGAAATGAGTTTCAAGTTCCTCTAAGAAATCTGTTTTGCCATTTTGCTCAAATTCTTCATAATATTTGTACTGGGAATTGTACATTTTTTCATTACTCAAATGTTCCAGTGCTCTGAAGTAATTTTCATCCAGCAGATTGACATAGTGTTTAAGGCGTTCAATTCTATCAAGATTATCAAAACCTTTGATTAACTCCTCGTCTTGTTTTAATTCAGTTTCTCTCTCAGTGAAATTTCCCTCCACTATTTCCCTCTCCTTTCCCAAATCGCGACTTGAATTTTACCAAGTTTTGAATTTCTTAAATTATTATACAAATTTTCAACGCGATTGAGACGTGTTTCATATTTGTCAATGTTTTTTTCAAGTTCAATCTGTCTTTTCAAAAGAGACTCAATGATACTTTTTGTTTTTTTACGTTCATTAGTCTGCATTTGAATAAAGTTTTCCTGCAGATGACTATTTTCAATGTCCAAATGACTTGTATCATAGTCCAGATCATCTAAATTCACCCAAGAGGTTTGATTCTCAGTAGATAATTTTGCTATGTTTAATTCTAGAAATACAAGTGTTACTGTAGCTTTCATTGTCTCTGCAACAGGTTCCTGATCAATTACTAAATTAGAATCTCTGTATAACTTCACACTCTCATCTACATTTAAGTAGTCGGAAGTATCAATCCCTCTGATAATATCTCGCGGGTATACAAATCCCTGAAATTTCCCTTTTAAATAAATCATTTCAAGTTGTACACCATCTACTTGTATAAATGACTTAGAAGTAAGCAATCTGCCTTTTAATGATAGAACTAAATCTTTATTAATATTTACCTGCCTGTTAAAATCCGGCGTCGTAAATTTATCAAAATTTATTTTCACAGATTCCAGCTTTTTAGGATGAATAAAAATAGAGTTTTCGAGAACTGTCCAGCCGATTATATTTGCACCGAATTCTATCAGAGCATAAAATTCTTCATCTATCTCACGTAATCCTAAAACACGCACAACCTGATTATTTAAATTCCCCAGGGTACGTTCACTGGAGTTGATATCGAACTCGTTATATATATTTTGGTTTATATTTTCCTGTACTAATATCTCAAAAAGTTGCGGTGTTTTGATGTATTCTTTCAATTTATTTACTAATTTAATATTCATGGAAATACTCCTCTTATAAATAATCTACCAGTTTATTTTTAAATCTATAGTGGATTTGAACTCCGATGTAGATTAATAGCACCGTTAATGACCAAAAGTATAAATGATCTGCCATCTCACCATAGAGCGGCCCACCTTCAAAAACCATCGCATATCGGTAATTCATAAGCAGATAGGCAAATGGATTTAGCGAAGCCATTGTCTGCAGTATTTCATTAGCTTCTGATAATGACCAGAATATCGGTGTCATGAAGAAAAACATTCTAATAACATTTTGCAGTATATTTTTCATATCTCTGATAATAATTATAAGTGACGACATGATTAACGAAATACCAAAAATTACTGCAGAACTTGCAAATATGAAATATAACAGCGCTAAATAATGTAGCGGTTCTGAGTATCCATTCCACAAACTGATTGCCATTACAATAGATGTAACCAGCAGCAGATTAAATAACCCATTCAAAATTGCAGTGGATAATAAAACACTCGCTGGGAACTTCATTTTCGTCACTAATGAAAGCTGACTTTGAATTGCATTTGAAGCACCGTTAATACCTTGTTGAATATAAAGCCATGGGAACAGACCTGAAATCAGATAGACAAGAAAAGGTATACCTTCTACATCTCCTCTGTCTCCACGCAAGCCTAAACCAAATACAATGAAATATATTAGAACCTGTAAAAGCGGTTGAAGTATATTCCAGAATGCGCCTAAATAATGATTAGCATATTGACTTTTAATATTATAAATAGATAATTTCCATATTAAATGTCTGTGATGCCATTGTTCCTTAAAAAATTCTATAATTTTCAGCATAGTTTTCCCCAATTCAATTCTTCACTTAATTACATATGCAGTAAAATATTGTTACGTGAACAATAAAAAAACCAATAATCACTATATCATTTTGTCTGTTAAGACTTCTATTAAATATAAAAAAGTGTTACCTGCAAAACATGATAACACTTAGATTTCATAATAAATATTATTCAATACCTGTTTCTCATTATCCCAGTTATACTTGTTTTTAGCTCTTTGAGTATTCTCCTTAAGACAATTCCTTTTATCTTCATCATCAATTAACTCCTGAATTGCCTGCTGTAACTCTATTGTATTCGACTCTTCAACTGTTAAACCAATTTTTTCTTCTTCAATCACCTTCTTAATCTCTGGTAAATCTGAACCGATTACAGGAACATGAGCCATAAGATACTCAAACAGTTTATTTGATGATGCTGAATAATGATTAAAATTTGTATTCTCTAAAAATTGAATACCGATATCAGCTGTTTTTGTATAGCTTCTCAGTTCTTGATAAGGCACTCTGTCTATAAATATCACTTTGTCCTCAAGTTTTAATTCTCTATGATAATCTAGCAGATTTTGACGTTCTTTTCCATCGCCAAGCATAATCAGCTTTCCATTTTCAATATTTTTAAAAGCATCGAGCAGCTTAAATAAACCTCTCCCTTCCTGCATACCTCCCTGATAGAGTACAATCTTTGTGTCCTCTGGAATGCTGTAGACTTCTCTTAAAGGAAAAGCTTTAACTTCATCAATATTATATAATTCAGAGTAGTTATGAATCGGTGTCGGCCGGCTTTTATATAAATCTTTATGGTAATCGGCTCGTGTGTCATTCTCTACAATCACTTTATCAACAAATTTAAGCAGTAACTTTTCTATTCTGTATATTTTTTCAAAGCTGTAATGTGTTCGGCTTGTCTGTACTTCATGAGAGTCATAAATTAATTTCTTTCTCTTTAAGCGGAGTTTTGCGCTCACGATTCCCTGAATTAAAGTATTTAAGTCATGTGCATGATACACATCTGTATTATATTTCCTACCTAGCATTATCATTTTAAACATTAGCAGCATATTTGGTATATGCTTGGTAATAACAGACGATTTAATCTTGCTTGTTATCTTTTCAGGAAATTCTAATTTCAGAGGTCTGTTGACAACTACACCCTTCCTGATTTTCTCACCGGAAGGAAGATGCATTTCAGACAGTTCTTTCTTAGCAATTATTGTTACTGTATAATCTAAATCAGCTAACGCAGATGCTTCTCTCAGCACCCTTGCATCATTCACAAAATTATTCCACACGAACATCGTTACCTTTTTCATTTGCAACCCTCTATATTTTAATATATTGTTTTAAATTATGTCTTATTATCATTATAATAGAAGTTAATGCATTTTAAAATCTAAACTAGAAATGGGTCTATGACATTGATGAAAAAAATAATATGGACAATTGTGATTGTCCTGGTACTGATTTTAATCGGTGCCGGTATTTATATTTACAGTCTTTATAATACTTTTGATGAAGGGGTCAGCAGCTCCTACGAACCTACTGACAAAGAAAGATCGGACTTAAGAAAAGAAGACGCTACAGTGGAAGACAGCTTTACAGTTTTAATTCTCGGTACTGATGAGAACGAATCACGTGCCGAAAAAGAAAATTTAGACGGCGATGATTTCCGCACCGACAGCATGATACTTGCAACCTTTGATAAGAACAATGATGATGTAAAATTGGTTAATATCCCAAGAGATACACTAGCCTACCTTAAAACTGAAGAATACTTTGATAAGATTAATCACGCTCATATGTACGGTGGTCCTTCAGCTTCCATGGATGCTGTCGAGAGACTATTAAATGTTCCTGTAGATTATTATGTTCGTATTAATATGGCAGGCGTAGTGGATATTGTAGATTCTGTAGGCGGAGTCGAATTCGATGTGCCTTTTGATATGAATGAGCCGAATCAGGATGACAACGGCCGAATCGAACTCTCTGAAGGCGTTCAGGAGCTGAGCGGTGCAGAAGCGCTTGCTGTCGTCAGAAGCAGACGGGTCGATTCAGATTTAGGACGCGGGAACAGACAGATGGAACTCGTGGAAGCTGTACTCAACAAAGTTAAATCATCCGGCGGTTTAAGTAAAATTGATGATTTAATTAAAGTTGTTGCGGATAACACTAGACATAACTTTACAACTAAAGATATCCGTCAGCTTGCTTCATATTACGCTTTTAACGATATCTCTTTCGATTCCACCCAGCTGCGCGGTACAGATTACTGGCAGCAAGGAAACGGAGCTTATTTCTACAGAGCAGATGATGAGCATTTATTTGTTCTCTCAAATACGATACGCTCTATACTGGAAATAGAACCTTCTGAACCGTTCGATTTACTGCAGCTGAGATTAGGCGATTATCTTGTACCTTATGAATATATGGATGATTATATGCTCACTGAACATCGGCCCGAAGTAATCCCCTACTTCGCCGAAGAAGGTTATGAAAGTTCTTACGGTGACGGCTTTGAAACTGAGGAATTTGATTACGAAGAATCTGATGTCGAAGGCGAAGACGATTTAGAAGATACAACAGAAGGTGACTTCAATCAGGGTAATCAGGCTCCTCAGGATGAAGGCACTGAAGAACCGGCACAAGGAGAAAATTATAATAATGAAGGTTATTATGATGACGGCACAAACAATCAGAATGATAGCTACTATGATGATGGTACAGAAACAGAAGATGAATACTACGAGGGCAGCAATAGCAATTCACTGAATAATGGTTATTATTATTAATTAAGTGGAGGTGGCTGTTTTGAGAAAATCATATGACAAAGTGACAAATATCCATGAAATGATGGATAATCTGGAAGAACTGATTAAAAATAATAATCAGCCAAAAATTGAAAATGAATACTTTTATATGAATCACGAACACAAAGAATTATATTTATCCCTGAGAAGTTATTTTTCGGAATCACAGAACAACCCTTCTGTTGATGCAGCCTGTTATATCACTGCGATTCCTGAAATATATGAAGTTGTAAATATTTTTGATTATATTTTCCCGCTGGACTGGATTCAAAAAGACGGCAGGTTATCAGATGAATTTAAAAAGCTAAAACCGCATATCCAGTACATTGCACTGGCAGCAGCAGAAGCAAGCAACATTAAATTTAACACCCGTCCTGCCCTATCACTCGGTATGGATTACTGGAATATTGAGCAGCTTAAAGTATTTTGGCAGTATACGATTATACGAAGAAAAAATGCGATGTAGGTGATGAAATGGAACTTAAAATAACTGATAATCCAAAGTATTACAATCAATGCCTGGAAATTAGAAAAGAAGTTTTTGTTGACGAACAAAACGTGCCGCTGGAATTAGAAGTCGATGAGTATGAAAAAGAATCTGTGAATATTCTCCTGACTCTTGATGACCGCCCAATCGGTACAGTCAGATACCGTGATATGGGTGACGGTCTAATCAAAGTAGAACGCATGGCTGTAAGAAAAATAGCAAGAGGTCTGCACCTCGGCCAGACACTCATGAACTTCGTTCACATTCATGCAGAAGAAAACGGCTATACACGAGCCAAGCTAGGTGCGCAGGTACATGCGCTTAACTTTTATGAAAAGCTCGGTTACCATGTTTCATCTGATGAATTTGATGATGCAGGTATTCCTCATAAATATATGGAGAAAGAATTATAATGATCTCGATTGAGATCATTTTTTTATATTTCTTCCCTATATTTAAACTGAGATATTCTGTATTATGGAAATATTGAGCTTAAATTAAGGAGATGTATATAGTTGAATAATTCTTTAACTATAGAGAGAAGATTCCGTCCTGAAATTGAAGGATTAAGAATTGTAGCTGCTCTATTAGTCGCTGTTTATCATATTTGGATTGGAAGAGTATCCGGAGGAGTTGACGTGTTTTTTGTTATTTCAGGTTTTTTAATAACAACTTCGATTGTTTCTCGATATAATCGTTATGGAGAATTAAAATTCTTTCCATTCATTACCAATCTAATTAAACGTTTACTTCCATCAATTATCGTAATAGTTTTTACAGTTATTGTTTTAAGTATATTCTTATTGCCAAGAACAATTCTAGATAAAACTTTTTATGAAATAATTGCTTCTTTGCTTTATTATCAAAACTGGCAACTTGCATTTTCCAATACAGATTATTTAAGCCAGGAACAGATGAGTACACCCTTAGAACATTTTTGGGCAATGTCGATTCAAGGACAGTTTTACCTTATATGGTTTGTTTTATTTTCACTCGTATTTATTTTGTTAAAAAAGAAAACAAATTTAAACGGAGTAAAGATTATAAATATTGCTTTATCATTGTTATTCTTAACTTCATTTACATATTCAATTTATTTAACTGCCGTAAACCAGCCTTGGGCATATTTTGATACATTTACTAGAGTATGGGAGTTTTCTATTGGCGGCATACTTGCAATAAACCTATCAAAAATTAAAATCAATTCGTTTATAAGTAATATTCTCGGATGGGTTGGATTCATTGGGTTATTATTAACAGGTATTATATTTGATGTTTCAACGATGTTCCCGGGTTATATTGCATTGTGGCCGACACTTTGTGCAGTCGCAATTTTAATTGCTGGGAACAGTTCAAGTAATACCGGAGTTACTAAATTCCTTGGATCTAATTTAATGGTTAAACTTGGAGGTATCGCTTTCGGTATATATTTATGGCACTGGGTGTTATTATCATTCTATAATTATCATTCGGAAACAAATCCAAGCATCCTTATAGGTATAACAATTATAATCACTTCTATTGTTCTCGCCTTGTTTATGTCCAAATTCATTGAAACACCTTTTAAAAACATGGAGATATCGATAAGACCGTTAAAATATATTGGTTACGGAATATTGATTAACTTGTTTATATTAATTGGATTATTTACTATTTACAATAAATCTGTACCAAATATTGAAGAATTAATAAATGACCCTGACTATCCTGGCGCGTCTTCAATTTTCTATGATATGGAAGTACCGAATGCCACTCCTATACCAACCCCAGAAGAAGCTATGAACGACCTTGCAGATTCTTATGATGACAAAATGAATCAATCTAAAAACGTAGGTTCTTTAAAAATTGGAGAGTATGGTCAATTAGAAAATAATCAATACACTGTAGCTTTAGTAGGTAGTTCTCATTCTGCGCATTGGCTTGGTGCGTTACAATATTTTGCAGAAGAAGAAAATATAAAAATTCTTAATATAGTTCAGGTAGGAAGTCGCTTTTCTTCAACTAACACATCGGACACCACTGCAGCTTGGAATAATAATGTCATGAATTACTTAGAAGATAGTAAAAATGAAATTGACTTAGTCGTTGCTACTTCAGATATCGGGAGCGTAGATTCCCCTCTCCCACCAGAAGGTATGGCTAATCAATTAAATACTATTGGTGATGAGATAAAATTACCTATAATGGCTATACGTGACACGCAACGTTTTGGATTTAATATTCCTGAATATTTAGATCAATATGGTTATAAAGCTACAAAAGAAAAAATGAATTCTATTGAACCTATCAGCGAAACGATGCCTTGGGAGAAAATAGATTATAAATCACCATTAGTCCACCCTGTAGATTATAATGATTACTTTAAAGTTAATGGTGAGTACGAACCTGTTATTGGAAATGTTCTTGTGTATTTTGATGGAAGTCATATTACGAATACTTATTCAAAAACAATGGGACCAGTGTTACGTGAAGATGTTATAGAATTGCTTGATAAATATTCTTCTTAAAATTTAATGCTGAGTGTTATTAATCTCCAACACCAAACATTCTATGAAAATATAAAAAACTATCTCAGGTGCAATCGTGCTCCTGAGGTAGTTTTTTTATTAAGAATCATTACTCGTGTACCAGTTCAGAACAAAAGACTATTTTTTATCTGTATACTTGACAGCGACAGTTAATATTGAAGTAACAATGTTTTTTGCTTTAACGTAGTAGTATTTTTTCAATGTCTTTTCGAATAATTGGCGCAAAAGTTTTGTTAAAAGTTTCAGTCATATGATTTTTGTCTCGATAAGCTAAAACATTTCCAACTATAGGGGGACACGTAGCTCTGTCACACAAGTAATCTGTATAATCCACATATGTTACGTTCTCCGGCGGATTTGACAACTTCTCCCATGCAGATATAGGGGATAGAGTTTTAGATTTCTCTATGCTGCACTCACTAGGTTCATTAGTACGACTCAAACATTCCACAACATCTTTCTCGAAATAAGGAGTATCGCTAATAGCTAGTATGGGAATATTATAATCATTTAGACTTTCAAATTGCTTAAGAAAACCTTTCGGAACTTCTTCATATTCCCTATCTGCAATGTCTGCTAATGTTATTACTAAATTTGGTTCATACTCTGCAAGCTCATCTACTACTTTAGTATTCCACTCATAACAATCGTCTGCAATGCCTTCACTATTATCTAAAGAGAATCTGCACCCGCTCTTTGTAACATTCAGTATTCTATAATTATCTCCAAGATTTTGAAGACTCGGTAGCCAATGCGTTGATTTCGATCCTCCTACTAAAGCAACTGTATGTTCATAGTCATCAGTATTACCATACTCACAAACCTTAACTTCGGATTCTCCAGGAGAAAGCTGACAACCATCAGCATATGGAGAGGGGCTGTCTTCCTTAGCAGTTTCGAGAGACGGTATAGGTTTTGAACCTTCAGGAGAGAATGATATGTCTTTTGAAAGAGCCCCTGGATAATCGCTGTTACCTAGAAGCTTCTCCTGATTTGAACTCTGCAGTTCGCCTGCTCCATACCATGCTCCAAGCAGAGTGAGCACTACACCTAACTGAATTGCGATAGGTATGAATTTTCTAAACGTAAAATTGTTTTTTCCAATTAATTTGTTGATTGGTGTTTCTAATAATTTGTTCCCCAGATAGCTTAAGATTAGTGATATAAGTATGATTAACATCCCATGTAATATACTGACATCAGTCGTGTCAAAAATTACGTAATAAAAGCTTAATATTGGCCAATGCCATAAATATAATCCGTAACTCAATCCACCGAGCCAGACCATTAATTTACTGCCCAGAAATTTTTCTACACCAAGTTTCGATGAGTTTTCTCCTGCTACTAAAATGAACACTGCAGCTATTACAGGAAGTAATGCAGTGTATCCTGGGAAGCTTTTTTCAACATCTAGCATTAGTCCTGTACCTAACAGAATTAATAAACCACTCCAGCCCATTACTGTGCTTATAAATTCTGGCAATTTAATTTTATATATAATAATTAAAAGTAATCCTCCTATACCAAATTCCCAAACCCTTGTCCTGGTATCAAAATATGCCAGGGGCTGATTGACAGCAGTCAGATATACAGAATAAATAAATGATAATATTATTAAAGTTAATAATATTCCTACAAATGACTTTTTAAAATCAACTTTAAATTTCTTGTGGATTATAATTGCTAAGCTTACAATTAAAAACCATATTACATAAAATTGTCCTTGTATAGACATAGCCCAAAAATGCTGGACCGGACTTTTTTCACTTCCCTGATTTAAATAATCTGTTCCTGATATAGCCAACTGCCAGTTTTCAAAATAAAATATCGATGCAAAAATCTCTTTTATTATTCCAGCATGCCGATACTCCGGCATAATAAAGTAACTTGCTATCAACACAACCGTTAGTACCAGTAGAGCATTGGGCAACAGCCTTTTTAGCAAACCGTATATAAAATAAAAGAAATTAATATATCCATCTCTTGCATATCTTGAAAGCAATGAAGTTGTTATTAAGAATCCGGACACTACAAAAAACACATCTACGCCGCCTGAAACTCGCATCATCCAAATATGATATGCCGCTACAAGCAATGCTGCTACTGCTCTCAAACCTTCTATTTCTGGTCTGAATTTACGTTTTATTTCCATTAAAATACCTCGTTACTTTACTTAATCTATAATTAAATTTGTAAATTCAGCTATTTAACTGACTACCTAAATTAGGAATTTTGGTAATTCATAAATCTTATCATCAAGTTTTACCTGAACACTATTAGATTCTTCAAAGATATTTAATAATCTTGGTTCTTCCAAATGAATGACAAAATAATCATTGAACTCCGAAGCATTTTCTTTGGTATTAAGTATTTGATGAGTTTTTACTACCTTGCCACTTGAAGGCGAATTTACCGCTCTTGGCCACTTAGACTTGGTATTTCCATTTAAAATATTTACATCGATATTTTCCGGAAATTCTAACGTAATACTTACATCATCATTTTTCAGCTTAAATTTTTCATCTGATAAGTGTTCCAGCGTTACATTGTGGTCTAGATTTAATCTTTGATGCCAAGTATCAAGATTTTTGCTAGTTCCATTATCAAATACAATGATTATATTTTCTTGATGTAAATAATAGATAGTCCTTCTAAGTCGTGCATCATCATAACCATTGTTATAACCTGAAACAACAGTATACAAGCTACTATCTAAAAATTTATCAGTCCAAATTGTTTTATGAATTTTATTTAATTTATCTTTTTTATAATTTTTTGCTAATGAAAAACTGCTGTGTGCTTGTCTTTTCACAATATATTTTCTAAATTTACTAGTACTATAATTAAATTTCCCAGGATCTACAAAAAAATCTTTATATTTATAGTTTAAAATAAAACTTAAATCATCAGAATGTTTATGTGTGATTGTAGAAAAACCACATATGAATGCTAAATATAATAAACTTTTTTTATTTTTTATAATACTTATTCCAGCTGCTGGTTCACTAAAATTTTCCCATATATTTTCTATTTTATTTGAATTATTTACATGAAAACTATCGCCTATTGGCGGGAATTTATTGTCAGGCTTTAAAACCAATGAATAATATTTTCTTATAAGCGGAAACATGTTAGTGACTTCTACGCCTAATGATCTATTATTTCTTTGTAAATACTCTTCCAATCCCTCATATAAACCAAACACCATCTGATGGTATTCTGGTGAATTTTCCAAATGAACTCCATTATCTGAGTATGTCACCCAAAAAATTGATTTAACTCGTTCATAGCCTTTAAGAAAAAAAGATTCATTATTTGTTGCCAAACCGAGGACTATCAAGGCTTTGTCCATCATAATCCCGTGATTATTATACCTATGAATTTCGTCATCACATAATAGTTCTGCATGTTTTGACAGTATATTCATATATCTATTTTCATCAATGGATATCTTTTCTTTTTTAGCATTATAAACAAAATCAATAAGAACTTGGCTTCTTGCACCGATAGCATGATCATACCAAGTCATCTTAGTTTCATTACCGGCATCAATATAATCAAACCAACTTTCTATAATTTCTTTTGATTTAAATATAAATTCAACATTAGCAGTTTCACGATATTGATTTAATAACTCATTAACTACACGTAAGTTTTGAAGATATAACTGATAACTGGTTTCTACTTTTGGATGCTTATATTCCCAATCGAAATCTTTTTTAAATTCTATATCATCAAATTTGGGAAATGGTTCTATAATATTATTCAATGCCTTTTCTGCAATTCTTTTAGTATTATTTGATGTTTCCAATAATGGAAATACATTGTTTTCATTTAAGTCTAAATTCATAATATCCTCCTGGAAATAAATTTTAAGCCTTTACTATCCGCTTCAGCTGCTCTATCTCTACAAACCCGATGGAGTTTTTCTCATTAAGCTGTACATATGATGGCAGTTTCCCTTCAGCTTCCAGAGGTTTTTTGCTCACCTGGAATTTACCGATAATCACCATTACTCTGTGGACAAGTGTCGACAATTCATCTACGATATCCTGGTTAAGTTTTGATACTTCCAGATGAATGATCGGATTTTTACGTTCTTTAGACGGAAACATTATTGTCCGGATCCATTTCAGTTCACTAGTTGTCAGTTCTTTTTTGGTTTTTAATTCCAGTATCAGGAAAGGAAATCTGTCCTCATTTTTAAAAGCATTGTCATACTGCAGTTTAAAGTGATACAGTTCAAAGCCGTGTTCTTCATACCTGATTAAATACTGATGTTTTTCCTGCTGCACAAAAAACACAGTACCGTATTCTACATTAGAGCCCTGCTCAAGTTCCTTGAATTTATCGACGACATTTACAAGCTGCGAGTAATCGAGCAGCACCTGTCCTGCCTTATGTCCGTCTTCAGACTTTTTCTGTGTGACTGTAATCTCCACTTTATCTGATGACAGCACCGCTTTCTCCTTGCCGTGAAACAGGGTGGATGTTTTTAACCGGTGAAATTCCCCGTATGTATACCCATTGGTTTTTATAGCAGGTAAATATGAATTGAATATCAGATCTTCCTGCACCAGCTTTCCAAGCAGCAGATCGACCGTTGATTCAGCTGGCACATCTATTTTAGTAATTGAAATACCGCTCTCATAATCTCTCACTTTAACTTTTAATTTCAAGTTGCTCTCTCCTTCTCCAACTGAACAAATGATTTTAATATATCCACTCGCAAGGCGACCAGTTCAGCGTCTTCATACATTGATTGTACTTTAACATCACGCAGTTGAGAACTGTTTGCCGGAATTTTTTCCGTGATAAATTTCATAAAAGTAATTGCATAATCTTCTTTAACATTCGTCGCCTGATATGGAACGTAAAAATCTGTCACATTATTATTGTAAAATCCTTCGAGCTGAAACTGGCTTTTATGAGAGTTTTCGAGCCAGGATTCATCATACTGGGACCAGAATCTGTCTGCATGCTTATCAATAATAGTATCTTCTTTGGCACAGGAAATATCCGTACTGTCACAGGCCTCGTCAAAGTCATCTATCGGCAGGGAATAGATATGCCCGAATTCATGAATCAGGTTGCGGTACTGAGTCGCTTTATGGAGATTGTCCCGCACATCTATGGCAAACACAGTTCCGCCTCTCGTTATTGATACATAGGCGGCTGTATTACCCTCACCATCTGAGAATAAACGGTATTCATTAATGTCCTCTAAATAACGATGGGGAAATACAGCTTGAAAAGTATTCCATATTGACATAAATGTTTCTTCATCACCTAAAGGGAGCGAATTTTCAACTTCTTTATCGGCGATTTTGAAATCTTTTATTTGGTAATCAATATAGGTTGTCCGTGTCCGGTTTTCAAAAAATATATGCGGTTCATCCTGCAGATCGACATACTCTTTCAGTTCTGAAAGATAACGGTCACCGAGCTCTGTACATGTTTCGACAGTGTCACAGTCATCATGCTCTACTTCAAGTGACCAGTCGACTTCCGCTTCAAACGACACTCTGTCACTGCTGATAAACTCCAGCAGCTTGAACCCTCCTGTAAAAAGCAGCACCAATACAGCAGCTATCAGCAGCAGCTGGATTACTGTTCTGCCCGACCGCTGTGCAGCTGTTTCAGGTATATCCCGGTTTTTTGCAGGGGTACTGCTGATGATTCCCCGGCTAACGAGTGTTTCTTTTATTTCATTAATATGAGCGTGGTAATTCGGAAGACCGGTATTTTCCAGCATAACGAGATTTTTATCATCTACAGATCGGGGGAGGTATTCTCCGCATGTAAACACCAGTATCTGAAGACCGTTTCTTCGTGCATAGTTCAGTATATATCTAAAATCCCGTTCTCCGATATCGGTCGTCAAAATCACCGTATCGATGGCCTTTAAATATTTTGCTTTCTGATTAAACGTATCGTAAATATTTGAATTCACTGTAAATCCTTCGTCACCGGTCATACCGTACGGTGCCGATACAGACTGCGCACTTCTGTGGCTGACCCCGGCATTTCTGAGTGAATCTTTTAAGGTTGCTGTCAGCTCTGTTTCCTCCGAACTGAAATTCGTGTGAAGATACACATCCTCGTATGTATGTCGTGCTGCGAGAGCGGATATTAAATGGCCTCCGGTAAGATGAGATTCTTTATTTTTATAAATACCGCCGGCTATAAGAATCGCCATTTTATCCCTCCCTGTCTTTAAAATACTTCCTCACTGCATTCTGATGTTTAACCGTTCTGTCCAGTATAAATAAAGTTTTCTCATACTGCTTCTTTGAAAAACTGTAATCATAATCGGTTTCCACTTCCCGGCCGTCTATAAATGTAATGACCAGTTTATTATTCACCTTTTTAAAATCTATCAATTGGCGCAAATTCACAAAAAACGGATTCTTGTATTTGCAGCTGTGCAACGGAAAAAGTACAAACTGATATTTCTCATCGATAATAATCGGCTGAAGCCTGTGTATATTATGTATCAGTTTAACATTTTGCCGCTTCACCTTAATACTGCTTGAATAAAAGTAAACCAGCGTATCATCAATCCATTTTTCAGCAGTCTTCTCACAGTATATTACACCATCAGTATGAACAGCACGGCATAAGTACTCAGGATGCACTACCGGCTCTATATAAAGCACCTGCGGAGTCAGCTCAGGGACAGTCAGCATATTCTCACCCCATCATCAATTTGATTAAACATACTTATTATAACCTTAAGTTAACTTATTTAATATAAATATAACTATTGTTAACAAAAAATATATCATAAGTTGTGTTAAGTACACTTTTTTTGTTATTACTATGTTTTATCCCCCGTTTAATTTTTCTTATATTAAGTACATCCGGAAAATCTTATGAATCGATTCATTTAAGGATAACTTAAATGGCAGCAGACAAAAAAATTATTTCTTATGAACCGATGATTCACAGTATCATACAGCAGCTGAATATTTTATATGATAAAGACGAGTATATGCAGGTTGGCCGCATTGCTGTTTTTGAAGCTGTTAATAAATTCGACAGCAGCAAAACATCATGCAGCGAATCACAATTTGTTTATACACTCATCAGGCAGCGTCTGATTGATGAAATAAGGAAAGTTTCGCGCTATCAGGAACGGCAGTCACCGGCAGAAGATAATATTATCGAAATACAGGCGGCAGATGATTCTTATAAGCTCGAAAATACAGCTCAAAAAGTATTAAATGAACGGGAATACCGATGGTTTACGCTTACTTTATCAGGCTATTCTTTAAAGGAAACTGCTGAACTTCTTAAGGTCAGTGTCTCCACTGCCAAAAACATCAGGAAAAGTGCGCGGGATAAACTGCAGAAAAGCTTTCTGCTATGAGTACTAACGCTTGTAATTTCCTGTGTTTATAGTATAATGTCAGTCATTATCGCTATTGTAGTGGAGGAATTTACATGGATGCAAAGAAGAAGGAAAAAGAAGAATTAGATGTTAAAGTAGGCAACATTGTTGAATTCGACGATCTGATTGGTAAAGTGGAAAAAATTAATGATAACTCTGTTATCGTTGATATTACTATTAATGATCACTTTGACGAACATGAAATGTTTGAAAAAACTGTAGTTAATCATAAAAGGTACAAAATTATTGATGACTCCACAGATTAATATTTAAAACAGGCAAATGGTTTTGGCCATTTGCTTTTTTTATACCTTTTATTGACAACAGCAGTGCATTAAATATATATTTACATTAACATTGAAAAATCTTCCAAAGTGGGTTATTAACTATGAAAAAAATTCTATGGACCATCTTTATTATTTTAGGTGTCGTGCTCCTCGCTGCAGTCATCTATATTCTTTATCTTTTTAATGCTTTTAACAGCGGGATATCAGATTCCTACGAAGAAATTGATCGGGACCGTTCAGAACTTCGTGTCGATGATGTCGATGCATCAAATGACAACTTCACAGTTCTTATTCTCGGTATAGATGCCGATGCTGAAAGAACTCAGGATGGCCAAATTAACGCAGACCACTTCCGTTCGGATACTATGATTTTAGCAACATTCGACCGTGAAAATGACGACGTCAAAATGGTCAGCATTCCGCGTGATACGCTTGCCTATATCGATTCGATGAATTATTTCGATAAGATTAACCACGCCCACGCATTTAACGGACCTTCCGGAGCAATGGATGCAGTTGAATCATTACTGAACGTGCCGGTCGACCATTTCGTCCGCGTTGATATGAACGCAGTTGTAGAAATAGTCGATGCAATCGGCGGTGTTGAATTCGATGTACCTTATGAAATGAACGGACTCCAGCCGGGTCTTCAGCAACTGAGCGGTGAAGAAGCACTTGCAGTAATCCGCAACAGAAGCATCGATTCTGATTTAGGACGCGGTGTACGTCAGATGGATCTGATCGAAGCTGTATTTAAACAGGCTCAGTCCTTCAGTACATTATCCCAAGTTGATGACTTGATTAAAATCTTCACAAGCAATACAAGTCATAACTTTGAGACAAGTAATATCCGCTCGCTCGCATCATATTACTTATTTAACGATGTAGCATTTGAAAATTCACAGCTGCAGGGTACAGGATTTACAAGCGAATCCAATGGTGTTTACTATGCATGGCCGGACGAGGAACATCTTTTCGCACTGTCCAACACGATTCGCGATATTCTTGGACTCGACCCTTCAACAGCCAATGATTTAATCAGCATCAGACTTGGAGAACAAATCCAGCCGGTAACAGAAGTCAGCACGGATTTACTTGAGAACTATACACTCGACAATCCGCCTGCTTACACTGAAGACGGTGCACAAAACCAATACGGTGACGGATTCGGAGTAGAATAATTTTAAAGCCATCTGCAGCTGCAGATGGCTTTTTATATTGCTGACTGAATTTGAAGGGATGGATGGTGGGGATGGGGATGCACGCTTGGAGCTTGGGATACATATGAGACCTGCTCATGCCTATGCAAGTTTCGATACGTATACATGAAATTCGCTCATGCCTATGCAAGTTTCGGTGCGTATACATGACACCCGCTCATGCCTATGCAAGTTTCGATACGTATACATGAGACCCGCTCATGCCTATGCAAGTTTCGTTGCGTATACATGACACCCGCTCATGCCGACGCAAGTTTCGATACGTATACATGACACCCGCTCATGCCTATGCAAGCTTCGTTGCGTATACATGACACCCGCTCATGCCGACGCAAATTTCGTTGCGTATACATGACACCCGCTCATGCCTATGCAAGTTTCGGTGCGTATACATGACACCCGCTCATGCCGACGCAAGTTTCGTTGCGTATACATGACACCTCATCACGCCACCCCCCCCAACAAAAAAGGAGCCACAGACAACTGTCTGATATGCTCCTCTTTTATCCAGAAAATTATAAATACCTGTAAACAAGGTCCAAATATTCAATATCTTCCGCAACTTTGGAAAATTCTTTGTCTCTGATTGCCATACTATGTCCCAGATATTCAAAAGTGTTAACTCTTGTTTTAAATCTGATGTCAAGCTCCATTATTCGTCCATTATGGACATGGTGATACAGCGGCACCTTTTCGCCGTGCACGCGTGTTGTATTGAAAACGGGTGTCTGTTTATCATAATTTCCTTCATAGGATGAACCGGTAATTACGATGCCGACGCCTTCCAGACTATTTTTCAAATTTTCTATACAGACCGAATCGTCGGTGAAATCCGATACAAAAACGATAACATAATCCGGCTCCTCCTGACTGTGCAGATAACGCAGCCATTTTTTAAAGGATGCTTCTAAATTCACCGATGAAATCTGTTCAGTTTTATCTTCTGACGGACCGCCGTATCCGCCGATGACTGCGAGCTTCATTCTGTTCATATTAAATATTCTGTACGGCTGGCCGTAAAATGGCTCAGCTGTAAATTTTTGAACGATATTTGTGCTGATCCATGGGAAATACGATGTCCTCATCGCCTTGCCTGTAGCCCCAATATTTTTCAGATCACTCACATTGAGTGTCGCAAATTTATAATGCAGATGATTCATACTCATAATATACGGATTTTGAGGCCCTCGTGTATTTACAGCATTGCCAATGGCACCCCCGAGGTCGCAAAATATCGGCCGTTCATATTCTTTCATGCTCATACTGTTGACCGCACTGGAAATTTTACCGAAGGTCACGCCTTCTTTTTTACCCAGACACCCGTTCATATGCTGTGTAATATACAGCTTGACGTTAAAAAATTCAGATACCATTTCTTTCACTCCCTGCTGATTCTAGCCCACCATCAGGCGTTCTTCAGAGTATTTATAAGTCAGTTCCCGCTGTCTGCCGGCGATTGACAAGAGAAACGATACAAATCCAATTCTGCCGATAAACATAAAAATCATTATTACTGCTTTACTTAATCCTGATAACTGCTCGGTTATCCCTGTAGATGTTCCAGTTGTACCGAAGGCAGAAGTTACTTCAAAGATAATCTGGGTCAGCGTAAATTGATGGCCATCCGCAATTAAGACGGTAAGAATTCCTGCGAAAACAAGAGCAACTGCAAGTGTAAAAACAGCAAAAGCCCGTTCAATATCTTTCTTCGCTATCCTTCTCTGAAATATATTGATATGCTGCCGTCCTCTTGAAAACGATATGAGGAAGAGTATCAATATAGCAAAGGTTGTCGTCCGTATTCCTCCGCCCGCACTGGATGGCGATGCTCCTATAAACATGAGCACGCTCATAATCAGCTGCGTAGTCTCAGTAAGCTGTTCCACAGCAACAGTTGTTATTCCCCCGCTTCTTGTACTTGCTGATAAAAACATGCTTGTCATTACAGACGACAGAATATTTTTATCTTCAAAATATTTTGCAGCTTCAAGCAGATAAATTAAAATTGTCCCGGCAAGAAGCAGTACCCCGTAGGTAGATGCTGTCACTTTCGTAAATAATGAAAAACGAAAGCCCGGAGAATGTTTACTGAAGAAATGCTTCAACTCTATTAAAACCGGATAGCCGATTGCCCCAAGTATAATCTGGCACATTACTGGTATTTCAATGAATAAATTTCCTTCCAGATGTGTTAAAGAATTACTGTACAAATCAAGTCCGCCATTTGTTGTTGCTGAGACCGATAAAAAGGTCCCGTGTAAAAATGCGTAAGCCAAATCGCCCGACTGCATATAGAAATATGATATATAAATAAGGGCGCCGGCAACTTCAACCGCGATAAGCAGCGTTATAATATCAAGCACGAGTTTTACTGCACCGGACATTTTATATTGTGCATTGTCTGTAATAATCTGCCTGCGTTCTTTAACACCGATACGCCGCCCGAGCAAAATCCACAGCAATGTTCCGACCGCCATAATCCCGATGCCTCCGAGATTCATTAAAAACATCAGCAGTATATATCCTGGTATATTAAATGTTTCCACTATTGTAACTGTACTTAAACCGGTAACGGATATCGAAGATGCTGCAACGAACAAAGTATCGATAAATGAAATTCCGTCAGTCCGATAAAAAACCGGAAGACTGAGCAGTAAAGTTGCTGCTGCCAAGGCCAAAAAATAATACAGCAGTATGGCTCTTTGCGGACTTAAGTTCGTAAACCGCCGGCGTAATTTTTTCAAAAAGACTATCCCCAATCCGTAAATCACATAATAAAATAATATAGACACATTATACAATAAAATAACCATTTCTGATTAAAAAAACGGAATCCCTGTATCAGGATTCCGTTAAAATTTATTTTACTATTCCAGTACTACCGTTGCCGACTGCTGTTCGCCGTCGCGGTAAAAGTCAATTGTCATTTCTTCACCTGATGATTTTGCATAATAGAGATGCTGTCGCAATTCAACCATATTGTTAATCGGCTCTCCATCCAGGTGAGTAATCACATCAAGTTCCTGAAGCCCCGCCTCTGCAGCAGGAGAATTTTCCTGCACGCCGCTGATGATTACGCCGCCTTTAACATCTTCAGGAAGCTGCAGCTGATCGTAAACAGAAGATGAGGCCACATTTAAAAGATCCTGCAGTGTAATACCAAGGAATGGTCTTGTAACTTCTCCGTTTTCCTCCAGCTGGGAAGCAACTTGTTCCACTTCATCTACCGGAATTGCAAAACCAATTCCTTCGACTGAAGCAATGCCGACCTTCATCGAGTTAATACCGATTAAACGTCCATTAGCATCGATTAGAGCTCCGCCGGAGTTGCCCGGGTTGATTGCTGCATCTGTCTGAATAACGCTCGCTTCCCAGTCGTTTGAGCCGTCTCCGTCCAAGTCAACGGGAACGGAGCGGTCGAGGCCTGAAATAATACCCTGCGACACTGAACCTGAGAATATTTCACCGAGCGGCGAGCCGATTGCGATGGCCGGTTCACCAACCAGTAAATCGCTGCTGTCGCCGAATTCAATCGTAGTCTCCACAACGTCAGATGGAATACTGAGCACTGCGAGATCTGTCCATATATCCGAACCGACGAGTTCTGCATCTACCGAATCGCCGCTTTCCAGATTTATTTTAATTTCTTCAGCACCGTCGACCACATGATGGTTCGTTATAACGTACGCAGTGTCGCCTTCAGTTTTATAAATTACACCTGAACCGCTGCCTGCTTCTTCAGCTTCTTCAGAAGTAGAATTAATACCCGGTATAATTGACTGGATACGCTGCATGTTAATAACCGACACAACTGCCGGCTTCGCTTTTTGTACTGCAGCTGTCGTATCTGTAATTACCTTATCAGTGTTTTCTTCTTCAAGCTGCTGCTTCACTTCCGATAAGTCCTGATTCGAATCTACTTCAGAAGCGGTTTCTTCACCGGCTGATTCTTCTGTTTCTCCGTTATCATCTGTACCGGTAAATAAAAGGTAGGCCCCGAGGACGAGAAGCGCACCGATAATTCCTGCAAGAAGCGGCAGTAAAAATGATTTAAAACCGCCTCCGCCAGAATTTCGAGGTGGCTCTTCTGTACTCCGGAAGTTTGAAGTGCTTTCCTCTTCTTCAGGTGGAGAATTTATCTCGCTGCCGGTATTATGATCCGTACCGAATTCTCTTTCTTCTTCACGTGATCTAGTAAATTCAAATTGATTTTCAGCGTCTTCTGCTGACTGATTCTTATCCGTGAAGTTTCGTGCTGTCCGTCTGTATTTTTCTCTGTCAATCGGACGTTTTCTTTCATCGCTCATAATAATCACTCCCTGTTATTACTTTACAAGTAATTATAAGGCCTTTTGAAATTTCTTGCCAATTATAACCGTCAGGATTTCGCTGCTGTTTTGCCGCTGTCTTTTTTACTGCCGCCAAACCAGCCGAGAAGTACGATGATAATCATCACGGCCCAGAAGATAATTTTCCAAGTCGTTGAGTGCGGGAATTCTGCCGGAATAATACCAATTGCTTCATGAGCCAATGTCAGCACTGTCAGTTTAACCCCGACCCAGCCGACGATAACAAACGCCGCTACTTCCAGTGACGGGCGTTTTGCCAGCAGCTCAACAAAGTAATTTGCAAAGAATCTCATAATGATAACCCCGACAAGTCCGCCGACAAGCATTACAGTATACTGTCCTGCGTTAACTCCAAAAAAGTCTCCGCCGACTGCAGGCAAGGCAAGTGCAATTGCTGCAGCAGCTAAAATAGAGTCTACCGCAAAGGCTATGTCCGCGAGCTCCACTTTAAAAACAGTCATCCAGAATCCGGATTGTTTTTTGTCCTTCTGTTCCTCGATTAAATCATCAGCAGTTTTGTCCTTATGCTTTTTGATAGCGATTAAGTGTGATATTGATACGTAGAATAAATACAAGGCACCTAATGCCTGAACCCACCACCACTGCACGAGCCAGACGAGTAATAATATCGCAATAACCCGGAAGACAAATGCACCGAGCAGTCCGTAAAATAATGCTTTCTTTCTTCGTACAGGATCTAAATGACGCACCATGACTGCCAGTACAACAGCGTTGTCCGCCGCAAGTAAACCTTCCAGCCCAATTAACACAATGAGGACCCATGCATATTCCAATAATACAGCTGTATCCATCTTTATTTCCTCCTTTTCATATTAAACACAAAAAGAGACCAAAACAGCCAGTCCGCGCATATTTTTGCACAGCACTGTCTGTTAAGGTCTCACGATACAATAATATATATTGCTCGGTGCACCGGGATTTCTCCGTAATGACGATGCACCGATAGTTTCCTATTCGTTACTCCCCTTAAAATACAGGTTCATTATATATGTTTTTTAATTCTTATTAAATATATGATAGTCAATGTAAAAAGTAAAGTGAAATTTACTTTACAGCAGACTGTATAATTTGATTTCCGGATATTTATCCGAGAACCAGCGCATCGCAAATTCATTCTCAAACAGGAAAACCTGCTGATCAAAACGGTCGTATACTAAATTCGCCCGCGGCGAGTTCATTGAATCTTTAATATCTTCTTCATTTTCTACCCAGCGCGCGATTTTTCTGCCGACGGGTTCCATAACGATATCCGTATTGTATTCATTTTTCATACGGTGTTCGAACACTTCAAACTGAAGCTGGCCGACCGCGCCTAAAATTGGCTGGTTCGTATGCATCGATTTGTAATACTGAATTGCACCTTCCTGCACGAGCTGTTCGATACCTTTGTAGAAATGCTTCTGTTTCATTACATTTTTAGCAGAAACTTTCATAAACATTTCTGGTGTAAACTGCGGCAGATCGATGAAATCACGCTGTTTTCCACTGTAAAGAGTATCGCCGATCTGATAATTTCCTGTATCGTATAAGCCGATAATATCGCCGGCATACGCTTCGTTAATAGTTTCTTTGTCGTCAGCCATAAACATCGTCGCCCGTGTAATCTTCGATTTCTTTTTAGTGCGGGCAAGTACCGCATCCATACCCCGGGTAAATTTCCCCGAAACGATTCTCATAAATGCCAGACGGTCGCGGTGCTTAGGATCCATATTGGCCTGGATTTTGAAGATAAACCCGGAAAATTCTTCATCTGTCGGGCTGACTTCTGTACCGTCTGTCGTCTCGCGTCCGGTCGGCTCTGGAGCAAAGTCAACGTATGTGTCGAGAAATTCTTCAATACCAAAAGTTGATAAAGCTGAACCGAAGAATACCGGTGTCAGGTCACCCTTCGAAATTTTTTCTTTATCGAACTCGTCTCCCGCTTCTTCCACGAGCATAAATTCATCTATCGCATCTCTATAGGCAGCATCTTCTGTTATTTTATGCGGTTCAGTCAGCTGGTAATCATCGTCGAGCGTTAATGTTTCTTCTTCTCTGAACGGATTAATCGTGCGCTCTCGGCGGTTAATTATTCCGAAAAAGCTCTGCCCCATGCCGATTGGCCATGTCATCGGGTAGGTTTCAATCTCAAGCGTCGATTCAATTTCTTCAAGCAGTTCAAACGGTTCTTTACCGACCCGGTCCAATTTATTAATAAAGGTAAAAATCGGAATACCGCGCATTTTACAAACTTTGAACAGTTTCAGCGTCTGAGGCTCGATTCCCTTGGCAGCATCGATTACCATGACCGCGGAATCCACCGCCATTAAAGTGCGGTAAGTGTCTTCTGAGAAATCTTCGTGTCCGGGCGTATCCAGAATGTTTATCTTGTAGCCGTCAAAATCAAATTGCATTACTGAACTTGTTACACTGATTCCGCGTTCCTGCTCTACTTTCATCCAGTCACTCGTTGCAAATTTGCCGGTTTTCTTACCTTTAACAGTTCCCGCTTCGCGGATTGCACCGCCGAATAACAGCAGTTTTTCTGTCAGAGTTGTTTTTCCGGCATCCGGATGGGAAATAATCGCAAACGTCTTGCGTTTCTGTATTTCATCTTTTATATCCATTATTTTCTCCTAGCTCAGTTCTTATTACTGATAATATTGCTTCACTGGCCTCTTCACTTTCATCTTCATCGAGCACTGTGAAAAGATGTATAATCAGTTCTTCAGCCATCTCTTCTTCTGTGAGGTCCGAGCTCACCTGCATACTGAAGCTGAGTTCCGGTATGCTGATAATATATGTTTCTTTATACTCTCCGATATAAGTTTCACAGGCCGTCCCGTTAAATTTTACTGTCGCTGTCAACATATTCTTCACTCCGGTATTTTCTGTAAGCGGCATCCAGCGCAATTAAATCATCTCTGTGCGGTACTTTTACATAGTTTTCCATAATTTGATACGGTTCGCGCCCTTTACACGCGAGGATAATTGTATCCCCCGGTTCAGCCTTGTTCACTGCGTGAATAATTCCTTCTTCCCGGTCTGTATACGATACATAATTATCGTGGGCTGCACCTTCTTCAAGCAGTTTTACAAGCATGTTCGGATCGTCGTTCGCAGGATTGTCAGGCGTAAAGACTGCATAATCAGCCTGCGTCGCTATTTCGCCCATTTCAGCTCCTTTTGAAGAATCACGCTCTCCCGTCATGCCAATTAAGCAGATTAATCTGCCTTTAACGAAGGGTTTTACAGTGTTAATTACTTTTCTTAGGGCATCAGGCGTGTGGGCAAAGTCTATTATAATGTTAATCGGCAAGGTCGGATCGAGAACTTCCAATCTGCCGTCTACAGCTTTCATCTCAGGGACTGCAGATAAAATATGTTCAATATCGTAGCCCTGCAGCCATTCGCTGATAACTGCACACATTAAGTTCTGAATATTGTATTCCCCGACAAAAGGAGAGTTTACTTCAAAACTGCCCTCCGGCGTATTCAAGGTAAAATTAAAACCTTCAAGACTGCCTTTTATATCAGATGGATAAAAATCAGCCGTGCTGTCCATACCGTAAGATATTGTTTCAAACGGTGTCATATCTTTGTACACAAGAGACCATTCATCATCATTATTCAACACGACGTATTTATGTTTTTTAACATCCTGGCCAAGCTGGGAAAACAGCAGACCTTTAATATGCCCGTATTCCTCCATACTGTTATGAAAATCAAGATGATCCTGCGTTAAGTTGGTAAAAATGGCAATATCAAAGTCGATACCGAAAGTCCGCCCGAGTTTCAGCCCGTGAGATGATACTTCCATTGTAAATACTTCAGTATCATTTTCATGCGCTTCTTTAATACGTTTGTGCAAGCGTGTCGTTTCCGGCGTAGTATTGGCTGATACCATATGCACATCGTTAATCATAAAACCATTCGTTCCGAGATACGCACTTTTTTTGCCGAGTGCCATACTCAGATTGTGAATCATCGTTGAAACTGTCGTTTTTCCGTTCGTTCCAGTCACGCCGATCATGGTCTGGGATTCATGAGGAAAATCATAAATATATTCGGCAAAAAGAGCCGCAGTTTTCGATGGATCTTTTACTACCATAAGACCGACATCAGAAGGCAAGTCTACATAGCGGTCAGCTATAATAAAGCGGCATCCGCGTTTAATGACGTCTTCTACAAAGTTAAGGCCGTCGGTCTGTTGTCCTTTTATTGCTGCGAACACAGCTTCCTCGTGCGTTTCCCGGGAATCCGCTGTAATATCCCTGACAGTTTCCGGGAAATTTCCGTACGTGGTTTTTATCTTCAAAAGAGATAGAAGCATCGTTGATTTCATCTCAGTTACCACCTTTCAACTTAAGTAATTATACATGAAAATACCCTTCTAAAGATAGAGATATGTTGCTTTTCATTAAAAATGAGCGGACATGGCAATTTTGCCGTGTCCGCTCGTTTTAAAAATTATTTTATTTCCGTTCTTTTTTTTCTGCTTTCTCTTGCGCTTTTTGTTCTTTTTCCGCTTTAGCTCTTTCCTTCCGTTCTCTCCGTTTAATCAGAATAATACTCAGTTCGTATAAAAGAATCATCGGAATAAGTGTAACCATGTGCGTAAACACATCCGGCGGTGCAATAAGCGCTGTGATGACAAGTAAAATAAAATATGCGTACTTCCGCATCGTCGTCATCACTTCAACAGTCAGCAGTTCGATATGATGCAGGAATAATGCGACGACCGGGAGCTGAAAGACCAGCCCAAACGGAATCGTCGTTATTAACAGAAACGACATGTATTCATCTGCAGTGACCAGCACATTAAAATTCTGCTCTCCCATTTCAATCAGGAAGAAGTAGCTAAGCGGGTGCACAACAAAATATCCAAATGCCAGACCTGTTATAAAAAGCAGCAGCATGACCGGCAGCGACCCTTTCAGGAACTGTGTTTCTTTATCCACAAGTCCCGGTCTCATAAACTGCCACAGGAACCAGCATATAAACGGGATGGAAAACCCGATACTGATCGCGCCTGATGTTCTTAAATAGAAACGGATAACTTCAAACGGTCCGAGAACAACGATTTCCGCCCCTTTTGAAACGACCGGAAACCACCATCCGACAGTGGAGAAAATAATCAGGAACCATACTGTTATTACAACCGCAGACTTAATCAGGACAGATCTTAAATCCTCCAGGTGATCAGTCAGCGGGGCATATGGATCTTCTTTAGTTACTTTCTTCCGTTTAGCTACCGTTTCCGGTTCATTATTTACATGTTTGTTATCAGGATTCCGACTTCCATTTTGCTTCGGCTCCATTTTACATCACCTTATTCTTCTTCTAGGCGTCCGCCATCTTCAGCATATTTAATAATACCATCTGCACAGCGGTATGCAAGCGCTCCGACAGTCGCCGTCGGGTTATAACCGCTGTTGTGCTGGAAGTTTCCTGCACCGACGACGAACAAGTTATCGCGGTCCCAGTGCTGCAGGTAATTATTGACTACACTTGTTTCAGGATCAGAGCCCATCGTCGTACCGCCTGTATTATGTGTTGACTGGTAAGGAACGATATTATAATCAGTCAGCTCCGCCGCCAGGTCAACCTGGCTTGCGCCCATTTCTTCTAAAATTTCACCTGAACGTTCAGCAAGGTATTTCTGTCTCGCTCTGTCCTGATCAGTAAAATTATATGTGAGACAGACAAGGGGCACACCATAAACATCTGTATATTCTTCATCCATACTTAAGTAGTTTTCTCTGTGCGGACTTGTTGCCCCCTGCCCCGATACAGAAAGTACGCGGGTGTAGTTCGTAATTGACTCTTCTTTAAACTCTTCCCCCCATGAAGGTGTACCGCTCGGTACAGGGTTCGACAGAATCGGTCTTGCCCCGGTTTGAGTAATAGATATATTACCGCCGTGCAGGAAGTCAAGATCTTCGTGATCAAAGTTATCACCGTTGTAATCATCGAGTGCCATCCCAAGTGCTCCGGCTCCCATAAAGGTGTTAAACTGATCATCAAAGAATCCTGTTGCACCGCCGAAAATCTGGTAGCAGTAATTGCGGCCTAAAGTGCCTTTGCCTGTTTTCGGATCGTACTGTTCTCCGATATCTGAAACAGCCAGCAGCTTGTAGTTATTAAAGACGTAGCTTGTCAGCGCCACGACATCAGCAGGCTGAATGAATTCTTCACCTGTTATCGTATCAACAAATTTAACACCTGATACTTTAGAATCATCATCTTCATCAGTAATTACTTCCACCACATTAGCCTCTGTGCGCAGAGTAAAGTTATCACTTTTCTGAGCCGTTTTAATTACAGTAACTTCAGGCGTTGCTTTAGCGTCGTACTCACAGGCGAAACGTTCACAAAATGCACAGTACTGACATGCATTGATTTGTTCGCCGTCAGGATTTTCATATTGCTGGCTCAGGTTTGCGGATGGCATCATATGAGGATGAAGCTCCATATTCGTCGCAGCTTCTTCAAACATGCGGAGCATGCGTGATTTTAACATAGGCGGTGTCGGGTACGATTCTGAACGCTTTCCGCCAAGCGGATTCTCTTCACCGGAAATTCCGGCTGTTTTTTCAAACGTATTGAAATAAGGCTCCAGTTCATCGTAAGTAATACCCCAGTCTTCAAACTGATAGCCGTCATCCTCCTGCAGTTTCTTTTTACCGTAACGTTCTTCCGTCATCGATTTAATCTCGAAATCATACGGCAGGAATCTCCAAGTCTGGCCATTCCAGTGTGTACCGGCTCCACCTAAGTTTTCACCTAGAAGGAAAGACCCCTGCTGACGCATCGGCAGCGCTTTTTCATCTTTATTATTTCTGAAGGTTAATGTTTCTTTAGAAGTGTCCTGCATTAACTCGTAACGCACTGCGTACTTCAACTCATCATGCACATGTTGATAATCTTCGGTACCGCGTTTTCTGCCGCGCTCAAGACCCATAACGGTTAAGCCCGCTTTAGTTGCTTCGGCTGCGATAATACCGCCGGTCCAGCCTACTCCTACTGTTACTACATCTACTTTATCTAATGTTGTTGCCATAATTTTCCCCCTAAAATAAACTCAAAATTTATTGCCTGATTTCTGGTAATTGAATAATCAAATACAGACTCCAAAAAACTTCACTGGAGTCTGTATTTGATAGACAGCTAGATTAATGAGTCATACCAAATACCGGTTCAGGCTCTAATTCATGGAACTCGTCATCTTCAATGTATTGAATGTATGACATCTGGTGACCTGGGAATTTTTTCATTTTCCAGCCGGCCATATCGCGGTTGCCGCGGTAAACCGGGTCTGCATATGCACCTTCGAGTGTCGCTGAACGTAGCATTGTAAAGAAGTAGCTTGATGTTGCAGTGTGCGCTGGCACACCTAAGTCAACTTCTCCAGCTTCAAAATCAGTCAGAATATCATCCATCTGTCCGTCTTCTAAATCTGCAAAGTTGGCATCGTGGCGATCATTCGCTTCTTCGTTCAATTTTTTAATGCCGAGCATGAAATAATCCCGGCGATTTAAATTAGACTGATAACCTTGTGTCGGCAGCGGTTCGGCAAACGGTCCCTGCATATATTCTTTAGAGTTAAAGCCGTATTGGCCTGTAAGCTGACCATCAAGATAAAACGCACAGCCGAGTTCAATCGCTCCCGGTCCTGATTCTGTTTCCGGGAAAATGCGTTCCATCGCTGCAGATACTGTATTAAAATCAGTATCGTTTGCAAAGAATACACGGGAATTGTCTGTTAATCCTCCGGTTTTGTTATCTGTTTCAGTTCCTTCTGAAGCTGTGTCTTCAGTTGTTGAAGTTTCTTCAGATGAGGATCCATCCAGATTGAAGCCGACAAGCCCACCGAGTAAAGAACCTCCAATGATTCCGCCTGTTGCTACACCTGTAGTCTTTAAGAAGTCGCGTCTTGAAAACTGTTTTTCTTCTGGTGTTTTCGCCATTTTTAATTCCCCCTAATTAAATCTTATTTATCATACATTATAAACATATTATTTATAATAGAAATGATTAACTTACTTTTTACATCTTTTTTTAATCCACTCTGCTCAGTGGATACTCTATTATACTCCGATTTAACAATCTTAATTTTTATTAATATATTAATAAAAATAATGCAGCAGACCATTCCAAGAGTGGTACAATATGATTAAAGCTCTGGCTGCTCTCATATTTCATTATTCAGCATGTGAAATGCGTTTGCGGCTTCATCTGCAGTCTGAGTATTTACACTGCAGGATTTTTAACAGGTGTGCCGTCAGACTTATTGACCACCCTTGTAAAGTATAATATGATTAATTATATATTAAATTTGACAATTTTAACATAGGTGGTGGAAATTTTATGTCATTCTTTAACTTGCTTACCTGGAATAACAGTCATATGGATTTGCGTTACGTCGAAGATGATCTGCATGGCAAGGTAAATATTACCAATGTGTATAATGATGACCGTTACGTAAACATGGAGAAAGTTAATCAGAAATATGATGCAGAATTGCAAAACGCACAGCGCAGCATCAATTCCAACAGAATCATTATGCTGGTTCTTTTTACTCTTGCAGTATTCCTTCCTGCTGTGCTTTTAAGTGTAGTTCAAAGTAATCTCCTCTTAATCGGCGGTATTATCGTTTACGCTATTATTGCTTACTTCTTAATGGAAGCAGTGAACCAGGTTCAGATTAACAGAGTCCTTTATGATATAACCAACGACAAAGAAATCCATACGCAGCCTTAATCAGGTGCGCATGGATTTTTTTATTCTTTTCCTTTTGATGTATTCAGCCTGCTGAGTTTTCCATATAGCTTTGTTTCTTTAAATACCGTCCCCGGAATCTTTTTCCCGCACGCGATAAATACTGTTTTCCCCTGCTGCCTGCATCTAAGCCACCAGTATCCGTCATTATCATAGAGCTTATTAAAACTAAATTTCGAGTTTTTACCTGTAAAACCAATTCTCGAACCGGCCAGAGATGGAAAATCCCGGATATTAATTATTTGATCTGCAGTAAAATCCCCGCTCCACAGCCAAGCTGCATTATACCTGCGTTTATCGACATTTAGAGCAAGCGGATTAATACCCGTACAAACAAAATTCCGTTCCCTGCTTATATAGCCGTATTTTTGAAATTGAATATGGAGATGGCTGCCCATCTGGACATTCTGATAATTTGTATTGCTCTGATAGCCGATAATATCCCCCTGCTTTACGTGCTGGCCGGGGCTAATAGAAAGCGGCCGTGCAAGATGACCGTAGATTACCTGAATACCAAGATTCTTATTCGCAAGCACTACAGTACCGCCAAAGTTTCCAAAACCTGCTGTTCCAGGAGCAGCAATACCGTCAAAAACTGCCGGAACCGGTGCTCTGTCATATTTCACAAGATCATATGCTCTGTGGTAGCCTCCGCAGTAATTATCATAGTTATAGCCGTTCACCGTATAATTTCTCAATCCCCATATTCCGCTTTTGTACTTCGCCGGATCTGATGTAACCTTAAAACCATGATTAATTAAATACTCAATTGGATTCATCTTTCTCCCCCTTTTACCTTCTGACCTTTATATCGGCTGAAGACAGTAAAAAGGGCAATTTATTCTGCCGGCAGAAAGAAACCCGGGCAGCCAAAAGGACCATCCGGGTGTGTTTACTAAAAATTTAATTTGTTTTTGATATGTCTGTCAGCATGGTATCTTTCAGATTTGTACGGTACCTCCAGATATTCTGGATAATCGTTTTAATTACTGCATAGGTTGGTATAGCTACCAGAATACCGATAAAACCGGCGATATTTCCTGCAGCAAGCACGATAGTAATTACAGTCAAGGGATGCAGTGCAAGAGACTGCCCCATTACATTTGGAGTAATGAGGTTACTTTCAATCTGCTGGGCAATCAGTGTAATAACCGATACCCAGATAAACATAATCGGATCTTGAATCAGTGCAAGCAGTCCAGCAGGAATAAATGCTACCCACGGACCGACGAAAGGCACTATATTCATAAACAAAGCAAAGATTGCAAGCAGCAATGCATAATCCAGGCCGATAATTGTATAGCCGATGTATAAGATAATACACAGTATGAATGATACCAGCATCTGTCCCTGAATAAATGAACGCAGAGTGCGGTCGATATCGTATAATAATTCGATTAAAAACTGTTTAAAAGTTCCGCTGAACGGTGAAGTCATCGCTGGAATGAACTTATGGTGATCTTTCAGCATAAAGAAGAAAAAGAACGGTCCGAGCACCAGGGTTAAAAGGACACTCACTGTGCTTGTCACTATCGTAATTGCATTAGAAACAAAGCCGCTTAGCATATTCGTTCCCATATCGAGTGCATCCTCAGTTACCGACTGCAGATCGATATCAAATGGCAGACGTTCCCGCTGGCTCAGCAGATAATTTGCAATGTTCTGCACTTCACTTTGCAGTATAGGCAGTCTGGAGACTAAATTCTGTACCTGTTCTGTTACCATCGGTGCTACTGTCAGCGTAATAACCGCAATAACTATTAAGATAATTATAAAAATTGCAAGAATACTTACGAGTCTGTGCGCCTTGCGTTTTTCTAAAAAGCGCTGAATCGGTTCGGTTATGTAGTATAGCAGCCCGCCTATTAATACCGGGAAAAATATTGTCATTATTATCGTAATAAACGGATCAAAGATAATCTGAACCTGCATGACGAGCAGAATAATGACGAAAGTAATAATAAGTGCTATACCGCTTTGAAACCAAAGTTTATTAGTCATAAAGTGGCACCTCTGAAGTCTTTTAGTTTGTTCATATTGTATCATTCCTGCTTATAATTTCATACTATATAACAGGCAGATTCGGAAATACATGTTATCCCTAAGGACAAATTGGTAATATACAATATAAGGAGGCGTTACTTTGGATAAAACACCAGGAAAAGTACATACCACATCCCTCAGCTCGGAGGTTTGCGGTGAAACATTCGAAATACAATATTACCTGCCTAAATCGTATTCCGATCTTTATAAGTACAACGTTATTATAACTTTCGATTCGCAGGATTTCTTTAAATACGGGCAAATTGAACGATTAATTGAAAAGATGGAAGCAGATGGTGAGCTGGAACGGACAATCATTGTCGGTATTCCCTATCCTTCAGTTGAATGGCGCAATCATTACTTCAGTCCGAACGGAGAGCATCATGAAAAGTTTGTTACTTTTGTTGGCCGCGAACTCAACAGTTTTATAGACAAGCAGTTTAAAACTTTAAAAATGGCAAACAGCCGCCTGCTTATGGGCGAAAGTCTTGCCGGCAGTTTCGCTCTGTCGGTTGCATTGACCTATCCGAACACTTTCAGCCAGGCGCTTGCTTTCAGCCCTTTCGTCGACGAGCAGTTTATTAAGCGCTTTAAAAACAGCATGAGTCTGATTAATTTAAATATTTACCATACAATCGGCCTCGAAGAAGAAGATTTTACAACTATTATGGGCGCGCAGGCAGATTTTCTGACACCTAACCGCAAGTTGAATGAGATACTTGAAAACGAACCGCTTGAATACACATACCGCGAACTGGAAGGCGGACATATTTGGAAAACATGGAAACCGGAACTTAAAAATGTTCTTAGCCATTTTTTCGGATAGAAAACGTATACATTTTTTTTCGTAAAATGATATACTTGAAACAAATCGTTTAGGGAGGCATTTTAAAATGAAATTTGGAATAGCATTATTTCCATCTAAAAAACTTCAGGATACTGTGAACCAATATCGTAAGCGTTATGATGCTAGATATTCATATATCGCACCGCATATTACAGTAAAAGAAGCTTTTGAAGCGGATGAGAATGAAAAACCTCAGATTGCAGAATTTATCAAAAACGTAGCATCACAACATCAGCCTACAGAAATTGAAATTAAAAAGGTTTCAAGTTTTGCTCCAAAGAAACAAGTTGTTTATTTTAAAGTTGAGCCCAATGAAACATTAAGTTCAATTCACGAAGCGTTTAACAAAGGCGACTTTTACGGTGAAGCTTCACATCCGTTTGTACCGCATTTCACCCTCGCCCAGGAGGAAACAGCTCAGAAATTTGAAGATACACTCAGTCATTTGCAAATGATTGGAATCGAGCATTCAGAAACTCTGGATAAAATCAGTTTGTGCGTGCAGCTGGAAAACGGTATCTGGCATGTTACAGAAACCTTTAAATTAGGACAATAAAAAAACTCCCGAAAGGGAGTTTTTTTATGCCATAATATGATAACCGCTGTCCACGTGAAGAACTTCTCCTGTAATACCGCTTGACAGGTCGCTCAAAAGGAAGGCAACTGTGTTTCCTACTTCAAGCTGGTCAACGTTGCGTTTTAACGGCGCACGATCTGCAATTTCTTTAAGAATTGATTTGAATTCGCCGACAGCTGATGAACTCAGCGTACGGATTGGTCCTGCGGATACTGCGTTCACGCGGATGCCCTGTTCTCCAAGATCATATGCCAGGTAGCGTACACTTGCGTCAAGCGCTGCTTTTGCTACACCCATAACGTTGTAGTTAGGCATTGCGCGTTCGCCGCCAAGGTAAGTCATCGTGACGATGCTGCCGTTCTCATTCATGATTTCTTTAGCATATTTTGAAACAATCGTTAAGGAGTAAGCACTGATATCGAGTGCCATTTTGAACCCGTCACGTGAAGTTTCGCTGAAACCGCCTGTCAGTTCGTTTTTATCTGCAAATGCGATTGCGTGAAGAACACCGTCGATGCCGTTTGTTTTTTCGCCGATTTCTTTAAATGCTTTAGATACATCTTCGTCACTTGTTACGTCGCATTCAACGATAATATCGTGCTCGCCTTCAAGTTCAACAAGCAGCTTGTCCAGTTCCTTGCGGAAACGTTCGCCTAGAATAGTAAATACGAGTTTCGCACCCATTTTATCCAGAGCACGTGCTGCACCCCAGGCGATACTTCTTTTATTAGCTACACCCATAATTACATATGTTTTACCTGATAAATCCATTCAGAAATCCTCCTAATTCATCCCTAGTATTAGTACCTACTACTAATCTACATTTTATTAAGCCCCATTGCAAGAAATATCATAATAAGCTCGACATAAATACATTTGCGAGCGCAAAATAAATCAGCAGGCTGATGATATCATTTGCTGTAGTAATAAACGGACCGCTGGCAATAGCGGGGTCGATGCCAGCTTTATTCATTAATAAAGGTATAACAGTGCCGATAATAGTTGCAACTGACATCGATGCAAGCAAGCTGCCGCTGACAATAATACCGAGCACCGGCTCCCGGTACATCACTATAATAATAAGAAATATAACAATTCCGCAGACGAGACCCGTAATAAATCCGGAACCGAGTTCACGTCCTGCAAGCTTTATCTTGCTGGACTCTTTGATTTCGCCTGTCGATATACCGCGGATAGCCACAGCAAGCGATTGGGTTCCTGTGTTCCCTGCCATCCCGCTGATTACCGGAATAAATGCGCTGAGAAGCACAACCCGTGCCAGAGTATCTTCAAAAAATGACAGCATCCATGCCGTAATCATTCCCATAAAAGTCAATCCTATAAGCCATGGCAAACGTTTCTTTGCTGTTTCCACCGCCGTATCGGAAGTACTTTCGTTATCGCTCATACCGGCAAGTCTTGAATAGTCTTCCCCGGCCTCTTCATGAATAACATCCATAATATCGTCGGCTGTAATAATACCGACTAAATGATCCTGAAAATCGACAACAGGCACTGCAAGAAAATCGTAATCGCGGACAATTTGGGCGACTTCCTCCTGATCATCCGATACCCTTACCGACACGACTCGCTCGGTCATGACATCTCCGATGTATTCATCGTCATCTGCAACGATCAGTTCTCTCAGCGAAATAATGCCTGCAAGATGATTATCCGGATCGGTAACGAAGAGGTAGTAAATCATTTCCGATTCCGGCGCCACTTCTTTTAAATAGCGCATAGCTTCACGCACTGTCATAAGACTGTTAATGCTGACAACTTCCGTCGTCATGATACCGCCGGCAGTATCTTCCTCGTAGTTCATAAGACTGCGGATTTCCACTGCATCTTCTTTATCCATCAGCGGTAAATAAGTTGTCATTTTTTCGCGTGAGATTTCATTTAAAATATCCACTGCGTTATCGTACTGCATCGCCCCGATAATATGGGCTGCATAACGTGCATCTATTTTATCCAGCAGTTCTTCATATTCATCCGCTTCAAGTTCAAGCAAATCGAAGAAGTCTGATACTTCTTCCGGGCTTAAAAACTTGTACAGAGTATTTTTCTCTTCATCGGTGAGCGCCTGGTAAATTTCACCCTGTTCATAATTGTGCAGGTCCATAAATATTTCTCTGAAACCATCCAGGTTCTCTTCATTTAAATACTTAATAAGGCTCTGTTTTACTTCTTCAAAATCTATTTCTCTGTTGTCTCTTGACATATCCATACCCACTCTCAACAAAAACTTTTATGAAATGAACGAATCGTGCACTCTTTGCCAGAACGGGAATGGCCTGAATCGTGCAAAGCGGATCTTCTCTTCAGCTACGGAAAACTGAATAGACTTTACACCTTTGTGCACCAGGTTCACATGATCAATCGTCATCTGATATTCTTCACTGTTAACCGGTCTGACGTTGACAAAATGATGCTTCGGCAAGACAAGCGGCGAACCGACCGTCCGGAAGACACGGTTATTTATCGATGCAATTTCAGTCATCTGCACTGCTTCGATGGACGGGTGTATAATAGCACCGCCGAGCGCCTTATTATATGCTGTGGAACCCGAAGGCGTTGAAATACACAAACCATCCCCTCTGAATCTTTCAAAGTGGCGGTTTCTGATATCCACATCCATAACCAGTGTCGATCCGTTGGTCATACGGAGCGTCGCTTCATTTAAGGCGAGGTACTTCGTTTCCATGCCGACTTTATCATAATGAATCATCACTTCGACAAGCGGATACTCAACGATTTCAAAGTCATCATTTTTCAATGCCATAATCAGGCGTTCAACTTCATCTTGTCCCCAGTCGGCGTAAAAACCGAGATGTCCTGTATGCACTCCGACAAATGATACTTCACCGACGATATGCTGATAGCGGTGAAACGCCTGAAGCAGCGTACCGTCGCCTCCAACAGAAACGACAATTTCCGGCGACTTTTCATCCAGCACCATATCCATCTCAAGCATATAGTTCATCATTTTGTCAGTTAGCGCGTTCGATTTTGTATCCCCTTTTGAAACTATAGCAAATCTCATATCATCACCTGATTTCATTTATATATTACGTTTTTTGGAAAAGTATTTCTGCGCTTCCTGAACTTCTTCTCTTATCTCCGACATTTCTTTGTCGAGCAGATAAGCCGCTTCAGCTGCATTCTGCAGACGGTCTTTAATTTCCGGCGGATATTCTCCCGAATATTTATAATTCAGAGTATGTTCAATTGTCGCCCAAAAATTCATGGCGAGCGTACGGATTTGAATTTCAGCGAGAATATTAATTCTGCCGTTCACGCTCTCGACCGGATACTCGATAATAATATGATACGAGCGGTAGCCGCTTTCCTTTGTATTCTCGATATAATCGCGTTCTTCAATTACCTTCATATCTCCCCGTGATCTGATATGATCTGTAATTACATTAATATCATCAACGAACTGGCACATAATCCGGATACCCGCTATATCATACATCTGCGCACGCAGATTATCATAAGGGATATTTCTCGTACTCGCCTTTTCTATTATACTCTGGACCGGCTTCACTCTTGATGTTACAAACTCCACCGGTGAGGACTGGCTCGTAATCTGATAATCTTTGCGGATACCTTTCAGCTTAATTTTAAGCTCTTCCACCGCCTGTCTGTACGGTGCTAAAAATATACTCCACTCTTCCAATTAAATTCATCCTCCAGACTCCACTGTAAAGGCCATTATTTTTTACTTCTGACGTAATTTATTCTACCATAACCCGTGAATTCTTATATATATAATCTGTTTGCTTTACAGGTTTTAAAAATTTAAGGATAATAACTGTGAGGAGTGAGGATGATGTTCGAAAAAGAAATCGAGTTTAAAAACCTGCTGACGGAAAGTGAATACGGTAAAATCAGGAACGATCATTTCTCCGGCGGACAGCCGCTGCATTTAACAAACTACTACATAGATAATAATGAACTGCAGCTGATTAACAATCTATTAATGCTGAGAATACGGGTCGAAGGCGGCAAGCAGCTCATGACGGTAAAAATCCCGGATGAACGCCATGTCGTTTACGAGTATTCCGGTGTTACGGATATCGATCTCACCGAAGGTGCTGCCATCGATGAAAGCAGCATCCCGGAAAACATACGCGGACAGCTTAAACAACGCAATATCCGGATGGACAGTCTGGCCATTCAGGGAACCTTAGTGACCGAACGGTTCGAAAAACCTTTAAACCTCGGTCTGCTCGTGCTCGACAGGAGCACCTACCTCGGGACGACTGACTTTGAACTTGAATTTGAAGCGCCTGACGTCAGTACCGGACAGGCAGAATTTACGCAAATTCTTAATAATTATGGTATTGTACGACGAGACGAAATTGTTAAAAGCGCACGTTTTTATAATGCACTTAAACACAAGAAGGGGGTAAACTGATGCCTTTAGCATATAATGAAATCGGCGAGGAAAAGCTTTATAAAATGATAGATATTTTTTATGAATATGTAAAAAATGACGACCGTATTAACCATCTTTTCCCCGACGATTTAACAGAAACTGCCTATAAGCAGAAACTCTTTCAAACACAATTTCTCGGCGGACCGAATTTGTACAACGAAAAGTACGGACATCCGATGCTCCGGGCAAGGCATATCCCTTTTAAAGTGACACCCGCTGCAAGCGAAGCCTGGCTTGAGAATATGAACCGGGCGATTCTTGACGTCGGTATAGATGAAGAATTGCGTGAGTATTTGATGGCACGTTATACCCTTACTGCAAAGCATATGGTAAACAGTGAGGATTAACAGCCGTCAACAAAAATATAGAGGTGAAATACGTGAGCAAAAATAATAGTGAAGACTTGCTGTTATTGGAGCAGTCAGATCATACAGTCGAAATTTTTTATTTCTTTGATCCATTTTCAAATGACTGTATAGCTATGGAGCCCGTAATAAATAAATTGCTGATTGAATACCGCGGACATATTACTATTAAAAAAATATTGGCGCCGTCGCTGTCTGTGCTGACTAAATGTCAGGCGCAGTCTACATCCAGTGTCGATAATATAGCACTCGCCTACAAAGCGGCGGAAATCCAGGGACAGTCCAAAGCTCGAGCTTTTATCAGATATATTTTTAACAGGATTAATCCGCTGAATACAATCTGCACGAAAGAAATGATTGATGACAGCGCAAGACTTGCCGGCATCGATTTAAATTCATTCCACGAAGATTTGAACTCTCCGACACTCGATGCGATGCTGAAATACGATTTGTCAGTGTTCAGGGAGATGGATATCGAAAGCCTGCCCGCCATGGTTTTCTTCTCAGGTGATGTAAAATCGGAAGGGGTTAAAGTTGAAGGTTTTTATCCATATCATATATACACTTATATTATTAACGAGCTGATCGGTATCGAAGTGGAGAAAAGACAGCTTCCAAGTATCATTGACTATATCAGAGCCCATGAACTCGTCAGTTTTGATGAATTAAAAACTATCTTTGAGTGGCGTGCCGGTTTATTATTAAACGAACTGAAAAAACTGCGGCTTCAGCGCTTAATTGATGAAGTCAATTTAAACAATCAGTCTTTCTATCAGCTTAAACAGCCGGCAGTTCCGCTGCAGGCAAAACATTAATAACGAAAAATACCAGGTCCGAAACAAAAGATATAAAAGGTTATAATATTAGATGATTTCACTTTAAAAGCCGTACGTTAGACTTCTAGGGGAATAGCATCTGCGTGAGACTACAGACTCACGCGATGCCCCAGAAAAGCTAACGTACGGCTTATTTATGCTGTAAACATTTATGTCCGAGCCCAGTGTTTTTTAATATGTATTAAAAAAGCCAATAAAAAAAGTAGCACATCTTCTATAATGTGCTACTCAAACAAAGGGGATGGGAGAAATTTTTCACTGTTAACAAAGGGGTATGTTTCAGTGATAAAATTTTCATGAGTTAAATATAGCACGGTAACAAGCTCTAAGCAACACTTTGAACAGTTTTTCACATTATTGTCATAATGTAAACGAATTCACAAACTTAATTCTCTAAATCAGTAAGCAATTCTTCAAATTTTGTTAATTGTGCTTCAAAAACTTCCAGTGCATTTTCAACCGGTTTGCTCGTCGTCATGTCGACTCCAGCATTTTTTAATATTTCAATCGGGTAGTTCGATGATCCTTTTTTAAGGAATTCCTCGATATAGCGCTGTGCAGTCTCTTCCCCTTCTTCCAGCACCTGTTTTGACAGACTTGCTGCAGCTGCGTAGCCTGTTGCATATTGATAAACGTAATAGTTCATATAGAAGTGAGGAATTCTTGCCCACTCCACGCTGATTGCTTCGTCGTAGTCGACTGCATCACCGAAATATTTTTTATTCAGATCTCCGTAAACTTCGCTGAGCTTGCCTGCTGTCAGCGGCTCTCCCGCTTCTTTAAGCACATGAATTGCATGCTCAAACTCCGCAAACATCGTCTGACGGAACACGGTGCCTCTGAAACCTTCCAGCTGTTCGTTCAATAAGTACAGCTGCTGTTTTTTATCATCGAGCGTATTAAACATGTAATCAGCAAGCAGCGCTTCGTTAAAAGTACTTGCGACTTCTGCAACAAAGATAGAATAGCCGCTCGTATTTGCCGGCTGGTTTTTGCGCGAATAATAACTGTGCACAGAATGTCCGAATTCATGCGCCAGCGTGAACAGGTTATTGACATTATCCTGCCAGTTCATAAGGATAAACGGATTTGTCCCGTAAGTGCCTGATGAGTATGCACCTGTACGTTTTCCTTTGTTCTCATATACGTCTACCCAGCGGTTCTCTAAGCCTTCTTTAACGATGCTGACATATTCTTCACCTAAAGGCTGGAGAGCATTTACAAGCCATTCTTTGGCATTTTCATAAGTCATATCAAAGTCTGTATCTTCAACGAGCGGTACGTACATATCATACATTTTCAATTCATCGACTTTTAAAAACTTCTTGCGCAGTTCTGTATAACGGTGTAAAAGATGAAGATTATCGTTCACTGTGTTTACCAGGTTGTCATACACAGATTCAGGAATATGGTTATTTGACAGCGCCTGATGACGGCTTGATTTATACCCTCTGACATCCGCACTGAAAGCATGAGTATTTACAACTCCGGCAAGTGTCTGGCTGAGTGTGTTTTTAAATTGATTATATTCACCGTACAGGTTGTTATAAGCAGACTCGCGCAGCGTCCTGTCGGAAGATTTAAGCAGTTCAACATAGTTCCCCTGAGTAAGTTCATGCTCTTTTCCTTCCTTGTCAACAGCAGGTTTAAAAGTAATATCTGCATTATTAAACATACCGTACACTTGAGATGGTGTATGCATCACTTCACCGGCACGGGCAAGGAGCTGTTCTTCTTTATCGCTTAAAATATACGGTCGCTGCTTATTTAATTTCTCAAGATCAAATTTAAATTCCGCGAGCCGTTCATGATTCGCATATTCTTTTAAAGTTTCTTCAGGAATTTCCATAATTGCCGGCACGAGGAAACTCCAGGCTGTCGAGTATTTAACTGCAAGTGATCTTGCCCGGCTTTCGAGTGCGCTGTAAGTATCATTTGACGTATCCTGGTCGTGTTTTAAATGAGCATAGACAAATAATTGCCCGAGTTCTGTATCGAGTGATCTTTCGAGCTCCAGAGCATCTGCGAGTTTTTCTGCAGAATCGAAACCATCTTTGAATTGATCGTTATCAGCGATTTTGCTCTCGAGTGCTTTATACGCTTTTTCAAAATCTTCGTCACTTTTAAAGATCGTCGTTAAATCCCACGTATTTTCAAGCTGCTGTTCTTCTCTAGTAATTAAATTCCCCATGAATAAAAACCTCCGTTTATTAGTAACACAATTTTCTCAATAATTTATTCTTTATTCAAGCAATATCTTTCGAAATCCGAAAAACTTTTAAATAGAAAGCAAGCAGCTTCTTAATGATTGTGTTTTTATCAGGAATATCAGAGAGTGTTCTCAATTTAATAAAGTTAGAAAACTTTTCGCGGTCAAAAGTACTGTTCGTTAAATGGTAATAAATATATAACTTCCACTCAATTGGCGAATTTAAAATATATCTTTCATCAAAACCGGTAAAATAAAGAAAATCAGGCAGCGTGCCTGCAGTCAGACCCAGCTGATACATATAAGTCAGTGTCGGATTCAAGACTGATTTCCCGGATTTCTCACGCCGGATTAAACGCTTCACCGCTGCTTCTGACAGCCTGTATGTTTCTGCCCAGCTTTCCTTAGTTTGAAATGTTAATAAATCATCCAGGACCACCTGTTCTTTTTTAAATGTGAAACGGTTTAAGCCGGCAGTATGCCCGATGTGCCAGGCAGTAATAATAAGTTTTTCGGTATCCACTGTATAGATAGTATCTTCGGACATGGCGGACAGCTGAAAATGACTTAAGGAGACGAGCACACCTTCCTGTTTTATTTCTTTTTCGTCCAGCAGCCAGATTACTCTGATACCGAGCTTACGATAGCCTGAGGTGCGCGATAAAATTAATTCCGGACTGATTCTTGACAGCTGAATTTCAAGAGCCAGGCTGTGTTCAATTAAAATATCCGGAATCTGTTCAATACTTTCAAGATAATATTCCATCGCTGTATCGTAACGCTTCTTCAATTTAAGGTATAAATCGTGTTTCAGCTTTAAATGGAGCAGCGATTCCCTTTTGTATAAATATCTGCTGCATTGTAAAATATGATGGTGAGAAAAGTGCGGAACCTTTACGCTGCCTGCTTTTAAAATAACAGGTGTGTCACAGACCGGACAGAAATACAGTTCATTTTTTACTGCATTTAAAGCCATAACCTGCAAGCCGTTTTCATCATTTGCCATAAACATAAAAAAACCTCCTTTTCCTATATATAGGGAAAAAGGAGGTTTTATTTTTTTTTCGTACAAGTTAATTAATTTTCTTGAAAATATCTTCTAACCTGCGCCCGAACGTTGTTACTCATTATAATTTTTCCATATTCATCCAGTAAGGCACTGGCAATCGAAGTCGGCTCACTGTATTCCAGCAGCTTTGATTCAATACCTTCCATACTGTCAAAATGTGTTCTGTAGTCAAAGAAGACCTGGTAGTAGTATTTACCATCCAGTACATACAGTAAATCTTCATACAGCGTTTCATCCACTTCAACTTCATGAGTATATTTTATAAGATTTTCAAAATCACTAAAGTGAACCATCAGGGGTTCATTAATGACTGGAACATCAAATTTATTATTGTTGTCAGTTTTCCGTTCGTCGATGGCTTTATCGATAAATGATTCGATTTCCCGGTTTTCAATATTCATGGCATAAGGCTCCATGCCATACGGATCATGTTCATTCTGGGACTTAGACACAACGACTTCGATACCTTTGTCGAACGCATGCACTTGAATCCATAATGGGCCATCCATAGCAAAATCATCTGTTTGCTCGTTGTTTACTTCATCCATAATCGTCCAGAAAAATTCTTCGCCGCGCTGACGGTTCATCCATAAATCTTCTTTGTTAAAACCGCGGCTTTCAATATCGCTGTATGTTAAGAAGAATTTAATGGTTGAGTCGTTCACTCTTTCAATTCTCATCCTGCTCACTCCCTTACCATCATTTCTGCCTATTATACTAAGGATTATAATATAATACCAAATTTTAGATTTGTCTGCTTATTATATGTTAAAACGCCCGCAGATAGCAAATCATCTGCAGGCGTATTGAACTTCATACATATATCAAGTTAATCATCGTACAAATATTTCTTATAATTCTGCCAGGCGTTTAGCTTCGATTAGATGCAAGGTTCTAATGCTGCGTGGTAAAAAGCGTCTGATTTCATCTTCGTTGTAGCCCACTTGTAAACGTTTGTCATCCATAATAATTGGACGTCTCAATAAACCGGGGTTTTCCATAATTAAAGTATACAGCTCATTCATAGGAAGGCTTTCGATATCAACATTTAATTTTTGGAAAGTTTTAGAGCGAGTCGAGATAATTTCTTCTGTCCCGTACTCTGTCATTCTTAAAATAGATTTAACTTCGTCTAAAGTTAATGGTTCAGAAAATACATTGCGTTCCGTATAAGGAATATCGTTTTCCTGCAACCATGCTTTTGCCTTACGACATGACGTACAACTTGGAGAAGTAAATAGTACTACCATGTAACTCACACTCCAATTTTTTATTTCTAACAAGAATCTATACCCGTTTAAAGTTATCTTTAAACATCTCACCAGTATGTAACCCTGACTCCTGTTGACAATTCTTATTATAGGTACTAAACATTAAAATAAAATGAGAATATTGTAATAATCTTAAAAATTATTAATTAAGCTGCTGTTAAAAAGCAATATTTACTGCCTGATTCTATTATAACATCAAATTTGGTCAAAGCATAGATGTTTTCCGCATTAATACTGCCTACTCCAGTTTTTTCATATAAATTAATGCTAATTTGCCCACTTGATTGCACATCTGCAAAAAGAGTATTAATATTAAGAGACTAACTAAAACTATGTAGGTGACATTAATGAAAACATTATTCTCAGGCGTTCAGCCAAGCGGTATTCCGACTATAGGGAACTATATTGGCGCTTATAAACAATTCGTTGAATTACAGGACGAATACGATTCATACTTCTGCATCGTGGACCAGCATGCTATCACTGTGCCCCAGGACCGGCTAAAGCTTCGTGAAAATTCACGAGCGCTCGCAGCCATTTATCTTGCAAGCGGCTTAAATCCCGATAAGATTTCTCTCTTTATACAAAGTGAAGTCTCAGCTCATGCCAAAGCAGCATGGATGCTGCAGTGTACTTCATATATCGGAGAGCTTGAACGTATGACACAGTTTAAAGATAAAGCACGAAAGCAAAATCAGCGGGACGGCATCTCTGTTGGACTCCTGACTTATCCTGCTTTAATGGCCGGCGATATTTTACTTTACAACGCTGACGTAGTACCAGTCGGTGAAGATCAGACTCAGCACATTGAATTTACCCGCAATATTGCCGAGCGTTTTAACACTAAATATAATGACATCTTCACACTGCCTGAAATTAAACTGCCGGCAGTAGGCGGACGTATTATGAGCCTGAACGAGCCTGTTAAGAAAATGAGTAAGAGTGATGATAATCAAAAATCATTTATAACCTTACTGGACGATCCAAATCAGGCGGCGAAGAAAATCCGTTCTGCCGTTACCGATTCTGATACCGAAATTAAATTCGATAAGGAAAACAAACCTGGTATTTCGAACTTGCTCACTATTTACAGTTCATTAACCGATAAAACAATCGGACAGCTGACTGAAGAATATAAAGACTCTAGCTACGGAGACTTTAAGAAGGATCTCGGGGAAGTCGTGAAAGAATTCCTTATCGATTTCCAGGAAAGATACAACTATTACCTCAACAGTGAAGAACTGGATGAGATTCTTGATGCCGGCCGCGATAAAGCAGCGCGGAAAGCAGATAAGATGGTAGAAAAAATGGAACGCGCAATGGGCTTAGGCAGAAAGCGCAGAAAATAATCAGTAATCCGGACAGAATTTTTGATTCTGCCCGGATTTTTTGTGTTTTTGGGTAAATGAAAAGGGGATCGAGATTTCATTGCGGAGCAAACACACTTTCTCGGGAATGACAGGAGCTCATTGCGGAGCAAACGGTAAAATTCCATACAAACAAAAAAAGCACGCTCCACCCAAGGCAGAACGTGCTTCAATATATAATTTTATTCTTCGTATTTTTTAAATACCAGGGACGCATTGTGACCGCCGAAACCTAAACTGTTAGATACAGCATATTTAAGGTCAGCTTTTTCAACACCGTTCGGCACGTAGTTAAGATCGCACTCCGGAGCCTGGTTTATTAAATTAATAGTCGGGTGAACTTTGCCTTCACGCAGACTGTAAGCAGTAATGATCGCTTCCATACCGCCTGCTCCGCCGAGCATGTGGCCCGTCATCGATTTAGTCGAGTTGACGAACAAGTTATCCGCATGTTCTTTAAAGACAGAACGGATTGCTAGCGTTTCAAATTCATCGTTGTAAGGTGTGCTCGTACCATGCGCGTTGATGTACTGCACTTCTTCCGGTTTAATGCCGGCATCTTTCAGCGCTTCAGCCATTGCGCGTGCGCCGCCTTCTCCATTTGGCGCCGGTGCTGTAATGTGATGTGCATCTCCCGTAGAGCCGTAGCCTACAATTTCAGCATATATTTGTGCACCGCGTGCTTTTGCATGCTCGAGTTCTTCGATAACAACAATCCCGGCACCTTCAGCTATTACGAAACCGTCCCGGTCTTTTGAGAAGGGACGCGACGCATATTCAGGATCGTTCGAGTTCGATAATGCTCTGTTCGCCTGGAATCCTGCAACACCCATGTTTGTAATTGGCGCTTCAGTACCGCCCGTAATCATTACATCTGCCTGGCCGCGTTCAATAATTTTAAACGCGTCACCGATAGAGTTTGTACCGGTTGCACATGCTGTGACCGTCGCACCGTTCGGGCCTTTTGCCCCTTCACGGATTGACACCTGGCCGCTCGCCATATCCGGGATCATCATCGGAACGAAGAAAGGACTGACACGTCTCGGTCCTTTAGTCGTCAGCGCGATAAAACCATCTTCCAGTGACTGAATGCCGCCGATTCCGGAACCGATCCATACTCCGACACGTTCAGCATTGCTGTCGTTAATTTCAAGACCTGAATCCTTTACCGCTTCGTCTGCCGCAATAACAGCAAATTGTGTAAATTTATCCATTCTGCGCGCTTCTTTTCTATCGATAAAATCTTCTATATTTAAGTTTTTTACTTCTCCGCCGATATGAACATTAAATTGTTCGGTATCGATATTAGTAATTTCTGCAATTCCATTCTTACCCGCCAATGCGTTCTGCCATGTTTCCTTTGCTGTATTACCAATTGGTGTTACTGCCCCTGCACCGGTAATTACAACTCGCCTTCTAGTCATTAAGAGTCCTCCTTTTTAGTACCCCAAGTTAAACAAACTGCGCCCCATGTTAAACCGCCGCCAAATCCGACGAGAACAATATTGTCTCCCGGTTTGATGCGGTTTCTTTTCACTTCATAATCTATACTGAGCGGAATCGATGCTGCTGAAGTGTTCCCGTATTTATTGACAGTCACACTCATTTTATCATAAGGCAGCCCCATACGTTCTCTTGCCGCATTCATAATTCTAATATTAGCCTGATGAGGAATCAGCATATCAATATCTTCTTTTGCAAGTCCTGCTTTTTCAGTGACTGCAACGCTCGACTCTCCCATTTGACGGACTGCAAATTTAAATACTTCCCGGCCGTTCATACGGATATATCCTTTTTCTTTATCTCCATATAAATACTTGCCGCCTGATCCTTTGCTCCCGAGTTCGAAAGATTTAATGCCGAAACCTTCTTCAACTTCACCAACGACTACAGCACCTGCACCGTCTCCGAATAATACCGCGGTCGAGCGGTCTTCAAAGTCAGTTATTTTTGTCAGCTTATCAACGCCGACCACTAAAATATTTTTGTAGTTGCCGGATTTAACGAACATTTCAGCTGTTGAGAGTCCATATATAAAACCTGAACATGCAGCGAGCTGATCCATCGATGCAACATTATTGAGTCCCAGACGGTCCTGAATCATAGTTGCAACTGTCGGGAATTTATAATCTCCGGTAGAAGTGGCAACGATTACAAAATCGATATCTTCTTTTGCCACGCCCGAGTTCTCTATCGCCTCTTCAGCTGCATAAAAAGCCATTTCACTTGTTTCCATATCTTCCGCGAAACGCCGTTCTTCTATACCTGTCATTTCTCTAATCCATTCATCAGAAGTATCGAGAATTTTTTCAAAGTCAAAATTCGTAAATACTTTTTCTGGTGCATATGAACCAATGCCGAGAATTCCTACATTTGTCATGCTTCTCACACCTTATAGTCTCATTATATTACTAGGTACTAATTTATCATAATTCAGTCCGTCTTTCAATTAAAAACAAACTGATAAATAAGAAGAAACCTGAGACAATTTGTCCCAGGTTTCCTCTTATTCATTAATGGTTATTCTGCGTCTTCAACACCAACGCGGTACCATAACAGGTCTTCGTTCCACTCGTAATCTTCAGAGTAGTTGATTACTCTTTCGTTTACAGGTGTAACAAATGCACGGTAAAGTGTCGGAATTACAGGAATATCTTCAGCCATCAGTTCTGCCCACTGGTTGTATACATCTTTTCTGTATTCAGTGTCAAGAGCTTCTGCTGAGTTACCATCTTCCAGCAATGCAGTACTTTCATCTGATTCATAGCGAGTGTAGTTAAATGGAGCATCCGGACCGTAAAGACCTGAAGGGTCTACGTCAGAACCTACACTCCAGGCACCCTGATAAATATCGATTTCCGGATCATCGTTTTCAACCATGTCGTAGAATGAGTTAAACTCGATTAAACGGCCGTTAGTTAATTCAACATTTAAACCGACATCTCTCCAAGACTGGATGTAGTAGTTTGCTAATGGTTCCGCAGTATCTCCACCTGACATTGAAGCAAAGTTAATCGTTAACGGTTCTCCTTCAGGTGTTTCTCTCATGCCATCTCCATCAGTATCTTCGTATCCAGCTTCGTCAAGAATGCGGTTTGCTTCTTCAGGATCGTAGGCAGGAACTTCTACTTCTTCATGCCAGTTAGCATGGTAAGGAGTAATTAGTGAAGTTGCTTTCCAGCGAAGTCCGTTGTAGAAACGTTCGCCGATTGCGTCATTGTCAATTGCATGCCACATTGCACGGCGTAATTCAACGTCGCCCATTTTCATTTCTTCGGGTTTATAATCTACACGATTTTCATCAGCATTCCATGAGCCGAGTTTAAATCCGATGTAAGTATAAGCACCTTCAATATTTGCCAGCCATTCAACACCTTCAATGTCTGCAACATCCGGATACTGGTCTGTCGGGAAACTGATAGCATAATCTATCTCTCCTGACTCAACTGCACTTGCAACTGACGATGGTGCAATGACACGTACCGTTACTTCTGCAGCTCCTGGTTCACCGCGCCAATAATCTTCAAACTTAGACATAGAAATCGACTCACCTGAAACCATTGAGTCCACTTTGTATGGTCCAATACCAATTGGGTTTTCACGAGTTTCAGGTGCTGCTGCCATATCAGCTACTTCTATACCGTCATAATGATGTTCAGGGAAAGCATATGGCCAGAAACCACCGGCTGTTAATGACGGCGCAAGTTCACTGTATGTAAATACAGCAGTTTGATCATCCACTACTTCAATACCTGAAATAGAATCAGCATCGCCGCTTCTATATTCTTCGTACCCTTCGATTAGCGTAAAGCCGTCTGTTGAACCGCGTACCCCGTCGTAATCAGGATGTCCGATAACTTCATATGAAGCAACATAGTCCTGAATCGTTAACGGCTCCCCATCGTGCCAATTCACGTCATCACGCACTGTAAACGTTACAGTGTTATTTTCTTCATCGAGTTCGTAAGTCATCGCACCCTCATTTGTATACTGGAAATCAGCATCCATTGACAGTAATGATTCATCGAATAACTCAAGCATTTCTGCATCTGGTGCACCATTGTAGAATGCCCAGTTCAGAGTGCCCTCAAAAGGCGTATCTGATGAATATCCTACTTTAATAGTTCCTTCCCCTGAAGGCTCCCCTGTATTAGATACTGTTTTTGGAAAATCTTCATAGTTGTATACTTCTCCTGAAGCAGTATCCCCTTCTTCTGCAGAATCATCTGATGATTCTTCATCTCCTGATTCTTCCGTTGAAGCGTCATCCGTAGATGTATCTTCTTCTGAAGAATCTCCCCCGCATGCTGCCAGCGCTAAAACAAGAGCCAGCGTCATAAGGAAGCAAAACCTCGACCAAGAAATTTTAGTCATTTTATTTCCTCCTTTGTTTTTACTGCTTGATATATATACAAAGTTCAGATCTCCGAACTTTAGTATCTGAATTGAAATTCTTCCATAAAATGTTTGTAAAGTTTTCTTAATATTCATAATAGCATAGTTATGCAGCATTACAATAATTTTTTGAAAATTAAGTCTTCTGTTTATGCATTGCGCTGACGGGCGTCTCCTGCACGTCTGAATGCTTCTCCGATGTTTCTGACACACAGCATTAAGATTAAAATCAGGATTGCAGCAGGTGCCCAAATCCACCATCTGTTCTGCAGAGTCTGCGTTTGAATTGCATAAGCCATGAGTGTCCCGAGTGAAGGTGTGCTCTCCGGGAAACCAAAGCCGATAAATGACAAGCCTGATTCAATTCCGATATTCGCAGCCAGTGACAGCGTTGCGTTAACGATAATCAGACCGACCATGTTTGGCATCAGCTGGGTAAATATAATTTTAATATTAGAACTTCCAAGAGTCCGGGAAGCATTAATATAATCGAGCTCTTTCTCCTGCATCGCAATTGAACGAATCAGCCGCGCTGTACCTGTCCACAAGAAGGCAGCCATAATTAATGAGAATGTCCAGATATCATACGATGGAACGATTGTTACGAATACAACAACGATCATCAGGAATGGCAGAACCATGAAAAAGTCAACAACACGCATCATCGCGTTATCGATATGTCCGCCAAAGTAGCCCGATACAACACCGTAAACTATACCGAAGCCGACACTTATAGCAGTGACCAGGAAACCGATAGCAAGTGAATTCCTCGTTCCAATAATCAGCTGGCCGAAGATATCGCGGCCGCCGTAGTCCGTTCCCAATCTGAATTCATCATTAGGTGGCTGGTTGATTGCGAATAAATCCACTTTAACAATCGCCGCCTGGTTCAGGAACATCGTTAAGCCGAATACATATGATGTAATAACGACTAGAATTATAAGAGAGAACAGCGCGAGTTTATCGCTGATTAATTCTTCAAATATAATTTTCCAGCCGGGCTTAGAGCGCGGCAGATTTTTCATATCCAGCGCGCCATGGCCCACTGCCCCATGCGGTAAATCCGCTTTAACGCTCATATCCATTTCTTTTCGCTCACTGCTGTCTTTATCATCCAGTGAGAATGCATCCCCTTTTTCAGGCGGGGTGTATTCTTTGTTTGCCGGTTCTTCACTGTACTTATAAGTTTCTGTTTCATTTTCTTTCAGTCTGTTTTTGTCTTCTCTTTTATTAGCCAAATTCACCCCTCCTTACTTAATGCGGATACGCGGATCCACTATACTTAAAATAATATCTGACAGCAGCGTTCCTATAATCGCAAGCATTCCGTACATTAGAATAAGTACGTTCGCCACTGAAAAGTCGCGGATTGAAATTGATTCAAGGAATAAGCGGCCCATGCCTGGATAGCCGTAAATCGTTTCGATAAACAGCGACCCGCCTAATAATGCCGTAATTTCATAACCGAAGAAAGCAGCAATCGGTAAAATTGAGTTTCTAAAAATATGTTTCGTATAAACTTTTCCTTCTGTTACACCTTTAGCACGTGCTAAAGTTATGAAGTCTTTCTGTTTTGTTTCGATAATACCGCTCCTTAAATACTGAACGGTGCCGACCAGCCCGATTAAAGCTATAGCAAAACTCGGCAATATAAGATGCTGGATTTTACTCAGCACATACTCGAAGGTGCCCGGCTGTATGCCCGCTCCAACCGAACCGCCTGTAGGAAACCAGCCAAGTGTATAGCCGAACAGCAGCAGCATTACTAAACCAAAAATAAATGTCGGTGTTGCGAAACCTAAGTATGTGTATCCTGTAATCAGACTGTCGAGCGGCGAGTCGTTCCATCGTCCTGAAATAAGGCCTAATGGAATACCGATTAAGTAAATTAATACTGCTGAGAATAATGACAGCCATATGGTATTCAGCATTCTATCACCGATAACGTCAAGTACCGGCTGCTGTTTAAAGAACGAGTGCCCGAAATCTCCCTGCAGCATCGCAGCTATCCAGTCTCTGTACTGAATATACCAGGGATTGTTTAGTCCCATCTGTTCACGCAGACGTTCGATTTGTTCAATCGGCACTGTAGGGTCAATCAGACCGCTTAAGGCATCCCCCGGCATTAAAGAACCCAGGAAGAATACCAGAATACTTAGTAAAATAATTTGCGGAAACGATATAATTAACCGTCTAATAGTAAATTTTAACATTCAGCCTTTCACCCCTTTGCCGGCAGTGCAGCTTTGTGCGTTGCTGAAATATTAATCAGCGGCAATGCTCTGCCATCCTCATCTAAATATTCGTGAAAATGCTGGTCGTATTCTTCTTTTACCGACTGGCGAATATGCAGATTTTCATCGATTTTATCAACGTTCGTATCCGGAATCGCAGCGATCAGACGTTTCGTATAAAGGTGCTGAGGATTGCTGAAAATATCCTCTGCGGTGCCTTCCTCGACGAGGCGTCCCTGATACATAATACCGATATGCTGACACATGTGCCGGACAACCCCTAAGTCGTGCGCGATAAACAGCATTGTCAAGTCCAGCTCTTCTTGAATATCCTGCATAAAGTTTAATACCTGCGCCTGGACCGACACGTCGAGTGCAGATACAGGCTCATCGGCAATAATCAATTTCGGGTTCAGTGCGATTGCCCGTGCTACACCGATTCTCTGCCGCTGTCCGCCTGAAAATTCGTGCGGATATTTATAAAGCGAGCCCGGCGGCAGCCCTACTTTTTGGAGCAGATCCAAAACTTCTGCAATCAGTTCATCTTTAGTACGTTTGTGATAATTTCTAATCGGCTCACTCACGATATCAAATACACGCTTACGTACATTTAAAGAAGAGTACGGATCCTGGAAAATCATCTGGATTTCTTTACTGTTTTCCACTGACTTCCCGCTTCCGCTGATTGCTTTGCCATCGAAAAGAATCTCCCCTTCCGTTATATGATTCAAGCCGATGACTGCTTTGCCTGTTGTTGTTTTCCCTGATCCCGACTCTCCAACGAGACCGTATGTAGTGCCCTGCGGAATATTGAGTGAGACTCCGTCAACAGCTTTAACGTGGTCTTTAACTGTATTGAAAAAACCGCCTTTTATCGGGTAGTACACTTTTAAATTATTTATTTCGAGCAGGTTATTCATTCCTTCACCTCTTCTGCGCCATTTTCCATTTGCTCCTGTTCTACTTGAAGTCCGATATCAGGGTCCGATTTTAAATAGAAGTCTTTATAGCACGTGCAGCGTACATAATGCTCCGGGCTGATTTCCCTAAGTTCTGGATTATGTTCATGGGCTTCAGCCGGAATCCACGGAATCCGTGGCGCAAAACGGCATGAGTCTCTATCCATTTTATTCAGTGCAGGCACGACCCCTTCAATAACATGAAGTCTGCTTCCCATCTGCTCTTCATGCGGCAGTGAGTTTAGCAGAGAACGCGTATACGGATGTTTAGGATATTTAAATAATTCTTTAACCGGTGCGATTTCCACAATCTGGCCGGCATACATTACAGCTACCCGATCTGCCATTTCCGCCACAACACCGAGATCATGCGTAATCAGCAGTACTCCCGAGTTAAGATCTTCCTGCAGTTCTCTGATTAAGTCGAGAATCTGCGCCTGAATTGTTACATCCAGCGCCGTCGTCGGTTCATCTGCAATCAAGAGCCGCGGTCTGTTCGCAATTGCAATTGCGATTACAACACGCTGGCGCATTCCTCCTGAAAGTTCATGAGGGAATGCTTCCCCGACACGTTCCGGATTTGGAATGCCTACTCTCGACAATAACTCTATTGCATAGCTTTCTCTTTCACTTTTAGCTTTCGTCTTATGTATTTTTAAAGTCTCCATAATCTGAAGCTTTATTTTCATTAACGGGTTCAATGCAGTCATGGGATCCTGGAAGATCATGGCCATCTCTCCGCCGCGTATAGTGTTCATCTTTTTCTCATTAATTTTAAGAAGGTCTTTACCTTCAAAATCCACCTGGCCTTCAATCCGTGCATTCCTGTGAAGCTTCATTAATGAAAATGCCGTTGCACTTTTCCCCGATCCGGACTCCCCGACAAGTGCCACTACTTCATTCGGCTGAATATCCAGTGACACACCGTCCACAGCGGGGTAATATGTCCCGTCTATTTTAAAGGATGTCGTCAAATTTTTAACGCTCAGAAGCTCTTCTCCCACTTAAATCACCTTAACTTTCCCTTTGTTAAAAATAAGTCTCAATTTTTCAAATTATGTAAATTCTCATGTTTGTTTTTCTATTGTATAAAGACACTGTCAAAAAGGCAATAAGAATTATCTAAAAATTATAAAATTTCTGCATGTAATTTATTAATATACATCTATGCATAATCGTTTGCACCTTTATTCTATGAGACCGCTTTCAATAATGCAAGCGTTTTCAGCAATTATTTTTTCCCCACTATACTTTATGAATTTTTTCATGTAAAATGAATGTATAAAATACGTTAAATCGGAGGCTTCTCACTGATGAGATATCTCGTTACATTTTTATGGGCATTCATGCTCACTCAGATGGTCAACTTTATACTTAACAGTCTTGCAGGCGGCGGCCCGTTAAACTTCTGGATTGGTGTTGTTTTAGCGGTACTTATTACATTGACAATCTTTGTCCTTGACGGATTGAATAAAATGTCAGCTGATCCTAATGCCGGCGACGAACACTAAACTGGATTTCATATGAAATCCGGTTTTTTTATTTGTATTTTTTAACTTTACTGTAAAACGGGTATAATTATTTTATAATCACTTTTACCTTTTTTGGGGGTATTTTAATATGAAAAAATTTATCATGTCGATCGACCAGGGCACAACGAGTACGAGAGCTGTACTTATCGACCGGGAAGGAAATATTGCCGCTTCAAATCAGCGGGAGTTCACACAGCACTTTCCGCATTCCGGCTGGGTGGAGCATAATGCAAACGAAATATGGAGTTCTGTCTTGTCTGTAGTTGCCGGAGTCATGATAGAAAATAACATCACACCGGCTGATATCGATTCAATCGGTATTACAAATCAGAGGGAAACCGCAGTAGTCTGGGATAAAAATACCGGTCTTCCAATTTATAATGCTATCGTCTGGCAATCCAGACAGACCGCCGATATTTGTTTTGATTTGAAAGAACAGGGATATGAAGCGCTTTTCCGGGAAAAGACAGGACTTGTAATTGACCCTTATTTTTCAGGCACTAAAATTAAATGGATTCTCGACAACGTTGAGGGTGCCATGGAAAAAGCAGAAAACGGCGACCTTTTATTCGGTACGGTAGACAGCTGGATTATATGGAAATTCACTGAAGGTGCTGAACACGTTACAGATTATACAAACGCGAGTCGGACACTTCTATATAATATATACGAGCTTAAATGGGATGAAGAACTTTTATCTATCTTAAATATTCCGAAGAAGATGCTGCCGGAAGTAAAATCTTCAAGCGAAATATACGGCTACACGACAAAGTCCCACTTCTTCGGTTACAACATTCCCATTGCAGGTATCGCGGGCGATCAGCAGGCAGCCTTATTCGGCCAGACGTGCTTTAATGAAGGCGATGCGAAAAATACTTACGGAACCGGCTGTTTTCTGCTTCTGAATACAGGTGAAGAACCGACATCCAGCAACAATGGCTTGTTAACGACGATTGCTGTCGGCATCAACGGCAAGGTGAATTATGCACTGGAAGGATCTATTTTTGTTGCGGGCAGCGCGATTCAGTGGCTGCGTGACAACCTCGAATTTTTCAGCGACTCAAAAGTAAGCGAACAATATGCTAGGCAAGTAGATTCGTCTGAAGGTGTATACGTCGTGCCCGCCTTTACCGGACTCGGTGCGCCATACTGGGACTCGGAAGCGCGGGGTACCATGTTCGGTCTGAGCCGGGGGACAACTAAAGCGCATATCAGCCGGGCAACACTTGAAGCTGTCGCCTATCAGACAAAAGATGTTCTCGATGCGATGCAGCTCGATGCCGGTATAGAAATCGACAGGCTGCGAGTGGACGGCGGCGCTTCAGCTAATAACTTCCTTATGCAGTTTCAGTCTGATATGCTGCAGACCAAGGTTGAGCGTCCCGCAATTTTGGAATCGACTGCGCTCGGAGCTGGTTATCTCGCAGGCCTTGCCACAGGTTTCTTTCTGTCACAAGAAGCTCTGCAGGAACTCAGTAAAACCGATTCAACATTCAATCCGCTGATGGATAACAATAAACGGGATACACTCTACCGCGGCTGGCAAAGTGCAGTCCGCGCGACTCAGATGTTTAAGACAGATGAATAATCCGAATTTAAAAACAGGAGGAGAATTATGTTAAACGCACTTACACGTAAACATCAGCTTGATCACATGTCGAAATTTGAATACGATTTACTTATAATCGGCGGCGGAATTACGGGAGCCGGAATTGCACTCGATGCATCGATGCGCGGACTGAATGTCGCCCTGGTAGAGATGCAGGATTTCTCAGAAGGTACGAGCAGCAGAAGCACGAAATTAATTCACGGCGGACTCCGGTATTTAAAACAAATGCAGGTTAATGTTGTCAGGGAAACTGGCCGTGAACGAGCCATTGTTTATGAAAACGGTCCGCATGTCACAACACCCGAATGGATGCTGCTGCCTTTTCATAAAGGCGGTACATTCGGCGAGTTTACAACGAGCCTCGGACTGAAAGTCTACGATTCTCTTGCCCAGGTCGATAAAAACGAACGCCGCAACATGCTCACAAAACAAGAAGTTATCGAACGGGTTCCTAATATTAAAAGTGACGGACTCCGCGGCGGCGGTCACTACGTGGAATATAAAACTGATGACGCGAGACTCACTGTTGAAGTAATGAAGAAAGCCGCTTCCTACGGTGCAGATGCAGTCAACTACGTGAAAGCAGACGGATTTTTATATGATAACGGTACGGTTACAGGAATTAAAGCCAAAGATGTTCTGAGAAACGACACTTATGAAATTAAAAGTAAAGCAGTCGTTAATGCAACCGGCCCCTGGGTCGATGAAGTCCGCGCGAATGACCAGGCGGGCCGGCAGACTAAAAAGCATTTAGTTCACACTAAAGGTGTTCACATCGTCTTTAAACAAGAGGATTTCCCGTTAACCCAGGCTGTTTATTTTGATACAAAAGATGACGGCCGTATGATTTTTGCTATTCCTCGGGCCGGCAAAACCTACGTCGGTACAACAGATACATTTTACGGTGAAAATAAAGCCAGGCCGAAAGCTGAGACTGAAGATAAAGCTTATTTGGTCGACGCGATTAATTTTATGTTTCCAACCTTAAATATAGATATATCGATGATCGAATCCTCGTGGGCCGGTATTCGTCCGCTTATCCAATCCGGCAGTAAAAACGCTTCGGATATTTCACGCAAAGATGAAATCTGGCACAGTACAAGCGGGCTCATTACAATCGCAGGCGGCAAACTTACCGGCTACCGCCATATGGCTGAGGAAATCGTGGATGAGGTTGCAGAGTATTTGAAAAAACATCATAAAATGAACGTTAAAAAAGTTTCAACTAAAAATGAACCTGTTTCCGGAGGCGATGTCGGCGGCAGTGTCGGCTATCAGAACTACGTTGATAACATAAGCCGTAAAGCGCCGAGTTACGGTCTTACACTCGATGAAGGTCATATGCTCGCCATGAAATACGGCAGCAATGTCGAAGCAGTTTATCAATATGCAGGCATTACAAACGATAATCACGAAAAATACAGTCTGCCGAAACCCTTATATGCGGAAGTAATTTACGGTATACTTCATGAAATGGTAATCAAGCCGGCTGACTTTTTCGTACGCCGTTCAGGCAAACTTTATTTTGAAATCGAGGATGTCGTAAAATACCGCAGCGGTGTTGAACAGCTCCTGCAGGATACCTTAAGCTATGACGACGAAACCCGCAATCAATTCTCCCGGGAACTCGATGAAGCGATTGAAGATACCAGAAAATAATAGATTATACTGCCTTTAGGCCGGCTGGGTGCGAATCTGCACCCGGTTTTTTTCTTTTGGGGAAGGGTTGGCGATAGTTCGGGTTGGGGGGTTGAGGTCCTTATGAAACCCGATTATGCCGATCCCAGCGCCGGCGGATACACATGATACCCGTTCATGCCAACCCCAGTGCCCGCGGATACGCATGACAACCAATCATACAAACCCCAGCGCCCGCGGATACACATGACACCCGATCATACAAACCCCAGTGCCGGCGGATACATATGACAACCAATCATACAAACTCCAGTGCCGGCGGATACATATGACAACCAATCATACAAACTCCAGTGCCGGCGGATACTTATGAAACCAGTTCGCGCCAATCCTCTCCTTACAAATCACCAAAATAATTATGAATGAATAATTTTATCTTTATATCTTTGCGTACTTCTTATCACGGATAACTGTTGATTAAAATTACTGTATTTCAAAGTATAATATGTAGAATTCCCTTTTTTAACACTGTAGCAATGTTTTTTCAAAGCACAAAATACAGTATTTTTATTAATTTTATAATCAATCAATTGCAGCAATGACAATCTCGTCATTGGATGACTAGGAAACAAGTATTTATAATCAAACATCGCTCGCACTAAATGGGTTTCATAGCTTTCTATGCTCCCGCAATCAGAGCATTTAAACTGAAATTTGCCTTTAAGTAAATTAAAACTTGAGCAATGTCCGCAATATAGCCCGTGTTTAAGTTCAGAAATATTAATAAAGTCAGCAGTGTCGGGCTTTGAGGTAATGGAATTCTTTATCAGCTGAACAATATTTTTGGCATTATCTCCTATCGTTTCATTTCGAAAACTCCTGAAGTAATTTTTCAGCTGAGTTCTCATCACTGCCTGATTATGCATTTTTTCATTGTCAGATGTAAAATTAAAGTCATCATTCGGAAAAATAACTTTACTATCTGTATAAAAATCCAGAGAACTTTTATTTCCTAGACTCACTATTTTATTTTTCGCCCGATTAAGCTGGATAAAAGGATCACTTTCCATCTGTCTGTTATTTTTATACCAGCTGTTATTATCATACCTGTAATCTCCGGTGAGATTTTTCACTTCGTTAACCACAATTCTGTTATCCATAACTATAATACTGTCGTACTGTGTGACCGAATTATTTATATGCAGATAAAGATCTCTAATAATATATAAATTGTCATGTCCTATAAAATCAAATATTTCATCGTATAAAGATTCTCCTTCAAATCCTTTTTCCAAATTAGACAGTTGATACTTTTCATTGTTCGTCAGTTCTTTACGTTTGGAAAGTGCAATGTAATAAAGTAACTCAATTGGTTTTTCACGACTATTTAAAAACATTATTATTCCTCCTATAAAAAAAGTCCTCTTACCCTATATATAGGCGAGAACCCTGCTTTTCTTTTAAAAAAGTTACTTAAACACAAAAATAGCAAAACTGGTTTACTTTTTACACAAACAAGGTTATTTTTGTAATTAAATGTATGTACATATTTTGTATAAACTATATATTTAGTCGTTAGAACGAGGTATATTTAAATTTTGAGGTCATATAAATAGGTTTAGATTATTTTTTTAAATTTGGATTGATATGAAATTTGGTCATGCCAATCCAAAAGGTTCCGGATACATATGAAACCCAATCATACAAACCCCAGCACCGTCGGATACACATGACAACCGTTCATACAAACCCCAGTGCCGACGGATACACATGACAACCGTTCATACAAACCCCAGCGCCCGCGGATACACATGACAGCCATTCATACCAATCCCAGCGTCCGCGGATACACATGACACCCAATCATGCCAATCCCAGCGCCCGCGGATACTTATGAAACCAATTCATGCCAATCCCAGCGCCCGCGGATACATATGATACCCAATCATGCCGACCCGCCCTAGCAATCAGCGCCATCCACCCCCAAAAACAACAAAAAACCTCCTGAAATCAAAGTTTCAGGAGGTTTTCATCTTACTTACTCAATATCGAATACTAATTCATCGTTTATATAGTCTGCTTTAATATGCAGTCCTTCTGTCATATCGGCTGCAATGAGTTTTCTTGCGAGCGGTGTTTCGATATGTTTTTGAATAAACCGTTTCAGCGGACGTGCGCCAAACTGCGGTTCATAGGCGCTTTTAGCTACCCAATTTTTAACGCTTTCAGTTACTTCTAGAGACATGTGCTGTGCAGCAAGCCGTCTGTTTAAGTCTGCAATTAGACGGTCGACAATTGCGCCCATATTTTTCTGAGTTAGTGGACTGAACATAACAATGTCATCCATCCGGTTTATAATTTCAGGTTTAAAGTACTGATGCACTTCACTCATGACGATATCTTTCGTTTCATCGCTCAGTTCACCGTCGACAACTACTGTATCGAGCAGGTGCTGTGACCCGATATTCGATGTCATGATAATGATTGTGTTTTTAAAGTTGACGCTGCGGCCTTTGGAGTCAGTCAGACGGCCTTCATCAAGGAGCTGAAGCAGAATATTAAATACATCGGAGTGCGCTTTTTCCACTTCGTCCAGCAGAATAACTGAATACGGCTGGCGGCGGATTGCTTCTGTTAATTGACCGCCTTCTTCGTGGCCGACATATCCCGGCGGTGCCCCGATCAGTCTTGAAACCGAATGTTTCTCCATATACTCACTCATATCAATACGGATCATATGTTTTTCCGAGTCGAACATCGTTGCAGCGAGTGCTTTCGCAAGTTCCGTTTTCCCGACACCTGTCGGTCCTAAGAACAGGAAACTCCCGATTGGTCTGTCCGGATCTTTAATACCCGCACGAGCTCTGATAACAGCATCGGCAACGAGATCAACCGCTTCGTCCTGGCCGACCACACGCTCGTGAAGTATATCCGATAATTTAAGCAGCTTATCTTTTTCTGTTTCGACGAGTTTCGTTACCGGGATACCTGTCCACTGGCTGACGATAAATCCGATTTCCTCTTCGGTTACGACTTCTCTGATAATACGATCTTCATCGACTGAATTTTCCATTTCTGTTTCGTATTCAGCGAGTTCTTTTTCAAGCTGCGGCAGTTTGCCGTGGCGGAGTTCCGCTGCACGTTCCAGCTCATAGTTATTCTCCGCTTCTTCCAGTTCCTGACGTACTTTATCGACTTCGGCACGTTTGTCATTCACTCTGCCGATTTGTTCTTTTTCTTTCTCTACTTTATTCTGCAGTGCTGTCTGCTCTTCTTTAATATCGCTGAGTTCTGTCTGCAGTTCTGCCAGACGATTGGCTGATACTGTATCTTTCTCGCCTTTTAAAGCCTGTTCTTCAATTTCGAGCTGCATTACGCGGCGGTTAATCTGATCTAGTTCAGTCGGATTAGAGCCCATCTCAGTGCGGATTGTCGCACTTGCCTGGTCCATGAGATCGATTGCCTTATCCGGTAAAAAACGGTCGGTAATATAACGGTCGGATAATTCTGCCGCCGCAACAAGCGCACGGTCGGTAATTCTTACACCGTGGTGCACTTCATAGCGTTCTTTCAGTCCGCGGAGAATTGAAATCGTATCTTCGACATCCGGTTCAGGCACCTGAACTTTCTGGAAACGTCTCTCAAGAGCCGAATCTTTTTCAATATATTCACGGTATTCATTAATCGTCGTCGCACCGATACAGTGCAGCTCTCCTCTTGCGAGCATCGGTTTCAGCATATTCCCGGCATCCATCGCGCCGTCTGTTTTACCGGCACCGACGAGCATGTGTATTTCATCGATAAAGAGAATAATTCTGCCGTCGGATTCTTTAACTTCTTTTAATACTGCTTTTAATCTTTCTTCAAATTCACCGCGGTATTTCGCTCCCGCTACAAGTGATGTTAAATCGAGTTCAAATACTGTTTTGTCGAGCAGGCTTTCTGGCACATCTTTACGCACTATGCGCTGAGCAAGTCCTTCGACGATTGCTGTTTTACCAACACCCGGTTCACCGATTAAAACCGGGTTATTCTTGCGTTTACGACTCAGTATGCGAATCGTATCGCGGATTTCCTCATCCCGGCCGATTACCGGGTCTACATTGCCGTTTCTCACCTCTTCGACAAGGTCGCGCCCGTATTTTTCAAGTACTTCATATTGGTTTTCCGGATTTTGTGTTGTCACATGATTTCCCCCTCTGATTTTCTTAATGATTTCTGTAATAATGTCCGCTTTATTTCCAACTGCTTCTTTTAATATATTATCTTCTTCAAGAGCTGCTAAAAGCAGGTGCTCCTGGGAGATAAACGAATCTTCCATGGCAGTCATCTGTTTTTCCGCACTGTTGTACAGCCGAGAAAAACCGCTAGACATATAGACACCGTATTCAACGCTGTCTCCGGTTACTGCATTATAAGTTTTTAATTTCCTGTCGTATTCTTTAATAATATCTGCTGTATTAATGTTTGCACGTTCCAGTATATCTGCACTCATGCTTTCATCTGCTGTCAGCATAGCTTTTAATACTGCTTCCAGTTCAATGGACTGCAGCTTAAGCTCAACTGAATACTGCTGTGCACGTTCGATAATGTTTTGCACTTTTAAAGTCATTTTATTAATATCCAATTTACTTCACCTCAGCTAAGTAAAATTAAGGTCATATATGTTTGACCTTTTTTGACCATAATTTAATTATACTCTTTTTCTTCTTTAAATCAAGTAATTAATAGCAATATTGAGGAATTTATCATATATTTATTGATGGGTATTTAAGGAGGAATTTTAAAGTTGGATATTATCACTACTATTAAATATGTATTTTTAGGTTTGCTGCAGGGGCTTACTGAACCGATTCCAGTTTCATCGAGCGGACACCTGGTCATTGCACGTGAACTGTTCGGCATAGAAGCGACTGGTCTTTCGTTCGAAATATTTTTGAATACAGCTTCGCTGATTGCAATACTCGTTGTTTACCGAAAAGATATTATCAGTATTCTTCAAAATTTATGGAGATTTGTTTTTAAGGGTGCAAGAGATAACGACGCAGTGACCGATTTTAAATATACAATTTGTCTTATTATTGCTACGATTCCGGTCGGCGTTGCGGGTCTGTTATTAAAAGATGTAATCGGCGACAATATTTCTGTTGGTTTCGTCGGCGTTATGCTGTTATTTACCGGTCTTGCGCTCTGGTTTATTAAAAATAAACGCGGAGAAAAACGCGACGGTGACATCACTGTTAAAGACTCAATTATCGTGGGTCTCTCACAATGTATTGCTTTGACACCCGGGATCAGCCGCAGCGGAGCGACCCTTGTCGGTTCTATTGCAGTCGGCTTAAGTCAGAAGAATGCACTGCGTTTTGTATTCCTTTTATATATTCCAGTTTCTCTCGGTACAGCTTTGCTTTCTGTCGGTGACATAGTAAACGATCCGAATATGAATACTTTATGGCTTGCCTACCTGCTCGCCTTTATCGTAACGGTTATCGCAACATACTTTGCAGTTAAGTGGCTGCAGAATGTTATGGAAAACGGCAATTTGATTTATTTTGCTTATTATTGTTTTGTACTCGGCGCATTTTCAATCCTGTATCAGTTAATATGGGCATAAAAAAGACCGCGAAGAATATCTTCGCGGTCTTTCCTTTTGTAAATAGATTTAGCTGACGCCAAGTGCGATTTTTGCATAGCGTGTCATTTTGTCCTTATCCCATGGCGGGTTCCAGACGATTGCTATCTGCACATCTTTGACTTCAGGCAGTTCGAGCAGCGAGTGTTCTACCTGTCCCATAATTTGCGGTCCCATCGGGCAGCCCATTGAAGTTAAAGTCATTTCCACACCTGCGTTACCTTCGTCATCAAGGTTTACACCATAAACTAAACCAAGGTTCACTATATCTATACCAAGTTCGGGGTCAATAACATTCTCTAACGCACCGTACATGCTTTCTTCCATTGCTTTATCCAAACTTATCACTCCTTACTGTAGTGTATGTACCATAACTATAACAAAAATTATACATTCAATAAATATAAATGCTATTATTAAGAAGAAACATTTTAATTAAACACATACAAAAGGGAGATTTATATGGACAAGCATTTAATCTGTTTAGATTTAGACGGCACTTTGCTGACGGATGAAAAGACAATTACTCCGTTCACAAAAGAAGTGCTTACAACACTTAAGCAACAAGGGCACGAACTGATGATCTCTACCGGGCGTCCCTACCGGGCAAGTGTTCCATACTATAAAGAATTAAAAATGACGACTCCTGTCGTTAACTTTAACGGTGCATTTGTTCACCATCCGACCGATTTCAATTTCAAGATAAAACATGAAACTCTCGATCTTGATGTTACTAAAGAAATTGCAAAAAAAGTACCGGAACTCAATATAAAAAATATTGTTGCCGAAGTTAAGGATAATATATATATACACTATCACGACAGCGTACTGTTTGATGCTTTTAAAATGGGCGATCCTAAAATCAGCGTCGGCAATTTATACGAAACTGTAAATGAAGATGTCACAAGTATTCTCGTACAGGCTGAAGAATCTGAAATGCCTCACATACGGCAAACGCTTGATGAACTGTTTGCGGAAGTTATCGAACAGCGCCGCTGGGGTGCACCTTATCCGGTCCTTGAAATCATTAAAAAAGGTATCAATAAAGCTGTCGGTGTCGACTACGCCAGAGAGTTTTTAAATATTCCGGCGAACCGCACTATCGCTTTCGGTGATGAGGATAACGATACTGAAATGCTTCAGTATGTTGAGCACGGTGTTGCTATGAAGAATGCCATCGACGACATTAAAGGAATTGCAAACTACGTTACTGAAACAAACAACAACAATGACGGCATTGGTCATTTCCTGAATGACTTTTTTGACCTGCGCCTGAAATCTTAAGGGGGAAATAGTTATGAAACTTATAATCGACAGCTGTTCAGATCTGTCTCTCAGTAAAGCACAGGAACTTGATGCTGATGTTTTACCTTTAACGATACAGATTGAAGATAAAAGCTACCTCGATCAGCTTGAAATTACGAGTGAGGAAGTGATTCAGGCTATCAAAGACGGCAAGCGTCCGATGACCAGCCAGCCGAATCCGGATGCATTTGAAAAACTTTTCAAAAAATATACTGACCAGGGTGAAAGTGTTATTTACATCGGGTTTTCAAGCAATCTGTCAGGAACATTCCAAAGTGCTGTAATCGGCCGTGATCTAGTGCTTGAAGAAACACCTGACGCCGATATTACAGTTATCGACACGCAGTCTGCGAGCTATGGTGCAGGACTGATTGTCGAGCGGACAGCCGAATATATTGCCGAGGGAGATGACAAGGAAACGATTATCTCGAAAGTGAAGTCGGACCTTGAATATATCAGACATCTGTTTACAGTTAACGATTTGAACTATTTAGCTGAAGGCGGCCGTTTATCTAAAGGCTCAGCCTTTCTCGGCGGATTGTTAAATATTAAGCCGCTGCTTCATATCGAAGATGGCAAACTGGTTCCTGTAGAAAAGCACCGCGGTATTAAAAAAGTATTCAAACGCATGGTCGAACTTGCAAATGAAGAAGGTGCTTCCGGCCATGGCCATATCGTTCATGCTGATGCAGAAAAATCTGCAAATGATTTAAAAAAGCAGCTGCTTGAAAAGACCTGTCTTCAAACAATTGATATTTCCAGTATTGGACCGACAATCAGTTCACATACAGGCGACGGCACCATCGCCCTTTTCTATTTTAAAGACGGTAAATAATATGACTAGAGTTATAGTAGTTGGAGGTGTAGCAGGCGGTGCTACTGCTGCATCTCAACTCCGCCGTTTAAATCCCGATATAGAAATCGTTATTTACGAACGCTACCGGGACATCAGTTACGGTTCCTGCGGCATGCCGTATTATATCGGCGGCGATGTTGAAAAATGGGACAGCCTTACGAATATGACACCTGAGAAATTTAGAGATAGAAATATTTTTGTGAAGACAGAACATGAAATCACCGCTGTAAATTCTAAAGAAAATACAGTTACTGTATACGATAAAAACAGCGATACAGAGTTTACCGATTCGTATGATTATCTAATTTTATCTCCTGGAGGCTCACCGAAAAAACTGCCTGCAGTAAAAGATGCAGCACAGACATTTTCACTGCATAAACTGGCAGATCTAGATTATATCGTGGAGTTTATAGAAGAGAATAATATTAAAGAAGCTGTCCTTGTCGGTTCAGGATATATTGGACTCGAAGTTACCGAGAACTTAACGAAGCGGGGCATTAAGGTCACAATGCTTCAGCACGATGAACAGATTTATAAAAATATCGAAGCGGATATGAACGGAGTGCTGTATGAAGCCATGACCGAACAAGGCGTCACGCTGAAACTGAATACGGAAATTGACTATGTTGATGGCGGTAAAGCAGTATTATCAAACGGTGAAAAAATCGATGCACCGCTTATTATTACAGGTGTCGGCATCACACCGAACACAAAGTTTTTAAACAGCTCGAACATTACTTTAAAAGACGGTCTTATTCCTATTAATAAAAACGGACAGACGAATATCGATAATATATATGCGCTCGGCGATGCTGTGATGACTCACTTCCAGCATGTACCCGAAAAAACAACCCAGTCCGCCCTGGCCTGGCCTGCTCACAGACTGGCCCATATTATTGCCAACCAGCTTGCTGGAGACCGTTCGATTACCCACGAAGGCCTGCTCGGCACAAACATTGTGAAGTTTTTCGATTACAATATTGCGACTTTCGGTTTATCGGAAAAAGATGTCGCTGAAATTCCTCACTTTACAGTCGATCAGAAACAGAAAAATAAATCCGGCTATATGAAGGATGCCTCACCGATTCATATACGAGTCTATGTCTCTAAAGACAGCGGACTTATACTAAGAGCTGCAGTCGTCGGGACAGAGGGTGTTGATAAACGTATCGATGTCTTATCGGCCCATACCCGTCTCGGCGGCACGGTATACGACTTAATTAATATCGAAATCGGATATTCACCGCCTTTCTCCAGTCCGAAAGATGTAATTAATATGATCGGTTATAAAGCGATTGAAAAAGCTGAAGACTTATAAATATTAAAAGCCGCATTCCGTTGAAGGAGTGCGGCTTTATTGTTATTTATTTTTCTCTGTCTTTCATTCTTTTTGCTTTATTTTTTCTGCTGCGGCTCGCTGCCACCCAGACAAAGACTGCAAATATACCAAAGATTAAAACTGCTGCGTATAAGTATCCATTGTTAAAGCCTGCTTCTTCAATTATCGAATACAGTTCTGTTTCTTCTCTGTCGAGCACAGTGATATATTCTCCATCATGCGGGCGAATCATATCTCCAATGAGCATACCGCTCAGTACTTTCCCTTCTTCTTCAGCTGTCTGCTCCATCGTATTACTTTTTGTTTCAGCTGTATTATTTACATTCAGTATGTAGTCCACATCAGCTGTATAATATTTAACCAGATACTGCCCGTCTTCGTTTAATATCGTCTCAGTTTCTGATTCCGGAGCCAGCATAATTTCGTGATTCCTGTAAACTACAGCGATATTCTCAAGATACTCAATAACTTCCTTATCGCTTCTGAAATCCATTTGCGGATGCACTTCCGGATAGCTGCTGCCGTTAAAGGCAACTTCTGTGCCGTATGTCATCGCACTCGGTCCGCGGTAGGCGTATAAATAGTTCGCCAGCTGTTGTATTCTCGTACCCGGAAACATATTTTGTTCTGCAGCACTGTGCGTGAATCTTTCTGAGAACCAGTGGTCTGCCATAATCAGCTGTTCATCTTCCGGAAATTCGGGAATTTCCTGATCAATGCCGCCGTATGTCTGTGCGAGATCAGCTCTGAATCCTTCTCTCGCTATAGTGTCAAACCCTTCAGCGGTTATTTCTTCAGTCGATAAAATCCCGTAAGTATCAATATTTTCAGGTAAAAATTCTTCAGCATTCAATCCATCCTGATTCACAAACATGCTGATACCGTCAACATCGTAAGTATCTGTAAATTCCTGAACCATTGCACGGTATGTTTCCTGGTTGCCGGCATCATTCAGGTCGATAATCTCCCGCCCAATATCTTCATAATATTCTTCCTGGATAGTATTAAATGCGGGAGTTTCCAGTGCTGTATAATCGTCTGTTGCCACAGCCGGCATATCGACAATGACTTTTAATTCAAGTTCATGAGCTTCGGCAAGCAGGTTTTCAAAACCTTCCGGACTGCCGTAGGCTTCAGAAATAGAGGCGTAATCTGTAACATCGTAGCCGAGATAATCATCTTCGGCACGTTCTGCCACCGGCGACAGCATAATTGTATTAAAGCCCATATCCTTAATATACTCGAGATACGGAACGATGCCGTCAAAATCCCCGCCGAACGGATAATAAGGATCTCCGTCTTCTGTTACGCCAACGTCATTTGACGTATTATTATTTAAAAAGCGGTCGACAGTAATCATATAAATTCTGTCATATGTATTCTCTTCGGCTGATACTGTATGACTGCTCATAAACAGCACTGCCAAAATCATGCTCACAAGCGCTAGTATTCTCTTCATAATTTTATCCTACCTTTTATTCGTATAGTAATCAGTATACTAAATTTCAGTTCTTTAAGACTCCGTTTCACTAATTGTTCATAAATTTTATTTTAACACAGAACATATAAAATACCGGCCCGTTAAAATTTAACAGGCCGGCATTAAGATTATTCATTTGTTTTAGAAGCTCAGCATACCTAGAGGCAGCATTGCACCCATAATAACTGTCGCAATAATAAGTACAAGACAAACAATTAAAAGCCCGGTCGCTTTTCTGGAGTTTTTCTTCAGTCTTACAATTGCCATTTCCATAAATCCAACTGAAAGAATACCAAGCAGCGCTTTAATACCATACTGCATGTGCGAACCTGCATTGCTGATGCCTTCCATATTACCGACGTAAACCATAATCCCGCTGAATAATACAAGCAGATAGAACACTCTCAGCACCATGTGCAGAATAAATGCCGGTTTGTTTTCAGCAGTATTATTCTTTTTGTACATAGCGTAAACAGCTATAAATAATATAAATGAAACAATAATAGCTGTCAGGTGTAAATGTAACATCGTCTGATTCCCCCTCTACATTAATGTTTCCTGTAGTAGTATATCATGGAATGTTTACTCAATGTGTGTCGTTAATGTTCCAATTCCATCAATTGAAACACGTACTGTATCTCCTGCTTTTAAGAAGCCTGTCGGATCCATGCCCGCCCCGACTCCTGCAGGGGTACCTGATGCAATAACATCTCCCGGCTGCAGTGTCACATATTTCGACAATTCTGCAACGAGTTCATCAATCTTTCTTACCATTAATGAAGTGCTGCCGTCCTGACGGATTTCATCGTTCACTTTAGTAACGATTGTCGTGTCCTGCGGGTTTGGAATTTCATCTTTAGTAACGATATAAGGTCCCATTGGAGTCGCCAGACTTTTCGATAAGAATGCCTGTTTGTGTGATTTCTGCAATTCCCTCGCTGAAATATCATTGACAATCGTGTAGCCGTAAATATAATCATAAGCCATCGAGCTGTCTATGTTTTTTGCTTCTTTCCCGATAACGATACCGAGTTCCCCTTCATAATCCAGCTCTTCTGTTACATCGCTGTAAGAAGATATTGTATCCTCATCACCGACGAGACTTGAGTTTGCTTTTGTGAATACATACAATTCAACTTCACTCTTCATCTCTTCAGTGTGTGCTTTAAAGTTGCGGCCAAAACCGATTGTGTTATTCGGCGGTTTAACCGGCGCCATAATATTAATATCTTCAAACGGTGCCTTGTACTTATTTGCATTATCAGATGCTTCTGCACTTTCAACGAGCTTTCTGACAAGTTCCTGAAAATCCAATGTGTGGTACTCAGTAATACCTTCGAGCAATGTTCTCGGATAATCTTTAACATCACTGAAATCCTGGAATAAGAGCGGAATAATCCATGCACTGTCTTCACGTTTTACTTTGACACCATAATAATTCTTGTCTTCATATTCAAAAGTTAAAAATTTCATTGGACAATCTCCTTTGTTTTCTTTCATACAGTATAACAAATAATATTTAATTATTCCCGCTTCATTTTCTTATTTGTCTGAAAAGTCTGTTCTAGCGCCTGAATATTACAGGCAGCCATCAGATTTGCAAAGATAATAAGTAAGATATAAATTGCCGAAACGATGAACAGCAGCATTTGGATTGAAATCTGTCCGTACATCGCCATACCAAAACCATAAAATACGAACATCATCAGAATATTGAATAATATATAGGAAGTTAATCCGTATTTACCCAGATTGTAAAACAGCTTAAACACCGGTTTTGGAACAGCGTCAGAAATATAGACAAGTATCATAAAATAGCCGATTGCTGTAACCGGTCCGCCGAATCCTTCACCTAGGGTTTCTCCTGTAATTGTACCGAGAGAAAGCACCTGCAGAAGCTTTACAGCGATGCCGCCGGCGAGGAGCACCATAATGATGCCGCCGCTTATATACGGACTGTCTTTAATGAAGCCCGTAAAATTCAATTCTTTTAAGGCAATGCCGAGAAGCACTGACGGCAATATTACAAAGACAACGCTGTATATTCCGTCTGTGCCGATTCCTGTCAGTATATCAATATTCATATTGACCATTGCCAGATAATCCGTGCTCCTGTAGGTGCTGATAAATTCATTCACCTGCTGAATACCTGAATACATGTGCTGAATATTGGAGTTCAGTCCTGTAATAATTTCAAGAACAACATTAAACATTAAATGCAGCGCAAATAATATAAGCGATGCGGCAAGTGTTATAATCCAGTGGCGTCCCACAAATATTAAACCGATAAATGCCATTAGTATTACAAAAGGCAGCTGGTCAAAACCAAAGATCAGGACAGCATTCAGACTCAAGAGTACAAACGCAATGACAAGTACCTTAACCAGATGTTTTTTGCCTGTATAACTGTACTGGCTGAGAAGATAGCCGATTATAATACTGATAAGCGGTATAACAGAACCGCCAGTAATAATATCGACTATATTAAAAACGTTCAGATCTCCGCCGAAGAAATATTCGAACGGATTGATTTCATTAAGCGGCATCATAAAATACTGCCCGCTGTGTATAAATAGTAAGAACAGCGACACTCCGCCGATAAAATAAATGTTTCTATTTGAATTATTCAACTGGAATCGCCCCATAATCAAAAAAGTAAAGCACGGCTGTTACCGGCTTGTTAAGTGATGCCATTGCTGATTTCGTGTAAATATCCATCTGTGTGCTGTATCTTTCACGAAGATCTTCATTTGTTAAATTCGTTCCTTTAACACGGTCTGTCTTGTAATCGATAATAATGTAATGATCTTCATATTCTAAAAGACAATCTATAATACCTTGAACAATCTGCTCGGGATGCTCCGCATAGCCGATTGCTTCCTGGCTCATTATAAAAGGCAGCTCCGTATAAATCCCCTCTTGTTCATTTAAAAGATCATTCATCATCTTATCATTGAAGAACCGCGCTGCATTTTCCTTCATCTTTTTAATATGCACCGTACTGAGAAGTTCATAATTTTCACTATAGTTATCGATGAGCGTATCAATATAGGCGGTTTTTGCACTGTCCTCCATGACGCTGAGCGTCTGCCACTGGTGTATAATATGCATCATCATTTCGTGCATAATCGTCCCGAAAACCGGCGCTTCCAGTGAATTCTGAAGAAAATTCGGCTCGCGCAGATTTACTTCGCTTGTATGGCTGATAAACTCCGCACCATCCGGAATCGTTTCATTTCTGCGTTTAATGGAAGTGACCGATTCCTTAGTTGTTACTTCGGTATCATCAGGCTCGGGGTAAGTATAAAATAACCGTTCCCGTACTTCCGGGATAATATCTGCTTTAAGCGCATCGATATCTTCGAGATTTGCGTATTCCGTTCGCTCATTTTCTTCCCCGGCCCGAAATTCTGTTTCCTTAACTTCAATATATGGAACCTGTGCCTGCATAACGACAGGCGCTAAAAAGTCCATGGCCGATTTCAGCTCCGCGCGTCTTTCAAAAGAAGGTTTTTCCATGCTGCTGAAATCATATTTATATTCCGCTTCACCTTTAAACATCAGCGGCAGATACAATTTCTCCTCTGCTCGTGTCAGCGCAACGTAAATCAGCCTTAATTCTTCACTCAGCTGCTCAATATTCAGGAAATCATTAGCAGCGAAGCCGTGAATACTGTCGTAATGGTAGTTCAGTTCATCATTAAAATTGTTAAAAACAATTCCAAGTTTCGGATGAACATAAACACGCGTCACTTTAGTGAGCGTATAGTTCTGTTTCAAATCGGCATAAATAACATGTTTAAACTCGAGCCCCTTGGAGCTGTGAATGGTCATCACACGCACCGCATCATCTGTATTCTCAAGTGAACCTTCTTCACCAAAATCCTTGCCTTCGGAAATTAAGAAATCAATGTAGCTGATAAACTGATATAAGCTTGTATTATTCATCGACTGAAATTCCAGTGCTCTATCAATCAGTCCATTCAGGTTAGCCCGTCTTGCTGAACCGCCGGCCAGACCGCTGAAAAATTCAAGTATATTCAGCTCAAAAAATATTTCCGAAATGAGTTCCGGCACACTTAAATATTTGGCATGAAGTTTAAGTTCACTAAATGTACTGATGAATTCTTCAGTTTTCCTTAATATATTTTCGTCACCGCTGTATTCAGTCAAAGCCTCGTATAAATATTTTTCTTCGGAAGAAATGCGGATTTGAGCAATTTCCTCCTCGCTGAAACCGAACATCGGCAGCCGCATCACACCTGCCAGATGATCATCCTGCAGCGGGTTGTCTATAAGTGATAAGATGCTCCGCATCGTTAAAATTTCAAACGTTTCAAAATATCCTTTATTAATGTCGATGCTGACAGGAATATCCGCCTTCTGGAATTCATGGCGCATGACGTCAGGCGCGAAGCGGTTTCTGTTTAAAATAACGATATCCTGATAAGCCGCGCCCCTTTTATACAGATCCTGCACGAGTTTAACAATCTGTTTAATTTCAAGCTCATCCGCTTCTCCGGATTTTAAACTCTTATCGTATATAACCGGCAGCACCTCAACAGGCGATTCGGGTTCTGCTGCCTCGATACCTTTAATCAGTTTTTCTTCATCCGTGTAATCAATTTCTCCGAGATCTTTATCCATAATATTTTCAAATATTAGATTTGTGGCATCGAGGATTTCTGCGCGTGAACGGAAGTTTCTGTTCAGCTGAATGAGTGTACCGCTGCCATCTTTATTAAAACGTTCGCTTTTGTCGATAAATAAATCCGGGGCAGCCTGTCTGAAACGGTAAATAGACTGTTTAACGTCACCGACCATAAACAGATTGCCATTCTCTTCTCCTCCGGACTTTAAGAGCTGGATAATCGCTTCCTGCACCCGGTTAATATCCTGGTATTCATCAATCATAATTTCTTTGAACTGCTCTTTGTAGCGGTTCGCAATTTCTCTGTCATCCGCAGTTAAAATATCAAGCGCATAATGTTCATAGTCGTTGAAATCCATCTCCCCTGCCGACTGCTTATCTTTCTTGTACTCGCTAATTACGTCCATGGCAATGCTGATCAGCTGATTATTCATGCCGTTCAGCGGACTGAGTTCCGCTCTCACATCTAAAAGCGTGTACTGCTTCAGCTTGCCGAGTTCCTGATACAAAGCGTTTGCAGGCTTATTATAGCGTTCATTTAAATCATTGCCGAAAGCTGCAGCACCTTTAATAAATGCATTTGTGCCTGTGACAAGTTTTGCCGGCGGAAGTTTAAAGTACCCTTCACGGCTGAAAGACTCGAGTGCCTGCAGCACATACTTGTGCATCACAGCCAGTTTTTCGTAGGCATCATCAACCGCTTTCTCTTTTAAGTCCTCATCGCGTTCGGCATTATCATACTCCGCTTTAAGCGTATAAAGATCCTCATCCAATTTCTTTAATTTACGGCCGATAACTGCTCTATAGCTGTCCAGAATCTCCGTCAGTTTATCCTCTGATATATACTGGTCAAACATGCTTCTTAGAAAAAGATCGGGCTCCTTCGTGGCGACTGCAACATGATAAAGGTCTGAGACAAGTTTATGAAGAGCAGCGTTATCCTTATTGCTCGTCACAAACTGATCAAGCTTTAAAAAGTCCTCATCAGCATTAACGTAAAATTGCTCCAGCACATTCGTAATTACTCTCTGCAGACGGATTTCCGACTCGACCTGGCCGAGTGTACGTATATCAGGCGGCAGTCCGATTGCATTATAATGCGTCTGGATTAAGTACAGACAGAAACTGTGCAAGGTCGATATATGCGCATCGTTCAGTTTAATAATCTCTTCGTTTAAGCGCGGATCAGGCGTTTCATTATAAGTCTCGCGGAGCGCCCGTTCGATTTTATCCTTCATATCTTTTGCGCTCTTATTAGTAAATGTTGAAACGAACACTTCATCTATAGAATAATTACCTTCGATAATATTCTGTTTAATCCGTTCAACGAGCACTGCTGTTTTCCCCGATCCCGCAGCTGCGGATACTAAGACATCCGAGCCTTTCGTCTCGATTGCTTTAGTTTGAGCTTCGGTAAATTTAACCATCGTGAACCTCACTTTCAAATGCTTCGATATCCTCGTCCGTAATACGGTTCATCCGGTAATCTTCTGCATTGATTAATTTATCTATATGGCAGGCTGCTTTAAAATCACAAAACTGGCACGGCAGGCTGCCGTTTGTATCGATCGGGTTCGCAAGCGTGTGCCCATCGTAGATTTCATCTGTCGCAGTTTTAAACTTCTCCATCACGTAAAGAGAATAATGTTTGAACATTTCTTCCGACAGCACCCGTTTTTTAGAATGACTGTTAAAAGTACCGTCTTTTTTCTCCTGCAGCGGGAAGTATTCATTAATATTTTCAGTCTCTTCAATTAAATTTTCAAGCCCTTTGTTGCCGTCAATATTCGATACAGTGCTGTCTGCAACGAACAGACCTTTCGGTTTCAAGGCACTCTGGCGTTCTTTGTGTGCTTCATCTGCATCTTCTGCTTTAACTTTCGGTTCGTTAACATGATAAAAGAGCATCGAGTTCGGGAAAATCTCACCGCCGAGCAGCTTTTCTGCTCGCTCCATCAGCACGTACATATACGTAATAATTTGCAGTTCGACGCCGTTCAGCACATCCGCCTTTCTTAAATCCCGGGCGCTCGATTTATAATCGATAATATTGACATACACTCTGCCGTCTTTTTTATACGTATCCACCCGGTCTATTTTACCGCGCAGAATAATTTTCTTACCATTTGGACTGGTGAGAATCAGCTCGCCCAGTTCATCTGATTTTTTGCCGAATACCGCTTCTATCAGCGTCATTTTATAATTTCCGAGCTTTTCAATATCTTTCATAAAGAGCAGGGTGGTCGTAATCGCCTGCACTGCTTTTTCCTTCAGCGATAAGTAGTATTCCGAGCGTTCAAATATGCCGTAACTGATCGTTCTGAGTACCGTATCCACCGCATTTTTTACCGTACTTTTAATAATGTCATCATCGTGCTGCAGTGTCATCCCGAGATCCGCCGCAACTTTTTCCAGTGCATTATGATAAAGGTTACCGATTTCAAGCGGTCTTACCGTATGATTCTGTCTGACATTGAGCTTCAGGCCGTAATTTGAGAAATGCTGGAAATTACAATTGAAATATGACTGAAAGCGCGACACACTGGCTTTCATTTCTGAGCCGTACAGCGCTTCTGCGGTCGCGCTGTTAATTTTTCGCGCTTTATTATCATAAGTCAGGTTTCTGGTCAGACGGTTAATTACCGCCTGTCTGTCTCCCGATTTAAGCAGCTGATAGACAGAGATAAAGTGTCTGTACTGCGGCACACTGCTTAAATCATGAAGATATTCTTTGCCCGTTGACATCAGCTGGCGGAGCTTAAAATGTTCCAGCGCTTCCATGCTGCGCAAGCTTGAAATCAGCCGGATTGAGTTTTCCACGTCGTAATGCGCCGTTTTCCGGTAAGTAAAGTTCAAGACCCGTTCATCCTCAGCCGGCAGAAATTCTGCAACAAACGGGCTGATTTTAGTCGCTTCTTTGTTTTGCAGGGTCGATGACCAGCTGATAAACAGTCCTTCTGTCGGACGTGTGACACCGAGATAAAAGACAAAGCGTTCATCCTGTGCAAGTGTTCTTGCACTTGGTGACAGCGTAATGCCTCTCGTTCCGAGAACGAGTTTTTCTTCATCTGTCACTATCGTCGTGCTGCGGGATTCCTGGGGCATTACATTATAGTTCATGCCTATTATAAAAATATATTTTTTATTTTCCACTTTAGCAAGGTCGAGCAAACCGACAATTACCTGGTCTATCGTTGCAGGTCTCGTATTAAATGTGGCAGTTTTCAAGCCGTCTATAAACGTTTCATAAAACAGGGAGAACTCGGTTTCCTTATCTTTGAAAACTGTATAACTGTCATCCAGCAGACGGATGAATAAATTATAAGACTGCTCAGTTTCGTTTCTCAGACGGACGTCGGTTTCTTCGAGCTCATGTATTTCATCTTCCAGTTTAGTTAATATACCGTTATCCACGATAAAGCTGTAAATTGACGTAATATAATCTTTTACTTTTGTCCCCTCATCCAGAGACTTGAAAAATTCCCTGAGCCGGCTGATTTGTTTATTTTTATAATCGATCATTTCGCTCAGAGATTCAGAATTATCAATCCGGTCAATCATGCCTTCTGCATCCAGACGGTATTCAATCTGAAAGCGTTCATCGTCGAACAGTTCAGTACCCGTCAGACCGCGCTCGATAATAATATTTTCGAGATGGGCAAGCAGTTTATCGTCGTCTCCGCTGTTTAAATAGCCGGTTTTCAGGACATTCAGGAATGACGAACTCTGAAAACGGCTTTTATAACATTCAAGCAGAGCAATAATAAGCTGGGTAAAAGGGTTGCAGTGCATATAATGATCGGCATCCATATGATAGGAAATGTCAAATCTCTTAAATGTTGTTTTTATATATTCCTCATAAGCCGAATCCCGGTAAAGAATACCGATATCGGAATATTTAGCGCCTCTTTCCCGGACTAGCGTTTCAATATTTCTTGCGGTTTCAATGACTTCCTCCTCCACAGACGGTGCTTCAGTAATAGTAATGCCATCGAAGTTTGTCATTTTTTTACCGGTTGTAATATACTTCTCAAGCTGGGTCAGGCCGGTGCGTTTTGCTCTCAGAAATTCGTCATCGAAATGCCGGAATTCTACATAATGCTCACCGAACAGTTCCTGCAGCCGCGTTACCACCGCTTCAGTTTTTCTGAACAGGAGAACATCCCTTACCCCCTGCTCGCTGTCATCTGATTTACGGTGCGTTAAAAGCAGGTTAATCTGAGCCACTTTCTTTTCAAGCGCATAGATTAAAGCAAATTCACTTTCGGTAAAGTTATGAAAGCCGTCGATATATATCGTCGCTTTATTTAAGGTGCGTATATTTTCTGTCCGGCTGATATCATCGATAAAATTCTGAATCATATTTAGATCTTCAATATTATATTCTGCAATCTGTTCACTCCATCTGGAGTATATTTTATTTAAATCTTCATATTTTTCCGTCGTTCTGCCTCTCTCAAACTGCAGGTTATTTAAATCTTCAGGATTAACGTTGTAAGCTCTGAATTCTGTAATCTGCTCCAGTACTTTTTCTGAAAATTTTATATAGCCGCCGGATGTCTGGTAGTAATTTAAAAATTCTTTCATATCGTTCATCAGCTTGTGCATGAACATAACATGTCCCGCCTCGGACAGAGATTCTTTTTCGGGCTGGCCAAGTTCATTGTAAACATGCCACATCAGTCGCGTAAAACTGAATACGCTCGTCCGCATACTGCCAGTAACCAAACCTTCCTCCGGCTGGGTAATCAGCTGTTCATAGCTCAGCGTGTTCTGCGTCGGCGTAACGATATATATATTCGAACCGAGCGGTGAATCTTTCGTCAGTTCTTTTATTTCATTAAACATACTGCTTGTTTTACCGGTACCGCTCGTACCGGTCCATATGGTAATTCCCATACATTATGCCTCCCCACTTGAATAAAGGAGATATTAGATTCTCTAATATCTCCTTTTGATAATATTTATAATTAAAAATCAATAGCAATCTCATTCAGCGGCCAGAATCTCAGCTGTACTTCGCCGATAATTGCATCCTCTATAATTAAACCGAAGTCTCTTGAATCTCTGCTTATCGGACGGTTATCCCCGAGTACAAGATAATGCCCTTCAGGAATGGTATCTCCTTCGACGCCGAGGTCACTGAGAGTGAAGTTATCCATATACGACTCACCCTGATGAACCACGTAATCTTCCTGCAGAGGTTCGCCGTTTAAATAAACTGTTCTGTCAATCATCTCAACAGTGTCGCCGGGTACGCCCATAACACGTTTAACGTAAGCCGAATCTTCCCCGGAGTTGAAGACGATAACATCGTCCTGTTCGATATCTGTTAAATCATATATAAATTTGTTAACGACGACTCTGTCGCCGTCTTCCAGCGTCGGATCCATACTGAGCCCGTCGACTGAAAATGAAACGAAGAGAAATATTCTGATTACAGCAATTACAGCGATTGCGATTATTATAGCAACTGCCCATTCGCGGATTTCTTTTGCCAATTACGACACCTCTTATTTTTTCATTTTTCTTTCCAGGTACTTCTGATACCATTTGGACAGAAGATAAAGTACTGCTAAAAATACCAATGAGAGTATAAGTTTTACCGGTGAGTCAAAAAACGAAGTTATGTCATAACCGACGAGTGTCATCGATAATATCATAATAAATTTCGACGCTAATAATATATATAAGTATACATGTCTTCTGACATTAGATAAAGCTGTGATAACGTTCACGACCGATGACGGTGTAAACGGCAGCGACAGCAGAATAAATAAAAATGTAAATCCCCGCTCATCAATAAATTTAAGCATGCGGTTAAGTTTTTCATGTTTTTCTATATATTTCTGAGCTGGTTTTCTGAACAAGCTGCGGACTGACAGAAACACTAAGTAACTGCCGGCAACACTCGCAGTATAACTGACAAGAAAACCGATAATAACACCGTAGGAGTTAATATTTAAAATAACGATGACTACCAGCGGCAAAAACGGCAGAAAAGACTCGATAAATACGAGCAGAAAACCGATGATAAAACCCAGGTCTTCAAATTTTTGAAATAACGTTTCTATTCCCTGTTCAGTCGTCAAAAGATCAATTAATTCATTCAAGTGTTTTCCCTCATTGTAAAAATACTAAAAGACTATATTCGTAATATAGTCTTTTAGTATAGAATATCAAATTATTTTCACTTATTATAACACGATTAATGACGATTTATCGTTATTTAGCATGACTCGCATGCTTTTTCGGAATCAGATTTTTAATTTTTTCTTCTTCGCAGCGGTGAAACATTTCCACAATTTCTGATCCGACAATCACTCCATCACAATGTTCACCGAGCGCTTTGGCAGCCTCTGCAGAAGTAATGCCGAAACCTGCACAGACAGGCACCCCGGATTTACTTTTAATGCGTTTCAAATTATCAAATACTTCTCCGCTGTAGCCGGCTCTTTTGCCGGTCACTCCGTTAACTGTTACCGCATATATAAAACCTTCAGCTTTGTCTAGAATATGTTCGAGCCTCTCGTCTGACGTCGTTAAGGTCGCGAGACGGATAATTGCAATGTCGGCAGCGTCAAGTTCATTTTTGAGCTCCGGCTCTTCCTCGAGAGGAACATCTGGCACGATTACTCCGCTGACACCGGATGCTTCTGCATCTTTTGTGAACTCCCGGAGGCCATAATGAAATACTGGATTATAATAAGTCATCAGCACATACGGCACCTTGATATCATCTTTAATTTCGCGAAGCTTTTTGAGAATCTGACGGAGGCTGACGTTTTCTTCCAAAGCACGGATGCCCGCCTTTTGAATAACAGGACCGTCTGCTGCCGGATCACTGAAAGGAATGCCGATTTCAATCAGATCCACCCCTGCGTCTACCAGCGTTTTAATCTTGTACGGAAGTGTATCGAGGCCGCCGTCTCCTGCCATAATATATGCAATAAACGCTTTATCATCCGTTTCCTTCAGCTTCGCAAACATTTCTTCTATACGCTTTTTAGTCATTTTTTCCCGCCTCCAGTTCTGCTTTAACCATTTCAACATCCTTATCGCCTCTGCCTGACAGTGATACGACAATAATCTCATCTTCAGGAAGCTCAGGCGCAATTTTCATTACATAGGCAAGCGCATGAGAACTTTCAAGCGCCGGAATGATACCTTCGGTTCTCGATAATTCCTGGAACGCTTTCAGCGCTTCTTTATCAGAAGCGTATTCATAACTCGCACGTTTCGTATCGAACAGGAAACTGTGCTCCGGCCCAATGCCGGGATAATCAAGTCCCGCAGAAATTGAGTGCGTCCCCTGCAGCTGGCCGTTGTCATCCTGCAGCATATGCATTTTTGCACCGTGGGCAATACCTACAGAACCACGGTTGATTGCAGCTGCGACTTTATCGCTGTCAATACCGTTGCCTGCTGCCTCGACGCCGATTAATTCAACATCTTTATCTTCAATAAAATTATAAAACATTCCCATCGCATTGCTGCCGCCGCCGATACAAGCAACGACTTTATCCGGCAGACGCCCTTCTTTGTCTAATATTTGAGCTTTTGCTTCTTTTGAAATAATACTCTGGAAGTCACGCACTATTTGAGGAAAGGGATGCGGACCGAGCACCGAGCCGATAACATAATGCGTATCTTCCATATGCTGCACCCAGTATCTCATCGCTTCGTTCACCGCATCCTTAAGCGTCGCTGTTCCCTGGTCGACTGTAATCACTTCTGCACCGAGCAGTTCCATTCTGAATACATTCAGTTCCTGGCGTGCAGCATCTTTTGCACCCATGAATACTTTACACTCCAGCCCGAGCAGGGCTGCGATTGTTGCGGTTGCAACACCGTGCTGGCCTGCGCCTGTTTCTGCGATGACCTTCGTTTTACCCATATATTTAGTCAGGAGTCCCTGGCCGATTGCATTGTTAATTTTATGTGCACCGGTGTGGTTTAAATCTTCGCGTTTTAAATATATTTTCGCACCGCCAAGTTTTTCGGTCAGCCGTTCTGCATAATAAAGCGGATTCTCCCGGCCGACGTATTCTTTCATCAGGTAATCAAATTCACGCTTAAATTCGGGATCTTCCTGTGCATTTTTATATGCTTCTTTTAATTCTTCTAAAGTAGCAATTAACGATTCTGCCACGTAAGTGCCGCCGAACTCGCCAAACTTGCCGTCTGTGCCGGGATATTTATATGTTTCTATCATTATATTTCACCTCTGATAATTTTTATAAAATCTGCAATTTTTTTTGAATCTTTGACACCGTCTGTTTCAACTCCGCTGGAGACGTCGATTAAAGCAGGTGCTACCGCAGCTGCAGCCTTGCCGACGTTGCCGGGATTTAAACCGCCTGCGAGAGCGAGTCTTGATTTATCAATCTCACTAAGCGGCAGTTCGGACCAGTTAAAGGCAACACCGCTGCCGCCGTAGTACTTTTCTCTAGGGCTGTCGATCAGTATATATTCCGCAGGGAAATCGAAGCGTTCTTTGTATGATAATTTTGAGTTTGAAGGAAAGGCTTTGATAGCACGGCTTTGATACTGTCCGACAAAATCTTTATCCTCATCTCCGTGAAATTGTATATAATCGAGTCCCGCATCGTTTAAAGCCGCCTCAACTTCCGCTTTTGAAGGATTAACGAAAACACCGACCGTTTTAATACCTGTTCCTTCCAGACTGTCTGTAATTTCTTTAACTGTATCAAGACTGATCCGGCGTTTGCTCGGTGCCAGCACCATGCCGATAAAGTCCGGTCTTTCCTTAGCAACAAGTTGGGCTTCTTCGACTGTTTTGATACCGCAGATTTTAACTTTCATATACTTTACCCGCTTTCAGTTCCCTAATTTTTTCTTCGATGCTCGCTGCACGCATTAATGATTCCCCCACCAGCATGCCCGATGCGCCTGCAAGCTTCATGCGCTCTGCATCTTCTCCAGTATGAATGCCGCTTTCGGCGATGAAATGAATATCATTTGTACCGTATTTCCGGAGCAGATTCTCTGTATTGCCAATATCGACAGTAAACGTTTTTAAGTCTCTGTTGTTGATACCGATAATTTCAGGTGAAATTTTGAGTGCACGTTTCAATTCCTCTTCGTCGTGCACTTCAACGATAACGTTTAAATCAAGTGAACTCGCGTAATTGTAAAGTTCAGACAGAGCATCATCATCGAGGATGGTCACGATTAACAGAATAATATCCGCACCGTGGTTATAAGCCCGGCTAATCTGCCTTTTATCGATAATAAAATCCTTGTTCAGCACCGGGACATCGACTGTTTGGGCAATGGTTTCCAAGTCATCAAAGCTTCCTTTAAAAAACCGGTTTTCTGTCAAAACACTGACGGCATCTGCACCGCCTCTGACGTATGATTCCGCCTGTGTGAGAGGGTCCATGACCGCATTGATATCGCCTTGTGAAGGAGAGGCGCGTTTTACTTCACTGATTAGAGCGATGCCGTTATCCCGGTTAAAGCCCGCCGTAAAGTCCCTCGGTTTTTCTCTTGTAATCAAATCGACTTCACCCGGATATCTGAGCAGCTCTTCTTTTTTTACTTTCACAATGTCATCAAGTATCGTCATTTGCCTGCCTCCTCATTGTTTTTAATTACTTCCTGAAGCTTAGCGTATGCTCTGCCGGATTCCACTGCTTCTCTTGCTGCCTGAATACCCTTGCTGACAGATTTTGCTTTGTCAGCCACAAAGAGTCCGATACCTGCGTTTAACAGTACCGTTTCCAGCTGTGCGCGGGTCGCTGTGCCCTGCAGCACTGCCTCCAGAATTTCCTTATTCTCCCGGCCGTCCCCGCCTGCAATATCGCTTTTGTCGCACAGTGTTAAGCCGTAGTCCGTCGGATCAATCACAACTTCTTCTATTTCCCCGCCTCGTAAAAATACGAGGTGATTATCACCGAGCAAAGTCGCTTCATCCATATGCCCCGCACCGTTCAATACAACGGCATTTTCACGTCCGAGACGCTTCAGCACCTGTGTGATCGTAAGCAGTTTTTCACGATCGTATATGCCTAAAAACTGATAATCAAGATTCAGCGGGCTGATGCACGGTCCGATAAAATTAAATACTGTCGGACGTTTCAGTGTCTGTCTGACTCTCATAATTTGTCCCATCTTCGGATGTACATGCGGTGCGCTTAAAAATGTAATATTTGATTCGTTAAGTTCGTGTGCCACTCTTTTAGCATCAAAGTTTAAATTCACACCAAGCGACTGCAGTACATCTGAACTTCCAGTCTTGCTTGTCACACTCTTGTTGCCGTGTTTCGCAATTGTTACACCGCAGCTTGCGAGGACAAAAGCAGAGGTCGTCGATATATTGAAACTCTGCGAGTGGTCTCCGCCCGTGCCGCAGTTATCCATGATTTTATCGTTTACGTTTGGAATATCTTTCGCATAAGACTTCAGCACTTCGGCAATCGCTGTAATTTCATCCACTGTTTCACCTTTATCACTTAGAGCGACGATAAAATCCCGCAGCTCGTCATCTGTTACTCCACCATCTAGAACTTCAGTAAAAAATTCGTACATTTCTTTATATGTTAAATCTTTTCCATTTTCCACTTTCGCTATCGCTGCTTCAGTTACCGTCGTAATATTTAATGTCATAATATATTCCTCCTTAAAATTAAAAATCCTCCATGACATATTGTCATGGAGGACGATGTTAACCGCGGTACCACCTCTGTTGAAGCTTTCGCTTCACTCTAATGTATAACGGCATTACCCGGGCAGAATTTAAAACTGGAACCCAATTCACTGCAGAACACGCTGCCGGTTCCCACCAAATCCGGCTCTCTGTGAAACGTAAAACTGCTGCTACTATATCCATCTGCTGATATTAAATTAACATAAAAAAATTCCCGTACTTAATATAAAAATATTAAGGACGGGAATCCGCGGTGCCACCTGTATTGACCGGTTAAAACCGGTCCGCTCATGAAAAATTATATTTAATTAATTGTTTATAAAGAAGTCCATTCACATATATGAAATACCGGTTCACAGCGCCACCGGCTCTCTTTGAAATCAATATATGGTACTACTCTTCTTTCGAATTGATTTTAATACTAACAAGATAAAAATATAAATGCAAGCGGTAAATTCAATTTGTCTGAAAATTAAGTCTTAATAAATACGCGGAAAGCTTTATATCACAACGTTTACCGGGTGTAACAAATCTTTTAAATTCTTTTGTATTTGGGACTGAGTTAAAACAGGTCTGCAATGAAAACAGCTCATTGGTGAGGTAAGCTTCTATCTCCAATAAAAAAGACAAAACCTATAAAAAGGTTTTGTCTTTAAAATAATTTTTTTTACGCCCATCCGCGGTAGCGTGAAGCTTCTGCGGTGCGTTTAAGACCTACGATAAATGCTGCGAGTCTCATATCGATTTGGCGGTTGTCGTGCAGGTCATAGATTTCGTTAAATGCAGCAACGAGTTTTTCTTCCATTTTCTCGTTTACTTCATCTTCACTCCAGTAATAACCCTGGTTGTTTTGTACCCATTCGAAATAAGATACTGTTACTCCGCCTGCTGATGCAAGTACGTCCGGTACAATCAGAACGTCTCTTTCAGTCAGGATGCGTGTCGCTTCAGTAGTAGTCGGTCCGTTAGCTGCTTCACACAGAATCTGCGCTTTAATATTCGGAGCATTTTCCTCAGTAATCTGATTTTCAATTGCTGCCGGAATAATAACGTCGCAGTCTAATGAGAATAATTCATCGTTTGATAACACATTGTCAAACAGATTTGTCACCATGCCAAAACTGTCGCGGCGTTCTAATAGATAGTCAATATCCAGACCTTCAGGATCGTGAAGTGCACCGTTAGCATCTGAAATACCTACGATTTTCGCACCTTTGTCAAAGAGGAATTTAGACAGGAAACTTCCTGCGTTACCGAATCCCTGAATGACAATGCGAATATCTTCTATCTTCATATCGCGTTTCTTAAGTGCTTCTTCAAGACAGATTACAACACCGAGTGCTGTCGCTCTGTCGCGGCCTTCCGAACCGCCGAGCACCAATGGTTTACCGGTAATAAAACCAGGTGAGTTGAACTGGTCAATTGCGCTGTATTCATCCATCATCCACGCCATAATCTGCGAGTTTGTGAATACGTCAGGTGCAGGAATATCTTTAGTCGGTCCAACGATTTGAGATATCGCACGAACGTAGCCGCGTGATAATCTTTCAACTTCATCCATGCTCATTTCTCGCGGGTCACAGATAATCCCGCCTTTACCTCCGCCGTAAGGCAGATTAACAATACCTGCTTTTAGTGTCATCCACATAGATAACGCTACAACTTCATCTTCTGAAACGCTCGGGTGGAAACGCACTCCGCCCTTGGTAGGACCCACTGCATCGTTATGCTGTGCACGGAAGCCTGTAAATACTTTAACTGACCCGTCATCCATTTTTACTGGAATACGCACTTTTAATGAACGCAATGGCTCTTTAATCAACTGATACATATCATCATTATAACCAAGCTTATCCAGCGCCTCTTTGATGATTCGCTGGGTAGATTCAACTAAACTAATTTCTTCTGACATTTTATCCGCCTCTTTTTGTAACTGTTTTCAATTAATATTGTATCATAAAGAAATTTTTTAGAAAGTATCTTTGTTAAAAACTTTTTTAACTCTATCAAGGGCCCAGTCGAGCTCATCTTTAGTTACGATAAGCGGCGGTGCAAACCTTACTACGGTGCCGTGAGTTTCTTTGCAGAGGACGCCTTCATCTTTCAGCTGCTCGCAGAATCCGCGCGCACCTTTATTCAGTTCGAGGCCGATAAACAGCCCTTTGCCGCGTATATCTACAATAGCTTCGTGTTCTATTTTTTTCAATTCATTAAGCAGATACTCTCCAAGCTCCAGGGAACGTTCTGAAAGTTTTTCATCTATAATAACGTCGAGCGCTGCTTCCGATACTCGAGCTGCCATCGGATTGCCGCCAAAAGTTGATCCGTGTGATCCTTCATTCAGCACTCCGAGCACTTCGTCGTCACCAAGCACAACAGACACGGGGAATACTCCGCCGCCAAGTGCTTTTCCTAAAATATACATATCCGGAACAACTTCATCCCAGTCTGTCGCAAACATTTTTCCAGCCCTGCCGAGCCCTGCCTGAATTTCATCAGAGATAAACAGCACATTATTGCGGTCACAAATTTCCCTGACTTCTTTCAGGTAGCCTGACGGCGGAATATTGACACCCGCTTCCCCCTGAATCGGTTCTAAAATCACAGCTGCTGTATTATCATTAATCGCATCTTCTAGCGCTTCCGCATCACCGTAATTAACAATTTGGAATCCGTCCCCAAGCGGCCCAAACCCTCTCCGGTATTCCGGCTCTGATGACATCGACATAGGAATCATCGTTCTGCCGTGGAAGTTATTTTTCATCGCTATAACCTCAGCCTGATTATCAGGTACTCCTTTAACTTCATATGCCCAGCGTCTGGCAGCTTTAATTGCCGACTCGACAGCTTCAGCCCCTGTATTCATCGGCAGAACCCGGGCTTTCCCAGATATTTCACTGAGCTTTTCGAACCAGTCTCCAAGGCAGTCGACATGGAATGATCTCGACGTCAGTGTTACTTTATCTGCCTGATCTTTCAGCGCCTGGATAATTTTCGGATGACGGTGTCCCTGGTTAACGGCAGAATATGCACTCAGCATATCCATATACTTATTGCCTTCCGGATCTTTCACCCACACACCTTCCGCTTCTGAAATTACAATCGGCAGCGGTTTGTATATATTCGTATCATACCGTTCTGTCTGTTTGATGATTTCTTCACTTTTCATTTCATTCTCCCCCTTTTTATGTTTAAAAAACTATTTAAATATACATTATTAAATATGTATTCATATCCATCATGCCCGTAATCAACTTTATTTTCAAGAATTTTATTAGAGTGCTTTACAATGGGGTTTATCATATTTGAAAACGTATACAAATAAGCGGTGATTTATACTTTTCAGACTACATTTTCATTGGAATCTATGAATTTAATATGAATATAAATTCATCCAAGAAAAAACAAAAAACCTGTGAAATTCACAGGTTCTGCTACTGGTATTAATCTTTCATACGTTCTTTTGCCTCTTCTATCCAGACAGGCATTCTTTCTGCCAGAGTCTGGAAACCGTATTTTTCGGTATCTTTGATCTTCTCTAATACAGAACGCTTATCTCTTTTCTTCTCTTCGTTCTTGAAGTATTCATTTTCTTTCAATGATAAGCTGATTTTACCGTTTTCATCAATGCTGACAATTTTAGCCTTTACTATTTGGCCTTTGGATAAATATTGATTCACATCGTGAACGTAATCGTTCATCACTTCGGAAATATGGATCAGACCATCACGATTATCAGGAGTTTTGACAAAAGCACCGTACGACTGAATACCAGTAATTTTAACCTTGACGAACTGGCCGATCCGGTATTTTTTTGCCATGTTATCCCTACTTATTTACTTCTTTGTTAAATCCAACACCATTTTAACATAAATGAATGAAGTAGCCAAAAAAATCACACAGCAAAACACACATACCATGCTGGCATATGTGCGCGTATTTTTCATATAAGTTATGTAATCTGCAGGGCTCTAAGGTCGCACACAGAAATAATAAATCGTTTATATTAATTGAATCACTATTTCCGTGTGGAGTCATCCTTATGCTCATGTTCGAGTCTTTCGAGAACTTTTTCTTCGAAATCTCTCATCTTCTCTTCTTCGTTGCGCGAATATTTTTTAATAAGTTTATACACGATAAACGCAAGTAATATAAAAAGAAGTAACATGATAAGCGCTGGAATATATTCCGTTTTATCTTCCGGGAAATAAAGGAATGGCATCATCTTTAAATCACTCACCTTTACACAGATAAGTATATCAGAGTGTTTTCTGATTTAAATAATATAATAATGACTAATTTGTGATACTTTTTAAGAAAAAAGTGCACAGCCTTCATTATTTCCAGACTGTGCACTTTCATTTATATATTATTCTGTTACTTCAATTGTTTCGATAATTACATCTTCAACAGGCTTATCCTGTCTTCCCGTCTTAACATCAGCAATCTTTTCAATAATATCCATGCCCTCGATAACCTGGCCGAATACAGTATGTCTCTGATCGAGCCAAGGCGTGCCGCCGTGTTTTTTATAGCTTTCAATAATTTCAGCTGGGTAGCCCGCGCCTTCAAGCTGCGATACCATATCTGATGGTACATCTTTCAGCTGAACGATAAAGAACTGTGAACCGTTAGTATTCGGTCCTGCGTTTGCCATAGACAAAGCACCGTAGAGGTTGAATGCATCTGTTGAAAATTCATCTTCAAAAGCCTGGCCCCAGATACTTTCTCCGCCCATGCCTGTGCCTGTCGGATCTCCGCCCTGAATCATGAAATCTTTAATGACTCTGTGGAAAATTAAACCATCATAATATTTATTTTTCGCATGTGTAACAAAGTTTTCTACAGTTTTAGGTGCGACATTATTTAAAAGTTTAACTGTTACGTCACCCATATTAGTCTTGATTACCGCTTTTGTTTCGCCTTCTAAAAGCTCAGTTGTTAATTGTGAATATGCCATAAATTTGGCCTCCTGAAAAATTTTATTAATTTCATATAAGCACCAGTAATATTGAAATTAAAACTTAAACATTTTAATTCTCATACCACTTGCTACCATATATACAGTATACGAGAATAGTCGAAAATTTCAAACCCTAAGCGTTTATTTACAATTAATATTAATGTATAATGGTTAAATATAATAACGTTAGAGGAGGATACACTTTGACATTGATACATTTAGCAATATTTTTACCTGTTATTGCTGCGGTCGCTATCGCAATAATATACAGGTATGTTAAAGATGTACATCTCGGTTGGTTTGTTTTGCCTATTCCGACTGTGATAGTCGCATACTTATTTAGCTTAATACCCTCTATTGCCAATAATCAAGTTTTCCATCATACATTAAATTTAATGCCCCGTATCGGGTTGAATTTTGACGTTTACATAGATGGTCTCGGCTTACTATTTGCAATACTGATTTCTGGTATTGGCGCACTGGTAGTTTTATATTCTATCAGTTACCTATCCAAAGAAGAAGAACTTGGCAATTTTTATGTCTATCTGCTTATTTTTATGACTGCTATGCTCGGCGTAGTTTTAAGCGATAATATTCTAATGCTGTATTTCTTCTGGGAACTGACATCAATTTCCAGTTTCCTCTTAATCGCTTTCTGGTTTACTAAAGAGAAATCGATATACGGTGCACAAAAATCAATGCTGATTACTTTCTTCGGCGGATTTATGATGCTCGGCGGATTTATCATTTTGTATATTATTACAGACACCTTCAGCATCAGAGAAATAATCGCCAATGTTGATTTAATTATGGCAAGTCCGCTCACTCCAATCGCGGTAGTCTTAGTGCTGCTCGGAGCATTTACGAAGTCTGCACAGTTTCCCTTTTACATCTGGCTGCCGGATGCTATGGAAGCTCCTACACCGGTCAGCGCGTATCTGCACTCCGCTACAATGGTTAAAGCAGGACTTTACCTCGTTGCCAGGTTCACACCAGTTTTCGCTTTCAGCGAATTATGGGTATGGCTGATTCTGGTTGTCGGTCTGGTTACACTGCTCTGGGCTTCATTTAACGCGGTGAAGCAGGATGATTTAAAAGGTATACTTGCATTCTCTACCGTATCGCAGCTCGGTATGATTATGAGTCTTCTCGGTGTCGGCGCTCTAGCAGTTGCTACAGGCGCGGATGAACAGATTTTCACAGTTGCAGTAGTTGCGGCAGTGTTTCATATTATTAACCACGCAACATTTAAAGGCGCCCTGTTCATGGTGGCAGGTATTCTTGACCACGAAACAGGAACGCGCAGCATGCGTAAACTCGGCGGTCTCATGACGCTCATGCCGATTACATTTACTATGACACTTATTACAGCCTTATCGATGGCAGGTATTCCTCCATTTAACGGTTTCCTGTCGAAAGAGTTATTTTTAGAAGCAATGTTTGAAATTAGCAATGCAAATTTCAGTGCTTTAGCTGACTGGAGTGTCCTGTTCCCGATTCTTGCAATCGCCGGCAGTATATTTACATTCATCTATTCAATTAAATTAATTCATGGCATCTTCTTTGGTGAACGTACTCACGAGACACCAAAAGAACCGCATGAAGCACCGAAACTGTTGCTTGCATCACCGATAATTTTATCAGCACTCGTTGTTATTTTCGGTCTGTTCCCAAATATTCTGTCAGGTACCATTATCGATCCTGCAGCAATGAGTATATTGGGTACAGAAACGGCTTTAAATACTGAAATTTCACACTGGCATGGCTGGAATAATCCTGCCCTCTGGGCCACAGTTGCTATAGTCGTTATCGGTACAGCACTTTATATATTCAGAAACAGCTGGATGTTTATCTACGAGTACCATAAAGAACAATTTACACTGAATCATTTATACGACCAAGGTCTCATCTACAGCCAGCTTGGTTCTGCTAAAGCAGAAGAAAACGTAATGACTGGCTTCCTGAGAGATTACATGGTTTATATTTTCGGATTCTTTGTTATTTTCGGCATAGTTACAACTTTCTACACAGGACTGCCGATTACATTCGGTGATTTCGCCGATGTCGGTATTCAGGATATGGCTCTTGTACTGATTATCCTCGTCTCGCTTGCAATAATAATGATGACCCGCTCACGCATGGTTTCCATAATTATGCTCGGAGCTATTGGATTTTCAGTAGCCTTGTTTTTTGCATTCTTCAGGGCACCGGACCTTGCTTTGACTCAGCTTGCTATAGAAACAGTAACAACTACTTTATTCCTTGTATGTTTCTATCATCTGCCGAAGAAATCAAAACACGAAGAAAGTATCAAATTTAAATTTACGAACTTCATAGTATCTGTCGGTGTCGGCGCAATCGTTATACTTTTCGGACTCGCGGCATATTCAAACAGGCTGTTCGATTCCATCAGTCAGTATCATATCGATCATGTCTACGATCTCGCAGCCGGGGGAAATATGGTTAACGTTATACTCGTTGACTTCCGTGGCTATGATACGCTGTTTGAAACACTTGTATTCGGTATCGCAGGTATCGGTATTTACGCACTGATGAAAGCTAAAGTATCAAGAAAGGATGATGAAAATGAAGAGCACGCTTAAAAGAGCCGGTTACAGTAAAGTACAGCGCCAGATGAATGATGTGTTTATCCAGTTCACTTCTAAAGTGATTTTTCTCATCATCCTGCTGTTCTCGGTAAACTTATTTTTGGCAGGGCACTACACACCAGGCGGCGGGTTTGTCGGCGGTCTGCTTGCTGCCTCCGCCATTATACTTCTGCTTATGGCTTATGATTATGAAACAGTTAAGAAAATGATTCCGGTGAACTTTCATTTAATGATAAGTCTCGGACTGGCACTGGCAATTGTAGTGCCGACCTTGCTGTTTTTCTTCGGTGTACCCTTCTTCACCCACCAGCACACCTATGTTACTATGCCGGTATTTGGTGAAGTTGCCCTGCACACAGCCGTAATTTTTGATGTTGGTGTCTTCCTTACTGTTGCGGGCACATCGCTCCTGATTGTCACATTGGTTGGGGGGACAGAGAAATAATGGAACTCGTCACTATTATTTTATCGGGCATCTTAATCGCCAGTGCGACTTATTTAATTCTCTCAAAGAGTGTTCTCAGAATTATCATCGGTGTATCTATTTTGTCACATGGTGTACATTTGATGATTCTGACAATGGGACAGCTAAAACGCGGCAACGTACCGGTTCTGGATGATACCGTAAGTTCTTATTCAGACCCTCTGCCCCAGGCCTTGATTCTGACAGCGATTGTTATTTCATTCGCGTTGACTGCTTACAGCCTTGTACTGCTGCTCAGAAATTATAAAGAACTCGGCACAGATAACACTGAAGATATGAAAGGAGTTCCACATGACGACTAACATATTACCCATGCTCCCTATCATTCTTCCGTTTATAGCCGGCGTCATCATGCTGTTTATCGGAAAGCGTCCGATACCTCACCGTATGGTGTCGGCTGTCACCGGACTCATGATGGTTGGTATTGCAGCATTTAATATCTATTATGTATACAAGAACGGAGCGATGGTAACATTCATCAGTAACTGGTCGGCACCATTCGGCATCAGTGTCGTTTATGATATGGTTGCCGCGCTGCTCGTCTTTACAACATCGCTCGTAATGTTTTTCGTTGTTATCTACTCATTCCAGTCCATCGGATATGAGAGAGAAAGATATTACTATTATCCTATGGTCATGTTTATGATTACCGGGATAAACGGTGCTTTTACAACAGGAGACATTTTTAATATGTTCGTATTTTTCGAAGTATTCCTTCTTGCCTCCTATGTTTTAATTACTCTCGGAAGCCGGAAAATCCAGCTTCAGGAAGGTTTTAAATATCTCGTTGTAAACATCGTGTCATCAAACTTCTTTCTTGTAGGACTTGCCTACCTGTATTCAGTTACAGGTTCGTTAAATATGGCTGATATTCATATTAAACTATCCAATTACGATGGCAGCCTCGCTATTATGACACTTGTTGCAGTTGTCTTTATATTCGTTTTTGCTACAAAAGCCGGACTGTTCCCGCTTTATTTCTGGATGCCGGGTTCTTACAGTGCTCCGCCGATGCCGGTCATTGCACTGTTTGGCGCTCTGCTGACTAAAGTAGGAGTTTACGCGATTGCAAGAACATTTTCACTGTTCTTTACCAGCGATACAGCTTATACCCATCAGGTGCTGCTGCTGCTTGCGCTCCTCACTATTGTCGCCGGCTGTATAGGAGCACTAGCATATACTGATATGAAAAAAGTTATTATTTATAACATTATGATTGCAATCGGAGTCATTATCGTCGGTTTCTCAATGATGGATTACGCCGGAACTATCGGCGGCATGTATTATTTAATCCACGATATGATCATTAAAGCAGCGCTGTTCCTGCTCATCGGTTTTATAATTTACCGTACAGGGAAGAACGATGCTGCAGATCTCGGCGGACTTATAAAACAGCATCCTGTCGTCGGCTGGACATTCTTTATCGCCGGCCTGTCCCTGGCAGGGGTACCGCCGTTTCCTGGATTCTTCGGTAAACTGTATATCGTAGAATCTGCTTTTAACAACGGCCATACTTTCTCAGCAATAATCGTGCTGCTGTCGAGTTTGATTGTTTTATACAGTATTATGAAAGTATTCATTAAAGTATTCTGGGGAGAACCGTCAGAGCCGATTGAACTGAAAGATATTAAATCGGATAAATTGCTGTTCTCAGCTATTGGTCTCGTTATCGTTTCAACTGTCTTTGGGCTTTCAGCTGACTTTTTATTCCCGGCCTTTGAAATGGCGGCTGAAGCATTCTACAATCCGTCATCGTATTCTAACTATTTGATGGGGGTGGAATAATTGTCATTTCAACTCTTAATTAATATTGTTCTGGCATTTTTATGGGTGTTTATGAATGCCGAGTTCACTATAGGAACATTTGTTACTGGTTATATTATCGGTCTGGTTGCTGTTTACATTCTCCGCAACTTCCTGCCGGGTCGTTTTTACTTAAAACGACTGTACTGGATGATTCGTCTCTTCTTTATTTTTATTATCGAATTGATAAAAGCAAATCTTGAAGTGGTACGTATTGTAGTGTCTCCTAAAATTGATATTCATCCGGGGTTCTATGCTTACCCGAATGACTTGGAAGAAGAATGGGAAGTTGCACTGCTGTCAACCTTAATTACACTGACACCTGGTACAGTAGTTGTAGCGATTTCAGAAGATTACTCAATTATTTACATTCACGGTCTGGATATGGAAGATGCAGATGCGGAAATTGAAAACATTAAAACTTCTTTTGAAAATGTTATCAAAGAGGTGGCTAAACCATGACAAACTTTATCAATATAGTCGTAATCATTAGTATTATTATCTTCGCATTTGCAATGCTCGGCATGATATACAGAGTTATAAAGGGGCCGACCCTGCATGACAGAGTAATTACACTCGATGCATTTGGTGTCACGCTGATGGGAATGATCGGTCTCGTATCTATGGCGCTTGATACATCATACCTGCTGGTAGTTATTATGCTCATCGGTATGATTGGATTTATCGCAACAATCGGCTTCGCCAAATTCCTCGAGAAAGGTGTGATTATTGAAAATGACAGAGATAATAATAGTTAGTCTTATCGCACTTTTCTTACTCGCCGGCGCCTTCTTCACACTTGTTGCTGCAATTGGTGTTATCCGTCTGCCGGATACATACACTAGACTGCATGCAGCATCGAAGAGCTCGACACTTGGAGTCGGTATGACTTTAATCGGAGTATTTATATACTTTGCATACTATCAAGCAGAAGTTGATACACAACTGCTGCTGGCAGTTCTTTTCATTTTCATTTCAGCACCTGTCGGTGCACACCTTATCGCGAGAAGTGCCTTCCACTCCGATGTTGAACCGTATCAGCTGACAATTCTTAATGAATTGAAACGTGATGAAACGGGATCTGAAGTAGAAACGGAAGAAACAGCAAGATTAAAAATCGAACGCAGTAAAAACAAAGAATTAGACGACTAATATATTTATGACCGGGACGGAAATTTTACTGCCCCGGTCTTTTTTTGTTTTATTTATACTGTGCGGCGTGTTAACGCCGGATACATCTGAGATCCGATCATGCCAACCCGGACGCCGCCGGATACTCATGAAACCCGATCATGCCAACCCCAGCGCCGGCGGGTACATATGAGACCAGATCATGCCAACCCCAGCGCCGGCGGACACATATGAGATCCAATCATGCCAACCCCAGCGCCGCTGGATACACATGAAACCCCATCATGCCAACCCCGCACACTAAATGCCACACAAAAAAAGGAACCCGAAACCGGATCCCTCTTCATCTCTATTTATTCTATCTCTTTTTTCTTATCGCGACAGTGCATCTGCTGAGTGCGATCAGTTCATCCTGTTCATCCGTCACTTCAATTTCCCATACCTGTGATGTTGAACCGCCGTGCTTAAGCAGCGCTGTAGCTGTCAGTATACCTTCACGCTTTGCTTTCAAATGGTTTGCATTGATCTCCATGCCAAAAGCAATTTCATCTTCGGCAATCATTTTAAAGGCGCCTAAGCTTGCGGCTGTCTCCGCCAGAACAACATTCACTCCGCCGTGCACGTAGCCGAATGGCTGCAGTACTTTTTCTGTAATCGGCATTTCGACTGCGCATTTTCCTATTTCATCGACCGTCAAAGATATACCGAGTGTTTTAAGGAGCCCCTTATTCATACAGTGTACCTGATTCTATTAAATCGATAATAGTACGGATCATTACTCCCGTAGAGCCTTTTTTAGCAAACGGAGTGGCAGCTGATGTATTGCTCGTTCCTGCAATATCAAAATGAACCCATGGTGTATCTTCTGTAAACTGATTAATAAATGCAGCCGCAAAAGATGCGCCGCCCGGTTTAAAGTCCGCATTTATTAAGTCGGCAATATCCGATTTTTTAACTCTGTCATCTTCAAGTTCCGATATCGGCAGATGCCAGATATCTTCTCCTGTCACTTTGCTGCTGATTAAAAGGTTGTTGATAAACTTCCTGCCCTGATTTGTAAATACGCCGGTGCGGTCTTCGCCAATTGCTTGTATAACCGCGCCTGTCAGCGTCGCAAAGTCCATCATAACTTTCGGCTCATAAGTCGTGGAAGCATAATATACTGCATCTGCCAGCACAAGTCTGCCTTCGGCATCTGTATTTGATACTTCAACAGTTTTACCTGACAGTGACTGATATACATCATCGGGACGCATGCCATTGCCGTCCACCATATTTTCAGCAAGCGCCAGCACTGCAACAACATGAACAGGCAATTCCAGTTTCGACACTGCATCCATCATACCTGCGACGTTCGCTGCTCCGCTCATATCGTATTTCATAGACCGCATGCCTGTGCGTGTTTTAAGAGAATAACCGCCGGAATCATACGTAATCCCTTTGCCTATTAATGCAATCGGTGCATCATCGGCTGCATCGGGATGTTTATATTCTATTGTCACGAGGCGGGGTTTTCTGACTGATGCTTTACCAACTGCAGCCAAAAGTCCGAATCCTTCCTGCACCAGCGTATCAAAATCTTTTACTTCACCTTTGATGTACGGACGGTCTTTGAAGTTGATTGCGAGCTGATCGGCAAAACTTTCCGGATACAAATGATTCGGCGGCATTGTTGCGTAATCTCTTGCAAGAGCTATACTGCTGCCGAGTGCTGCTCCGTGGTTAAAGCATTCTTTTACATCTGATTTGGTAACCAGTGTAATATCCAATTCATCGTAAAACTGTTTGCCGCCAGATGTGTCGTAACCTGTCAGCCCGTGATTGCTCACAGCGGACATCATTCCCACTGCATCTGCCGTTTCTTCTGCTTCAAATGCAAAAGTATCTAAAATAAACTGACCTTTATTTTCTTTCTCGAGAGCCATATACTGGAATAACTTACCGACAGCCTTTTGTATTTTCAAGGCAGTTAATTCCCCGCTGTCACCTAATCCTACAGCAATTACTTTACGGTAGCGGCGCTGGATTGTAACACCTGTCGTCGTAACTTTACCGTATTCTTGGGACAATACACCGGCTGCGATAATTTCTTCTGTTAAACCATTTAATAATGTATCCAGTTCATCAAAATTCTTTAAATCTTTTATATTCTCAGGTAAACCGATAACAAGTACCGAATCATCTGCAATGTATTTTTCTTCAAATTTGATATTCAAAATTCGTTCCCCCTAAAACATTTGATAACCTGCTTTTCTTAAGTAGCGTATTGTCATACCCGCTAAAATAATTCCGATAAATCCGCTGCCTAAAATAACAATATCATAAATTGAAATTCCAACGATGTTCTCCCATAAAATACCGAATGATTCACCGGGACTTGCTATGTAATCAAATAATGAAACCCTTCCGATAATCCATAAGACAATCACCGGATAAACGAACGCCATAATCCATGTCATTTTTAAAATCATGTTCAAAATAAAACTGATTCCATAAAATAAAACAAAATACAGCAGCACAGAAATAAACAGCTGAACGATATTCATTGCCATAATTGTTTCCTCCAAAAAAATAAAAGCATGGGCATTATATATACCCATGCATAATGCTGAATTTTAAAATTACAGGAATTTACCTTTTGTTACACCTAATACTGCGCCGCCGATTTTCAGAACTGCACGCGTATCGATGACTTTCTTCATAAATGCTGCTGGCTTACCTTTAATTTCACGGCCGAGAACTACACCGATTCCATCTTTTGTGCCAAGTGAACATACAGTTCCCTTGTCGTCATAGGCAAACGGCTCCATTTTCTCGCCATTTAGCTTAAGCTTGATGTTTTTAGCAGTGTGTTCCCCTAACTGCATTGCAATTTGAGCAGTTGTCGGATATGGACGTGCGTTTTCTCCTGTTCCGTTCATCACAGCTGCCACGTCACCGATAGCAAAGATGTTCGGATAGCCATCAACCGTTAAATCATCTTTAACGACAATGCGTCCGCGTTTAACGCCTTCAAATGATTCTTCCATCAGACGTGAACCGCGTACACCCGCTGTCCATACTACGCTTGAAGCCTCAAGCTGTTTTTCTTCATCGTTCACTTTAACAACAAATCCGTTTTCATTAGCAGCAACAATAGCTGTTCCAAGCATGAATTCTACACCGCGTGATTCAAGGAAGTTAACTGCATGTTGAGTTAACTCTTCAGAGAACATAGGCAGCATTGTCGGCATTGCTTCTACACAAGTGATTTTAACTTGATTATAGTCGATACCGTGCACTTTGCAGAGCTCAGGAAGTGTTTCAACAAGTTCACCGAGGAATTCCACCCCTGTAAAACCTGCTCCGCCGACAAGAATTGATAAATCTTTTGGATCTTTAGAGGTTTTGTAATTGATAAAGTTCTGTTCGATTTCTTCACGTGTTCTTACGGCAGTTTCCGGGCTGACGATTGTCGTTGCAAATTCGTCCATCCCTTTAATGCCGAATGACTCACTTTCAAAACCTAATGCCACTACAAGCGTATCGAAGCTGAATTCGCCCTGAGTTGTTTCAACAACTTGTGCGTCGCGGTCAATTTTAGTTACTTCAGCCGGGATAAAACGGACTCTCATGTTATCCACAACTTTGGCAATCGGATAGACGCCTTCTTCCCAGTTCATTGAACCTGCTGCTGTTTCATGCAGCCATGTAGCTTCATAATGGTATTCATTTTTGTTGATTAAAGTAATGTCCGCTTCCTGTACTCCGATAATTTTCTGCAGTTTACTAACTGCGGATAAGCCTGCATAACCGGCACCAAGTACCAGGACCTTTTTTCTTTCATAGCTCATAATTTATTTCCCTTCCCGCGAATGTAATTTATATATAATTATAGACTGTTATTTCAGTTTCTATACCAAGTATTATATTAGCACTATATGGTAATATTTCAAGCGTTTTCACTAATTTTAACAGTCTCCCGGCGCACCCGCATTTTCCTTGGTTCTAAATGATGAACCGCAGCCGCAGGACAGACTTGCATTCGGATTTTCAATCGTAAAACCGCCGCCGATTAACGACTGTTTAAAATCAATTACAGTACCGTCAACGACAGGGAGGTCGAACTTATCAACGAGCATTTTAACACCGTGGAATTCAAAAACTTCATCCCGTTCCGCTGCTTCATGCTCGGCTGCCATACCGTATGTTAATCCTGTACAGCCTCCGCCCTGAACTTTAAAACGCAGGAAGCCTTCTGCCATGTCATTCGCTTCCAGCATATCTTTTACTTCGTACGCTGCACTTTCTGTCAGTGTTACTGATGACATAAAAATCACTCCTGTTCTTAATACTTTGTTACAAAATTCTCAATATCATAATTATACTACACGAAAAACGTTAGCACCAACGATGAGTTCACTCATCTAATGCCTGATTATTTTTGTCGATTCGTTTATAAGTTTTCTCAAACAGCTGCTCACTGTTTTTAGCAGCCACGATTTCCCCGTCTACGAGAACAAAATAACTTTTGCTGCACAAACCGCAATTATTTGTGCATTCATAATCGACGACATCGATTGCCGGATTTTTATCCAGCTGAGCATACACATCGTGAGTCCCTTTTTGCATATTAGCGTTGCAAAACTCTACAATTGTATACATTGGTCATTCTCCTCACTCTGAAAAATAAAAAAACTAGAGACGGCCCGTCTCTAGTTGCGATTTAAAATACCTGCTCGATTTCAACAAATCCCGGTACTTCTTCAAGAAGTGCACGTTCGATACCGGCTTTAAGAGTAATCGTTGAACTTGGGCATGTTCCGCATGCTCCGAGAAGTCTGAGCTTCACAATACCGTCTTCAACATCTACGAGTTCAACGTCTCCGCCATCACGCAGAAGGAACGGACGTAATTTATTTAATACTTCCTCAACTTGTTCGTACATTGTATCCTGACTGACTGCCATAATTAGTTCACTCCAATCAATTTATGAGCATTACTTCGTATACAGTACATTATAATAGAAAGACACTTAAAAATCCATCATTTGAAAGTCCTATTTTTATGCGAGAACAAGCCCTCTTCCTGTTAAAGCTTTTGCAAACATAACAGTCAGCACTGCAAGAATAATGTCCTTAATTAAAAACGGCACAACAGCAGCCATCAGTATTTGAGTTAAGGACATCGGAGTTCCAATTACAGCACTCATAATAAACGAGAAGTACAATACGCCGCATATAAATATCGCACTCATGCCGAGCAGCGTAAAAGCAATCATTCTTTTAATTTCTTCACTTCCGCCCATGGCAGTAATTACAACGCCCGGTATGAATCCGAGCACGAATCCGAAGGACGGAGAGACGAGAGAACCAAGCCCGCCCGAGCCTGCAAACACCGGGATGCCGATCAGGCCGATTCCGATATAAGCCATAATGGAAATCAAACCCAATTTTTTTCCGAGCAGCATACCGGCCAGCAGCACCATCGGCACCTGCAGTGTAAATGGCACCGGTCCAAGCGGTATTCTAATCTGTGCACCAATTGCAATCAGCGCGGTAAATAAAGCAGCAAAAACAAGGTGTTTAGTTTTCATATCTTTTCTCCTGTTATTTGGTTTAGTTATATAATAACAGGAAAGAACCTTCATGTTAACCATAAAAATATAAAGGTTAACATGAAGGTTCATAAGTTTACAGCTTCCAGTCGTTAAGCGTATTAATCGTATACGCGGGCGTCACTCTTTTACTCATCACTTCTTCTTTTGAATGAACTCCTGTGCCAACGTGAATTGTATCGATACCGCCGTTAATCCCAGTCATAATATCAGTATCGTAATTATCGCCGATCATCGCCACTTCCTCTTTAAGCATGCCGAGACGCGCTAAAGCCCCGCTCAAAATATAGCTGTTCGGTTTCCCGGTGATAACCGGATTTACTCCCGTTACTTCGCTGACCAGTTTAACGAAGGATCCGTTCCCCGGAGAGAAACCGTAAGATGTTTTAATTTTTATATCGGGATTTGTTGCGAGAAACTGCGCTCCGTTTTGAATCAGCCGGCAGGCGGTAAGAATTTTATCGAAGGTAATAGATGTGTCGAGCCCCATTACAACAGCATCCGGTGCATAATCATTAAAAACAGCAGTTCCATCATGCGTCAGTGTATTTTTAAAACTTTCCGTGCCGATTATATATACAGACGGTATGTCAAAGGCCTCCTCCAGATAAACTTTCATAGCGTCAGCTGAAGTATATATATGGTTTTTTGCCGTCGTAAACCCCATACCCTCAAATTTTTTCAGAATTTCAGACGGCTGTCTTGTCGCGTTATTCGTCAGAAATAAATAGGGTATACCTGCCTTATTTAAACGATCGATAAAGTTCACGGCTCCCTCAATAACTTTATCACCATTAAACATTGTACCATCGAGATCTATTAAGTACCCTTTATACATCTGTATCACTGCTGAAAGCTGTGACTGCTTGCGGGTCGTTTTTATAAAAGTGCTCAATACTCGCCTTAAAGTTTTTATAGGCGCTGATATTCTCTTTGAAATCTGCGCGCATTGCGGCATGATCTACCGACTGGTAATTTCTCGTCAGCTCTTTTCTCCACTTCAGTGTATTCTTAAACTTCTCAGCATCTTCAGGTCCTATAACTTTTTCCTGAGCCAGAATATCAAGCACATCCTGATAGTTCCCAGGATCTCTTAATATAAATGCATCGATAATCATATTGCCGACGTCAACTGTCGCTTCGATCAGCATATGACATGCTCTCTCAAGTGCCAATTTGTTATCAGTATCAATCGTTTCTGCCAGACCTTCAATGTAGTCGAGACGTTTGTTTAAAAGCTTTTTATCCACAAAATACATTTCTACACCTCATCATAATTATTCTCTCTTATCATATCATACAAAAAAGAAGCCGGGTTTTACGACCCGGCCTCTTCCTTAATTTCTTCACCAGACTCTTCAGCCTGTTCTTTTAGTTCCTGTTTTGAAACTTTTCTTAATATAAAATAAGCACAGCCGAAGTTGCAGTATTCATTCAAGTACTCTTCGATGGCATTGACACGTTTGTCCGGTTCCACTTTACGTTTTGAATTTTTATAAAAACCGGCAAGTCTTAATTTTTCATAACCGACATCACCGACAATATAATCGTACTTATTCAATAGCTCGCTGTATTTTTCGATAAAAACTTCTTCATCAAATGCATCGCGGTAATTCTCCACGAGTTCAAAGTTCATATGATCAATAGTAATCATAGACGCACACCCTTTAATCAAACTGATACATTTATGATATCACAGTTTTTACCATTATGCGTTTTGTTTAGCTACCGGGCGGTAGATAAATTTAGCAATAATATAAACTGCAAGCAGTCCAATTATAACGCTCAGCAAACCAAAGTATACGTTAGCTGTATATCCGAGCACAACAAAGCCGAACAGTCCGATTAAAGCTGAAGTTAAAGCATACGGCAACTGCGTCATAACGTGGACAATGTGATCGCTGCCGGAACCGGTAGAAGACAGAATTGTCGAATCGGAAATCGGTGAACAGTGGTCTCCAAATACACCGCCTGCAAGTACAGCTGCGATTGACGGGAGGAGTAATTCCGTTGCACCAAGTGCAATAATAATTTCTCCAGCAACAGGAATCAGTATGCCGTAAGAACCCCAACTTGTACCTGTAGCAAGTGCCATAAAGCAAGCAACAATAAATACTACTGCCGGCAGCAGCGCTACTGGAAGGCTTGAGTTTTCCACCATTGAACCAAGAACGCCGCCGGTGCCGAGTTCACTGATTAACCCGCCGATCATCCAGGCAAAAGTCAGTATAAGCATGGCCGGAAACATCGCTAAAAATCCTGTTTTAATACCGAGCCAGACATGTCTCTTGCTGAATTCATTATCATTTCTCGTATGTCTGAAGTAATAGAACAGTGCCAGCACGAGACCGATAATGCCTCCTGTAAGCAGTGAATGTGTCACGAGGGTACTTTCCAGCACAGGCATCAGACTCCAGGTCCCTGCTTCCATCGCACCGGTCACATACATCGCTCCGATTACTCCGACAGCAAGTCCTGCAATCGGAATAATTAAGGCGCTGGCACCTGCACCATCATGCACAGGCAGGTCTTCATCCTGTTCTGCAAATTCAGGCACTTTATCACGTAATATTCCTTCGTTAATCGCCAGGTTCTCCTGTTTCCTCATCGGACCGATATCCAGTTTAAAAGAAATAACGATAAACATCATAACAAGTGCCGAGATAACATAAAAGTTCATTGGAATCATATACATAAAACTCTGAAAGGGTGATATATGTGTCATTCCAGCGCCGATTAATACCGGTGCTGTCATTCCCATAATACCTGCACCCCAGCTCGATACCGGTGACATAACGGCTACCGGTGATGCTGTCGTATCGACGAAATAAGCAAGTTTTGCCCGCGAAATATTATATTTATCAGTAATCGGCTTAGCAACCTGTCCGACAATTAAAGCACTGAAGTAATCATCGATAAACACTATAATTCCAAGCACTGCAGTCATAAAACCTGCACCGCGGCGCGTTTTAACTTTTGTCAGCGCCCAATTCGTAAACGCTCGCGCGCCGCCTGACATATTCATAAATGCTGTCATAATTCCGAGCAGTGTTAAAAATATTAATATGTAGGCATTCCATGTGTTCAGTCCGCCGTCTTCAATAAATATGCCGAGAAACGAATCGAACAGCAATTTAAAAAATTCTCCAAAGTGCCCATTCGCAATAACGAAGGCTGATGTAATAATTCCCGCACCGAGACTGATGCCTACTCTTCTCGTTATTACTACGAGTATGAGTGTAATTAATGGCGGGATCAGCGGCATATATTCCCAATTTAAAAATGACTCCATTTTTCTTCCTCCTAAATTTTTTCAATAAAAAAAATCATAAATACGCTGACAGTGCACGCATTTATGATTTATCTATTAAATGTAGCGCATCATGTAACTGACAGTGTCCAGCCTGTTAAACTGAACCCCAGAACAAATACCTGCCGGTATCATCCTTCGGCTCTTGTCCCTTTCAAGTATCCTTAAACGCATGCCTGCTGAAATACTTTACTGTTGAAAAGAGCAACCTCTACTTTATTTATTTGATTACTTAACATTATAGCATATCCCGGCTTTAAAAGACTATAAACATTCTATATAATTTTTTACGAGATCGCGCAGCAGGTCCGGCATAATATACTCTTTTTTCGAATATCTGAACTGCGGGAAAATCCTGCCGAAAGTGTACATATCAAGCGTTCCAAGCTTATATTTTTTCTTCTCATCGATGAGTTCGTTATCGATATAATACTCGCGTTCCGATTGGATATACTGGATATTATGCGTTACAAAACAGCCGAAAATGTCTCCTCTGAAGCCGAGACCGCGCACGATTTCATCTTTATACTCCTGACGGTTCGCCTGGGTAAATATTTCTTTCATCTCGCGTCCAGTCAACTCTATTTGTACAGCATTAATGGCGTGCGGCAGCACTTTATGCAAGTCATATTCAGTCAGTGCTCCCCCTTCAAACGGACTCGCAATAAGTCCCGTATGAATGAGCCCTGCATCACTGGCCGTAAAATCTTTAAGTATATACGCAAGGAGCGAGCTGAAGCGTCCAGCCGAATAAAGTCGCCGGTCTATCGGCAGTGCTGCTTCTTTAATGACTGTATTTTTTAATTTGGCTTTGCCTATATCATAATAATCGTTTTCGACCTGGGATAAGATATCTGATTCAATCAGCGCAGCTTTTTTCGCGGTAAGCCTGCCATTTTCAAAAGTGAGAGTGACTTCCCCGATATATTCACCGTATCTGCCGGCTGCTGCAAGCAGCACACCATTAACGCGCTCTCCTTTTTCAAAATGGTGATGCGTATGGGATGATAAAATTAAATCAATTTCAGGAAATCTATTAGCCAGAGTCTCGTCGTCATACATACCGAGATGGCTCATCATAACAATAACGTCCACCTTTGGTTCGAGTTCCCTTAAATATTTTTCTATCCAGTCAAAAGCATCTGCCACTTCCCAATCCAGTGCCAGATAAAATGGAGTAAACTCAACTGTTGCTGCAATGAATCCGATTTTTATCCCGCCGGTTTCCTTTATAGTATACGGTTTAAAATAAGGCTGTTTACTTCCTACTTCACGCAGATTGGCACAGATGACATCGAACTCTGCATCATCGTATAAATGCTTCAGCTGCTCTTTGGTCAGCGTGATTCCTTCATTATTCCCGAGTGTCGCTACGTCGCACGTTGCATTATTCAACAATTCGATATTGCCCTTTCCGAGCGTCGCTTCTGTATAAGGATGTGAACGGTCAACATGGTCGCCGATATCGACATAAAACATATTATTTCTGTACTGTCGTCTTTTATTTTTTATGAAGCTCGTAAACTTCATATAATTATGTAATGCACTGTGTATATCATTAGTATGATAAATTTTCACTTCCATACGAGCACTCCTTAAAGAATTGTTTGTAAAATCAAGTATGCACCGAGTATAAACAGGACGGTCCGGAGCAGTACTACTAAACCGTCCGAATTGAACCGCTGATTAATTTTAACTCCGGCAGTCGCTCCGATGATAGCAGCAGGCACGAGCATCAGTATATACGTATAAACGACGTTATTCTGGAGCACGTGGCCGAAAGCCGATGATACACCTGAGAAAAATACCATCATCATGCTCGTGCCGATGGCAATTGTCGGCGGCATTCTGAAAACCATCAGCATGAGCGGGGTCATCAGAACCCCGCCTCCTATACCGAACAGACCCGTTATAAATCCGACGAAAAAAGTTATCGTAATTGCAAGATAAGGCGGAAATCCGTAATGGTAAATGTTACCCATATTATCACGGTGAGGTTTTAAGTACTTAGGATTCTGGAATACTTTCATCGGTTTAATTTTCTTTCTGACAACGAGAAGTATACTGATAAAAATTAGAAATATACCGAAATACAGATTAAAGCTGTCAACTGTAAATAAACTGCTGGCATAAGATCCCGCGAGCGCCCCCGGCATCAGTCCAATCAGAAATAAAATGCCGTTCTCTCTGTCCACCTGCTTATTGCGCGCATATGAAATCATCGCACTCATGCCCGTGAATATCAGCAGCATACTCGATGTCCCGACAGCAGTCTGGGGTGTTATTGCCGGCAGCAGGCCGAGCTCAAGACCAAAAAACATCAGGGCCGGAACAACAATAACACCCCCGCCGATACCGACGAGCGAGCCCAGTATTGAAGAAAGCAGACCTATCAGTATAAGAACGATAAATTCCATGACTCCAGCCCCTTAGAATAATTTCAGCTGCTTCGGTGCAAGCCCGCTGTACTCTATACCCAGCATGCTGATCAGCTGTTTTGCGTTGCCGGCCGCATGCCCTCCTGAGTTATTATTAAAAACGATATAAATATCCTTTGTTTTATGCTGCAGTATATTAACCTGTTTTTGTAACCACTCCAGTTCCTGTCTGTTATAATCATATAAATAACGGACCTCCCGCCACTCTTCCGAAGTGCGGTTCTGCTGCGTCCAGCCGTGAACATTGCGGCCGTGCAGACGGATAAAGGCAGTATCATCTGTGATGCGGTTAACAAAAGGAACTGAACCGATTCCTGCCTGCGGCTCATCGCATATACTGTGAATTACTTCGCTGTCGTGCAGAAATTCCAGTGTATCTTCCTTATATTCATCACTGAACCATGTCTGGTTGCGGAACTCCACTGCGACTTTAAAAGGTTTCAGCAGGTCCGCCGCAAATTTTACATAACGGATATTTTTGCTGCTGCAGTCAAACCATGGCGGAAACTGAAGCAGAACAAATGCGAGTTTGTTTCTGTGAAACATAGGCATCAGCATTTCCCTGTACGCGGCAAAGACATCTTTAATAGAATCATAGTGATCTCTGTAATCGCTGTGCCCCGTCATAAATTGGTGGGCTTTTACTGCGAATTTGAAAGTTTCCGGTGTCTGGTCGCACCATTTTTCTATCGTTGACTGCCGCTGTACTGCGTAGTATGTTGAATCAAGCTCAACGATTGGAAAATGTGAAGCATATGTAATTAACTTATCTTTTTTATTTGAAAGTTCGGTGTACAGCGAATCGTGGTCGCCCCACCCTGTCAGTCCTATATAAATCATTAAATCACCTTACTTCATTTTAGCACATTTACATTGGAGGATATTAGTCATGGAGATTATTCAGTTTGAAAATGTCAGCCATCAGGAAATACTCCGTAATATATCGGGTTTTTTCAGAGAAAATAAAATTACGACTTTTATCGGCCCGAGCGGTGCAGGCAAGACTACCTGCCTGAAACATATTAACGGTTTACTCTCTCCTGATTCCGGAAGTGTATTCTACCGCGGTGAAGATATTAAAAATATAGATATTACCGGTCTTAGAAAAAGAGCCGGCATGGCATTTCAAAGCGCACCGATGTTCGCAGGCACCGTATACGATAATTTAAATCTGCCGCTTCAAATATTTAATGACAAGCTGAGTCAGGAACGTGCGGCAAATCTTCTCAGCATGGTAGAACTTAGTGAAGATTTTTTATACCGTAAAATAAACACCTTATCCGGAGGAGAGAAAAGCCGTATTTCATTAGCCCGGACCTTTGTCTCCCGTCCGGAAGTACTGCTGCTTGATGAAATTACATCAAACCTTGATTACACACTCGTCAGAGAGATTGAACGGCTCGTAATGAAGCTGCAGCAGGAACACGGATTGACTGTTATTTGGGTAACACATGACCTTGCCCAGGCTGAACGCGTCAGTGATGATATCTGGTTCTTAAACAGGGGCGAACTGCTGCTCCAGGGGCCGATAGCAAGTTTATATAATTCAAATAATACTTTTATACAGCAATTTTTAAAGGGGGAACGGTGATGGGTTTTCAGGAACTTTTCCTGTCCGGCGTCTTTGTTATCATCCCTCTCGCTATTGCAGTCGTACTGAAACTGGGGCTTACGAAAGATATCGTCATAGCTTCAGTACGTTCAATTGTTCAGCTGCTCATTGTCGGTGTGATACTCACCTTCGTCTTTGACAGTGACAGCAGTATTTATATGATATTAATGATTCTCGTGATGATTGGTGCCGCCAGTCAGAATGTAATTAAAAAAGGCACGCTTATTCCCGGCATAAAATGGATTATTATTTTAACGCTGACAGCTGTCGAAGCTGTTTCAATGAGCATTATGCTGCTGTTCGGTATTCTCGATTTTGAACCCGAACAGATTATTCCAATCAGCGGCATGATTATCGGTAACTGCATGGTGCTGTCGTTATTGTTCGTCAGTAAGTTTACCGATGAACTTGAGAACAGTGAAGAAATGATAGAGCTTATTTTATCCTTCGGCGGCCAGCCGAAAGACGCGGTTTCCCGCAGTTTAAAATCAGCGATTCAAACGAGTATGATACCGACGATAGAATCACAGAAAACAATCGGGCTCGTACAGCTGCCGGGTATGATGAGCGGACTGATTATTGGGGGCGCTCCGCCGATGGAAGCCGTCATATATCAACTGCTCATATTATTTTTAATACTTACTAACGCAACTGCAGCTTCTGTAATGGTCGGGTTTTTATCTTATCCGAAATTGTTTAACAGCCGGATGCAGTATTTGGGTTTGAAAAATGAATAAAAGGCGGGACTGCTATGAGAAATTCTCTGCATGTTAAAGGTTTAATTTTTGTTATTATCGGCGCCTCGCTGTGGGGAATCGGAGGCACGGCATCCGATTATATATTTACCACGACACCGGTCGATGTCAACTGGTACGTCACAGCAAGACTGACAGTCAGCGGTCTTATCTTATTATCTATATACACTTTATTTTTCCGCCGGAAACATCGGACTGTATGGAATAAACACACGGTGCTGATGTTTGCCGTTTATTCTATCTTCGGCATGACGATGGTTCAGTATACATTTATGGCGGCAATCGGCTTCGGCAACGCTGCGGTTGCAACTGTTCTGCAGTGCACCGGTCCAATTTATATCATTCTGTACGCGGTAATGAAAAAATACAGGCCGTGGACAAAAACCGAAGCACTTATAATTATCTCGATGCTGGCGGGTGTTATTTTAATTGCCACAAACGGCAATTTGACGAACCTCGCTGTATCACCAGCTGCACTACTTTTCGGACTTGCATCAGGGATCGCTCTAGCTTATTATACCCTTCATGCACCGGTGCTGCTGCAGGTGATTCATCCCCTGCAGCTCGTCGGCGGCTCGATGCTCGCTGGCGGTATTATTATGAACTTCATTCATCCGATATGGGTATTTGATTTCTCATTTGACTGGTCGGCAATGCAGATCATTATACTGGTTCTGTCCATACTGCTCGGGACAACACTCGCCTTCTATTTGTATATCACGAGCATGAAATACATCAGTTCAACGGAAGCGGGAATATTAGGACTCCTTGAGCCTGTATCTGCAGTACTGACATCTGTAGTGCTGTTAAATGTCGGACTTGGCGTATATCAGACAGCGGGTATTATTCTTATTCTTGGAGTAGGCGTGTTTATCAGTACGAGAAAAAAGGAAACACAGGAAACTTCGTAATTTATACAGTTTTTCTACACATAAAAACTCCTCTAAAGTAAACTTCTTTAGAGGAGTTTTAATCTTATTTTACAGTTAACGTTGCTTTTAAATCTTTTTCTACAGCATCCCACAATTCTGGTGATGTCTTGAACTTTTCTTTCATTTCTGTGATTGCAGATTTAAATGCTGCATCGTATTCTTCCGTGCCTTTTTCCGGCATATCTTTCATAATATCCTTTTGAATAACTGTCGTCATCGGTGCACGCGGTCCCCATACTGCTGCTTCTTTTTCTTCTTTGTTAATCGCAATGACTTTTGGAATTACTTTATTGCCGTTAGTTAAGTAACCGTTCATCAGTTCTTCGTTATCGTCACGCAATGCCACTTTCACATCAATGCCAGCTTCTTCTGCGAGCTTAAACAGAATTGGAAGGTTAAGCATGCAGTGACCGCACCATGGTTCAGCGATAACGAGCAGCTTCATCTCACTATTCTTGAAGTTCTCAAATTCATTATCTTTCGTTATGTCATGTTCGTTATAAATTTTATCGAATCCGTCTTTTAAATCTGTGAGCTTTTCACGATACTCATCCGGTGTTAAAGCATTGTCATAAAATACCTGTAAATTATCCATTTATCTCCCTGCCTTTATAAGTTGTTATTCTTATTATAAGACTTGAAAGTTAAATGATACAAATATTAATGCACGCGTTTATATTTCCGGACATCTTCTTCTTTTAAATTGAGGAAGAGATTGATGCCGAAGAGAATAATTGCGGCGAGGAACATCGGTCCGCCGATAAATGTAAAAATATGTGCAACGCCGGGATTAACCTGTACGAAAAATGTACTGAAGAGAAATAAAGGAACGCCGATATGATACAGCCAAAATGTCGCTGTTCCGAGACCGTTTTCTGCCAAATGAGGGTAGATTGATAACACTGTACCGATGCCGAGTGTTGACAGCCACCCGACTACGTTAACATGCGCATGTCCTGCAGCCCAGTTAAGCTGAATCGTATACGACATAAACAGTCCCACTGAAATACCAATCACAAGATAAAGCACCGACAATTTAATCCACGTATGACCCATTTAATACGCCTCCCATTTTTTGTATATAATTACAGGTTAGCACTAAATATAAATGTGTCAATTTAATGTCAGAATAATCAGTCTTAAGTATTATAAAAAAAGATGGACAGCAGACGCTGCCCATTCATGTTTTACTGTAAGTTAATCAGCGTTGCAATCACCAGTGCAATTGCCGCTATGATTAACCATATAATAATTAATTTCCAGACGAATTTAACCCATTTTATATAGGGAATACCTGCGACAGCAAGAACGCCCATCAGTGAAGCCGAGGTCGGTATAATACTGTTAGTTATAGCATCTCCATATTGATAGGCGAGTACAGCCACCTGTCTTGAAATTCCCTGGAGATCGGAAATAGGTACCATAATCGGCATCGTCGTCATCGCCTGACCGGAACCCGACGGAATAAAGAAGTTAATAATTACCTGGACCCCGAGCATACCGATTGCCGTCAGTGCAGTCGGTACATTATCAAGCACCGCACTCAGACTGTAAATAATTGTATCAATAATCAATCCCGATTCCAGCACGACAAGTATCGCTCTTGCAAAGCCGACAATAATCGCTCCGTAAACAACAATTTTCATACCGTCAATAAATGCATCAAATACAGTATTCAATTTCAGACCGCCGACAAAACCGATAATGATGCCGACGATAAAGAAATTCGCTGCCAGTTCCGTTAAGAACCATCCATGAACAAAAATACCGTAAACGTTTATCGCGATCGTCAGGGCAAATAAAACTATAATGACGATGTGCCGTTTTCTAAGTTCGGTCAAGACAAGCGCATCTTCCGTGAAATTGAGCTGGCCTGTTTGGCTTTCTTCATAAACCAGACTGCTTTTTGGATCTTTCTTAACTTTTTTAGCATAAGACATAACAAATAAAATGCCTATCAGCAACACTACAAAATAAACTGCCAGTCTGAAACCCCATCCTGAGAATATCGGCAGTTCTGCAATTCCGTGAGCAATACCGACTGTGAAGGGGTTAAACATCCCGCCGATAAAGCCCGCAGCCGCACCGAGTGTTACCATGGCTGTTCCGACCAGAGCATCGTAGCCGAGCGCAACTGACAGCATAATACCGATCGGCACGAAGATAATTGCCTCTTCCGACATTCCTGTAGTAAAACCAAGTATAGAAAAAACCGTCATAATTACCGGAATTACTAGCAGTTCATTTTTTTGAACATTGTTCATCACTTTTTGAATAATTGCTTCCAGTGCGCCGGTTTTACGAATTACTCCGAATGCACCTCCGATAAGGAATATGTAGAAAATAATATCTGCTGCTTCATTTAACCCTGTCGGAATAGCCATAATCAGATCCATAAACGATACAGGATTTTGTTCAACAGAATGGAAACTGCCTCCGATTACTTCAACTCTGTCCTCCACTTCCACGCGGTCGTACTCACCGGCTGGAATTATGTAGCTGAGTGCTGCTCCTAAAATAACGATGAACAGGAGTATCGCATATGTATGCGGAAACTTCTGACTAATGTCTTTTGAACTTTTCCCTTTTGTCTTTGTATCTTCTCCCATGTAATCACCCCTGAAATTATACTTTATCAATTACCCTGTAAAATGAGATATACACCTTTTATTTGAATTTTTTTAATAATACATTAAATAGCAGTAAAACACAAAAAACCGCCGCAAATTAATGCGGCGGTTTAAATATAGATATTTTATTAACCGATTGAACCTTCCATCTCGAAGGAAATTAAGCGGTTCATTTCTACTGCATATTCCATTGGCAGTTCTTTTGTAAACGGTTCGATGAAGCCCATTACGATCATTTCTGTCGCTTCCTCTTCACCAAGTCCGCGGCTCATCAGATAGAATAACTGCTCTTCTGACACTTTCGAAACTTTCGCTTCGTGCTCAAGAGAGATGTTATCATTTAAAATTTCGTTGTACGGAATAGTATCCGAAGTGGATTCATTATCCATAATCAGCGTATCACACTCGATGTTTGAACGTGCACCGTGTGCTTTACGCCCGAAGTGAACCTGACCGCGGTAAGAAACTTTACCGCCGCCTTTAGCGATTGATTTGGAAACAATTGTAGAAGATGTGTTTGGCGCAAGATGAATCATTTTCGCACCAGCATCCTGTAATTGTCCTTTACCTGCTAAAGCGATAGATAATGTCATACCGCGTGAACCTTCACCTTTAAGGAAGATAGACGGGTATTTCATTGTAATCTTAGAACCGATGTTGCCGTCAACCCATTCCATAGTTCCGTTTTCATCAACGAAAGTACGTTTTGTAACCAGGTTGTATACGTTGTTTGCCCAGTTCTGGATTGTCGTGTAACGGCAGTATGCATCGCGTTTAACAATGATTTCAACTACTGCAGAGTGCAGTGAGTTTGTCGTATAAGTCGGTGCTGTACAACCTTCTACATAATGAACACTTGAGCCTTCATCACAGATGATTAAAGTACGCTCAAACTGACCCATGTTTTCAGAGTTGATACGGAAGTATGCCTGCAATGGTGTATCAAGCTTAACTCCCGGCGGGCAGTAGATAAATGATCCGCCCGACCATACAGCCGAGTTTAATGCTGAGAATTTATTATCAGAAAACGGAACAACTGTACCGAAATATTCTTTGAATAATTCTTCGTTCTCTTTTAACGCAGAGTCAGTATCTTTAAAGATAACACCTTTATCTTCAAGATCTTTCTCCATGTTGTGATAAACAACTTCAGATTCATACTGAGCAGAAACCCCTGCTAAGTACTTCTGTTCAGCTTCAGGAATACCTAATTTGTCAAACGTACGTTTAATTTCTTCAGGTACTTCATCCCATGAACGTTCAGTCTGTTCAGACGGTTTTACGTAATACGTAATTTCATCGAAATCAAGTTCCGATAAATCTCCGCCCCATAAAGGCATTGGTCTGTCATAGAAGTGCTGCAGAGACTTAAGACGGTAGTCCAGCATCCACTGCGGCTCTTCTTTCATTTTAGATATTTCACGGACGATTTCTTCAGTTAATCCTCTGTCAGAACGGAAAATAGAAACGTCCTTATCGTGGAAACCATATTTGTAATCGCCAATATCCGGTGCTTGCTTAACCATATATGATCGCTCCTCAATACTAATTTTTATCGGATTCTTTAAATCCTTTTTCCAGTGCTTTCCAAGTGAGTGTTGCACATTTAATGCGTGCAGGGAATTGACTTACTCCCTGCAGCGCTTCAATATCGCCCATATCGTCAGTAATATGGTAGTCCTCACCAAGCATCATATTCGAAAACTCAGCAGCCATTTCTAACGCTTTGTCTGCAGGCTGATTCATGATAGCTTCTGTCATCATAGATGCGCTGGACATGGAAATTGAGCAGCCTTCCCCTTGGAACTTAACATCTTTAATGATGCCCTCTTCAACGTTCAATGTGAGCTGAATCTCATCACCGCAAGTCGGGTTATTCATTTCAACTGTCATCGAACCATCTTCAATTACACCCTTATTCCGGGGATTTTTGTAGTGGTCCATAATAACTGAGCGATACAGCTGATTCAGGTTGTTAAAATTCATACGAGAAAAACTCCTTCGTTTTTTCCAGACTTTCAATAAATTGGTCGATTTCTTCAATCGTGTTGTATATATAAAAACTTGCTCTTGCTGTCGACGATGCCTTGCACCATTTCATCAGCGGCTGAGCGCAGTGATGACCGGCGCGAACAGCAATTCCTTCTGAGTCCAGCGCAGTTGCGAGGTCGTGAGGGTGTACGCCTTTAAGATTGAAAGTGATAAGTCCTGCACGGTTGTCCTTGCCGGGACCATATATTTCAATTCCTTCGATTGCAGACATTTTGTCATAAGCATAGCGAACAAGCTCTTTCTCATGCTGATAAATATTATCGAGGCCGAGTTCGGTAATATAATCGATTGCTGCATTCAAACCGACAGCTTCGGCAATCATCGGCGTTCCCGCTTCAAACTTCACAGGAAGATCCGTCCATGTCGATTCGGTTTTATAAACATAATCGATCATATCTCCACCGTATTCAATCGGCTCCATTTTATCAAGCAACTCAGCTTTGCCGTATAAAATACCGATACCTGTCGGTCCGAGCATTTTGTGTCCGCTGAATGCGTAGAAGTCGACGTCCAAGTCCTGCACGTCAACTGCCATATGAGGTACAGCCTGTGCACCGTCAACAGAAATATACGCATTGTGAGCATGGGCTATTTCAGCAATCGATTTAATATCATTAATCGTGCCGAGTACATTTGATACATGTGTAATCGCAACGATTTTTGTTTTGTCGCTCATCGCTTTTTCCACGTTGTCAAGCGCTATCGTTCCGTCTTCTTCCAGGGGAATAAAGACAAGTTCCGCACCTTTTCGCTTGGCAAGCTGCTGCCAGGGGACGATGTTAGCGTGGTGTTCCATTTCGTTAACGACGATTTCATCGCCTTCTTCAATAACCAAATCGCCGAAGCTGCGGGCAACCAAATTAATTGCCGCCGTAGTTCCGCGCGTATAAACGATTTCTTCAAAGCGTTTTGCATTGATAAAACTGCGTACTTTCATACGCGCTTTTTCATACGCATCTGTCGCTTTCGTTCCGAGTGTATGCACACCGCGGTGAACGTTTGAGTTATACTCTCTGTAATAATCGTTCATAGCCTCGATTACTTTTAATGGTGTCTGACTCGTTGCTGATGTATCTAGATATATGAGGTCTTTTCCGTTTACCTGTTCACCAAGTATCGGGAAATCCTGACGGATTTTTTGTATATCCATTCGTCAGAGCCCTCCCTTCCTTAAGATAGTACCTTAAGCTCGATAATCTCTTTGAGTTGTTTTCTGACAGATTCGATAGGCAATGCTTTAACTACCGGATCTAAGAAACCATGAATTACAAGACGTTCTGCTTCTTTCTTCGCGATACCGCGGCTCATCAGGTAGAAGAGCTGCAGATCATCAACACGGCCGACTGAAGCTGCGTGCCCTGCTGTAACGTCGTCTTCGTCAATAAGAAGAATCGGGTTAGCATCACCGCGCGCTTTTTCACTCAGCATCAGAATACGTGATTCCTGCTGTGCGTCAGCTCTTGTAGCACCATGCTTAATGTAGCCGATACCATTAAAGATACTAGTAGCGCTGTCTTTCATAACACCGTGCTTAAGAATGTGAGCGTTTGAATCTTTACCGTAATGAATAATCTGCGTAGTGAAGTTCGCTTTCGTTTCACCGCGGCCTACAGTTACAATCTTAAGATCTGATTCAGAACGGTCTCCGTTCAGATAAGTTGTGTTGTCGTAAATGATATTTGAATCGTTCATCAGCCCTAAAGCCCAGTCGATATTTGCATCATCTGCTGCAACACCGCGTCGGTTAACATAACCAGTCATTTCTTTCGGCAGGAAATCTACAGAGCCGTAAGTGATTTTAGAGTTATTTAACGCGATAACTTCTGAGACGATATTAATTTTTTCAGTTGACGATTCAAGGTTGGTAAAGTAGTTCTCAACGTAAGTTACTTCAGAACCTTCATCTGCAACAATCAGAACGTGGTTGAATAATGAAGCATCTTTGTCGTCGTGGAGTACTACCATCTGAATCGGGTCTTCAATGTGGACATCTTTAGGCACATAAATGAAAATACCGCCGTTTAATAATGCAGCGTGATATGCCGTTAGTTTGTTCTCATCAATTTTAACGCCTTCAGTCATAAAGTACTTCTCAAGAAGTTCAGGATGATTATTTGCTGCGTCGATGATGTTTTCAGCAATAACACCTTTTGCTTTCAATTTTTCATCTAAACGAAGGTAAGCTGGTGTGTTGTTGTGCTGTACATATATATTTTTACTGTTATCCAGGTCAATTAATCCTTTAACAGCTTCCGGCAGTTCGTCAAGAGAGTTGTAAGTACTGCTCTCAACAACTGGTGAAGTTACGTTAAAGAAATCCCATTTGTCTACCTTAGTCTTGTCAGGTTTAATCATGTCAAGACTATCAAATTGTTCTACTGCTTCTTTTCTTTTACCGAGCAGGAACTCAGATTCGCCTCTGTTATTTGCAGCGGCAATAATCTCTTCCTTGTTCAGTTCGAATGCATTTAATTCAGTAGCCATAGTGATCCTCCCGTCTTATTTGTCTTCAGTGACAGTTTCGTCGTCAATGCCAAGTTCTTCTTTAATCCAGTCGTAACCTTCAGACTCAAGGCGTTCAGCAAGTTCTTTCCCGCCTGATTTAACTACTTTACCTCTCATCATTACGTGAACAACGTCAGGTGTAATGTAGTTAAGTAAACGCTGGTAGTGAGTGATGATTAAAGAACCGAATTCCTGGCCGCGAAGCTTGTTGATACCTTCAGATACAACTCTGAGAGCATCGATGTCAAGACCGGAGTCAATCTCATCTAAAATACCGAATTTAGGCTCGAGCATCATTAACTGAAGAATTTCGTTACGTTTCTTCTCTCCGCCTGAGAATCCTTCGTTAAGGTAACGTGTAGCCATATCCGGATCCATTTCAAGGTATTCCATGTTTTTATCTAATTTCTTAATGAACTGCATTAAGTTAATCTCGTCGCCCTCTTCACGCTGTGCATTAATTGCAGAACGAAGGAAGTCAGAGTTAGTTACACCAGAGATTTCTGATGGATACTGCATACCGAGGAATAAACCAGCTTGAGCACGCTCGTCTACTTCCATTTCAAGAATGTTTTCACCGTCAAGAAGAACTTCACCTTCTGTAACGTCATAACTCGGGTGACCCATGATAGCTTGTGCAAGTGTAGACTTACCAGTACCATTTGGTCCCATTACAGCGTGGATTTCACCCTGCTTAAGTGTTAAATCAACACCCTTTAATATTTCTTTACCGTCTATTTCAACGTGTAGATTCTTAATTTCTAAAACAGATGCCATGTCTAATCCTCCAATTGAAATTTAAGATTTTCTAATACTCTTATAGTTTATAATAATTCTAATCTATAGTCAAAGTACCAGACTCCTTGCAACACCTATATATTATACCCCAAAAAGCGCGCAGTTTAAAGGGTTCAGCTTCTTAATATGAGTCTTGACGTCAAAAAAATAAAAACACTTCTAAATGACTATTCTATCATTTAGAAGTATTTTATCTACTTTTGTCTATTTGAAAATATCGATTGTAAACGGCGGTTTATAGACCTCTCCATTAACAGCTTTAACGATTCCGATAATCGCAAATACGTAAAATGCAATCGTTACTATCGGACCGAGTACAAGTCCAATCAGAATGATTGATGTCAGCCATGCAGCAAACATGTAAATTGTATATGATAATCCGAAATTTGCAACGTGACGGAGTGCATCTGAGGTAAGCGGATCATCATCTTTTTTCAGTACCCAGATTATTAGCGGACCGACTACTGCAGTAAATAGCGATACGATATAGGAAACTAAAACCAGCGTGCTGTCGAAACCGGTTCTCGGTGAATTATCAAAGTCATTCATATTAGTTCCTCCCGTCTATCTTCAAGTTAAAATACACTTTAATTTTACCATTACTCTATTATCTGTGCAATTTATCAGACAAAAAACCAGACAGCTTCTGCTGTCTGGCAAAGGGGTTTTACTTTATAAAATCAATCGTAAACGGCGCTTTGTAAATCTCACCGTCCGATGATTTAACAATCCCGATAATAATAAATATATAAAATGCCACGGTAATAATCGGTGTCAGTATATAACCGATGAGTATTATCGCCGTTAAGCCCGCAATAATTAAATAAATTGTATAGGAAATACCGAAGTTCACTAAATTTCGCAAGGCAACTTCCGTTGCAGGATCATCATCTTTTTTAATTACCCAGACAATTAACGGACCGATAACGGCGGTAAAAAACATTAGCACATAGGTGATAATAACCAGTGTTTTGTCAAAACCGTTATGGACTATATTGCTGTAAGGCTGTTCATTATTCTCCATTAAAACTCTCCTCCTCCGGTTAATTTTATTTATACCCTGTACTATGACTGCAGAAACATCTTTTCGTTCACATAATTTATCTATTCCCGCATTTCGCGAATAAGTCTGTACTGATATAATATACTGTATTGATTATAACACTTGTGAGGGAATTTTTTTGAATACACATAATACTTCAACACGCAGTCCGTCAAAATTTATAAATTTGCTGATCGATATAAAATACTTATTAAAAGGTAAGGTCCTCGCTGCCAATGTACTGCCCGTATTTACAGCTTACTGGCTCGCTTTGTACTTTAACGGCGAAAACTTTACCGATCACTGGGTGCTTTTTATTTTAACGATGGCCGGCAGCACCCTCGTTATTTCCGGTGCACTGATGTTCAATAACTGGTTTGAATACGATCTTGATAAAAAAATGGACCGTACTCAGCAGCGTCCGACCGTTACCGGCTCATTTCCTTTAAAAGGTGTACTGATTGCTGCGGTCGCAACGACAGTAATCGGACTGGCTCTCATGCTGATAACAACAATCGAAGCAGCAGTATATTCATTTTTAGGCTGGTTCTTCTACGTCGTCCTGTATACATTCTGGTCGAAACGCCGGTACACAATTAATACGATAATAGGCAGTATCTCCGGTGCATTTACGCCGCTGATCGGCTGGGCTGTAATTGCCCCCGCTGCTCATGTTGTCCCGATTGCCTTATTCTACATATTAATTATCTGGCAAATTCCGCATACGCTAGCTATCGCTGTTAAACGCCTCGCTGACTATACAAGAGCCGGCGTGCCGATGCTTCCGGTCGTTATCGGAGTCGATGCGACGATCAGACAAAACCTGTATTACGTTATCGCCCTCGTGCCTGTGCCGTTTATCCTGCTTGGAACATTCGGCTGGATATTCTTTACCGTCTCGTTGATTCTGACTTTAGTATGGATTTTCCTGTCTGTGAAAGGATTGCAGACTGATAATAAAGAGCGCTGGGCAAATATTAATTTAAAATATTCACTGATATATCTAATCACCTTATTTATATTGATGATTGTGCTGACGATATAAAACAAGCCTGAAATGACTGATTGAGACTGGTCATTTCAGGCTTGTTTTTTAAAGTCATTTTGGATAGACAGTTCTTTTCGTAGAAATCAAAAAAGCACTCACAGAGGAGTGCTTTTTGAAGCATCGTTCTTATTCAGCTGGAATAATAGTGCCGTCGTATTCTTCTTCAATGAACTGAACCATTTCTTCCGATTGCAATACTTCGATTAATCTTTGCAGTTCCGGACGTTCTTCATCGCCTGCTCTTACAGCGATAAGGTTAGCGTATGGCGAGTCTCCTTCTTCTACAGCAATTGAATCGTCAACCGGGCTTAAGCCCCCGTCGATCGCGAAGTTAGCGTTGATAATTACTGCCGGCGCCTCGTTATTTTCGTACATGCTTACCAGCAGCTCAGGTGCTGTATTGTTATCGAACTCAAAATTGTGCGGGTTTTCTGTTATATCATCAAATGTCGCATCCTGGATTTCGATGCCTTCTTCGATTTCAACCAGACCTGCATTTACGAAGAATGACAGAAAACGTCCTTCTTCAGCAGGGTTATTCGACACTAAAATTGTCGACCCGTCAGGAATATCTTCCAGTGAATCATAATCGTTTGAATATACTGCCATTGGCTCGATATGTACGTTGCCGATGCTTGTTAAATCATAACCGTGCGATTCAGTTTCACCATCTAAGTAAGGTGTGTGCTGGAAGAAATTAGCGTCCACTTCTTCATCAGCAAGCAATCTGTTAGGCGTAGTGTAATCGTTAACGATTTCCACGTTAACTGTGATATCTTCTTCAGCTAAAATATCAGCTGCTCTTTCTAAAATTTCAGCGTGCGGTGCAGGTGATGCCGCAACTGAGATTTCAGCCGCCTCTCCTTCAGCACTTTCTTCTGAGTCCGAACCGTTACCGCATGCTGCTAAAACTAATACGAGTGCAAACAGAGTGACAATACCAAAAATCTTCTTCATGTAATAGCCTCTTTTCATTATAGTTTTTATTGTTAGATCAGCGTTTATCGACTGCTTTAGACAGAGTATCTCCAATAATCTGGATGATAAAAACGATGATCAGAATTACTACAGTTGCAACGAGTGTGACATCCGGCTGGTTTCTTGTGAAGCCGACCATATAGGCGAGGTTACCAAGACCTCCCGCACCGATAACTCCGGCGATTGCAGTAGAGCCGACAAGCATAATTGATGTCACCGTGATACCGGAAATGAGAGCAGGCAGCGATTCCGGAATCAGCACTTTCCAAATGATAGTCCACGTGTTCGCTCCCATCGATTCAGCCGCTTCAATAACACCCTTGTCGATTTCCTTCAGACCGATTTCAACGAGACGGGCAAAGAAGGGCGCTGCACCGATAATCAGTGCAGGAAGCGCACCATTTGAACCCATTACCGTTCCCATAATTGCTTTTGTGAACGGCATAATTAAAATAATTAAAATGATAAATGGTATTGCTCTGAAGAGGTTAACAATAAATGATGTTGCGCCGTAAACCGGTTTTGACACACCGTTATGACTTTTATTCGATAAGAATAAAATAATACCGAGTATCAGCCCGATCAGGAAGGCCAGTGCAGTTGCTATCACGGTCATATAAATTGTTTCGTAAGTCGCTTCTAAAACTGCATCCCATTTCACGTTTTCGAAGGCGAACATTTCTTTAAATGCTGTCAGAAATTCATTCATTTACTTTCAACCTCCAGCGTGACATCGTGTTTTTTAAACTCTGCAGTAATTTGTTCCAGTGTTTCCTGATTAATATCGAGGGCGATATAAAGATGACCGTATGATTCCTGATTCGTCTGCTTAATATTTCCTGACAGGATATTTACATCAAGACCGTAATTCCGGATAACTTGAGAGACAATCGGCGATTTTGTGCGGGTGCCGACAAATGTCAGCTTAACGATAGTTGAAGTCGGGAAAGCTTCTTTTATTTCTTCCATGGCTACTGCGTGGTCATCATCCGAAATATCATCCTTAACGAAACGTTTCGTTACATTTGACTGAGGATTCTGGAACAGTTCGATAACTGGCCCCACTTCCACTACTTTACCGTTTTCCATGACAGCTGCCCGGTCGCATATTTTTCTGATAACATGCATTTCGTGCGTAATCAGCACGATGGTCAAGTTCATCTTTTTCGTAATATCGACGAGCAGGTCAAGCACTTCATCTGTCGTTTCAGGATCCAGAGCACTGGTCGCTTCATCGCACAGCAGAACCTGTGGTTCATTCGACAGCGCTCTCGCAATGCCGACGCGCTGTTTCTGGCCGCCGGACAGCTCACTCGGGTAGTTGTTTTCGCGGCCTTCCAGACCAACCAGCCTTATCAGTTCCGAAACACGCAGCTGCCGTTCTTTTTTAGGTACACCTGCGATTTCCAGCGGAAAGCTGATATTTTCAGCGACTGTTCGTGACCAGAGCAGGTTAAAATGCTGAAATATCATCGATACTTTTTGACGTTTTTGCCGCAGTTCTTTCATCGTCATGCCGCTGATTTCATCACCGGTTACTGTAACAGTCCCTTCCGTCGGCTGCTCCAGTCCATTCAAGAGACGAATCAGCGTGGATTTGCCGGCGCCCGAGTAGCCGATAACTCCAAAAATTTCACCTTTCTTCACATTCAGACCGACATTATCTACTGCCGTTATATTTTGATTTTTAGTTTTAAATATTTTAGTCACATTACTAATATCTATCATTATATATAAATCCCTTCCCTTTCCAGGAGAACAATTAAAAAAACCTACTCCAAAAATGAGTAGGCTTTTAAACGTTCATTACGCCTCTCATCTGAGGATATTAATCCAGTGATTTGGCACCTTGTCACGATGACGGTTGCCGTGGCTTCTAAGGGCACATCCCTCCACCACTCTTGATAAGAGTTAATATTTGATTGAAATTCATATTATCAGACTATTCTTTATTAGTCAATCAGAAATTCTTCCAGAACTTCGTTTAAATAAGTAACAGATTGAAATGCGTAGACTTCCCTGACAAGTTTGCCGTTTTTAAACAGCAGCAGTGCTGGCGCAGAACGAATCTGATATTTATCTATCAGTGTTTTATAAAAATTTAAGTTGATGCGTTCATAGCTGATTTCTCTTGCAGAAGCAGCGACGCTGAGCATCGTTTCTGAGATATCGCATGTTTTGCACATCGTTGCATAGCCGAAAATAATATAATACTCTCTATCCTGTATATTCTTTAATATATTTTCCGTTGAAATTGTTTCCTTCACGATAAAACTTACCTTTCATTATTAGGCTCGTATCTACATAAAAACCGTGTCTGAGCAAGAGGTTTGCAAGGTAGTCATGCGGACAGCGTCCGACTTCCCCGAATTTGGGATCTATATAAATATGAGTACTTTCACTAAGATGTTTTTTAAACCATTTACGAATTTTTCTTCCTTCCTTATCCGCATCGGATAAAATGAATATTTGAGAATCGCCAAGCTGATCAATAATCTCATCCAGTTTTGAAATACCCATCGTACCGAAGGTGCAAATTATCTGTACAGGTTCCACCAGCACTTCTTCCAATCTGCGCTTATCCGTTTTTCCCTCAACAATGAGTACTTTATCAGAAAGATTCATCCGTATCACCCTTAGTTAAATTTTTAATATAAATTCACTTTAAGCAATAAATATAGGTTTTAAAAAAACTCCGGACAAAAGTCCAGAGCTAAGTTATTATTTCTCGATTACTGCCTGGTAACCAGCAGCATCAAGAAGGTTATCTAATTCGCTTTCATCTGAAAGTTCAACTTTCAGCATCCAAGCACCTTCGTATGGATTTTCGTTAACAAGTTCCGGACTGTCCTCAAGCTCTTCGTTAACAGCAACTATAGAACCGGAAACCGGTGCATATAATTCAGAAACAGTTTTCACTGATTCCACGCTGCCGAAAGAATCACCTGTAGAGATGTCGTCGCCTTCTTCTGGAAGTTCGACAAATACGATATCTCCAAGTTCAGACTGTGCAAAGTCAGTAATACCGATTGTTACAGTATTTCCTTCAACTATAATCCACTCATGATCTTCGCTGTACTTTAAATCTTGTGGTAATGACACGCTAAAACCTCCCTTTTAACTTATCATACTTATTGTTGCACAATTGCCATACTTTAGGCAAGTGAATTAATTCAATAATGCATTTTTATAAGTTTCTTCTTTAAAACCTAATAACACATCATCATCAAGTACAACCATCGGCCGCTTAATCAGCATGCCGTCACTTGCGAGCAGTTCCAGTTTCTCTTCTTCACTCAAATCATGAAGACGTTCTTTTAATCCGAGCTCTTTAAATTTAGTGCCCCGCTTGTTAAAAAAGTCATCAATTGAATGCGACGATTTGTCGAGGATACCTTTCAGCGTATCTTTAGCCGGTACATGCTTAACCATATCAATTTCAGTAAACTCCAGATTATTATCTGCTAAAAACTTTTTGCCCTTGCGGCAAGTCGTGCATTTAGGGTATTCGTAAAATGTAATCATAGTTATCCTCCCGAATAAGAAATTATTCTTACACTTATAATACCCCAGATAAAGTAAATTAGACATATGCAAAAACGAAAAAAGTCCGAAACCTCAGGGGAAGGTTTCGGACAAAGGGGCTGGGGAGAAGAGTTAAGTTTTCATATCTTCTGGTTCCCATTTTATCAGCTGGTTATTATTCTTTCGTTAACCTGCTGTAAAGATTGCTTAATATTTTTATCTGGTAAATATTTCACGCAATTGTGTTACATGAATCTGTCCCGGAGCCGCATCCCTTGATACAAAGCCGTAGGTTAGTGCCGAAGCCGCTTCTCCCTCTGCCGTACGCGTGTCTTTTCCGAGTTCTCCCATAGAGATTCCAATTATTTTGTCTCCGTACTTTTGTTTAGCACTTTTCACAGCTCCAGTGACTTTGTCCACATCCTTCTTTTCATGAGGGAAGTAAGCAACTTTGTATAAATCTCCGCCGAGCGTGTGCATTTTATTAATAATCGATAAAATTTCTCCGCTTGAGGGTGTACGCTTAAAATCGTGATGACTCATCAGGCATTTCACATTATTGGCACGCGCAGTTTTGCAGACAGATGCTGTAATTTTATCGCCGGATTGAACTTCGATATCGATATAGTCAATATCCATTGTCTGACAGACAGCGTTTAAGAGCGCTTCGTACTCAACTGTTGTTTTTGAACCGCTGCCGCCCTCTTTCGCCGTGCGGTATGTATAAATAATTTCTTTGTTCAGCGGTTTAAAATAATCTATAATATATCTGACTTTTTTGCCGTGATCCTCCCGGTTCAACGCATCGAAAACATCTCCGCGTATCTCCACGATATCAAAAGCGTCTATATTCTCTTTCGCTTTTTGAATTTCTTCTTTAATTTCGTCATCATTATGACCTGATAAAGTGACGACAATCTTCGTTGTATTCATAAGTTTTCCCCTTTGTGCGTTCTGAATGCTATTGATAGCTATTTCAATCTAATGGTATCATAAAACCATTATAGTATCCCGGGGGTTAAAGTAAATGAAAAAAATTAAACTGCTGACTTTGCTGGCATTCACAGCCATGCTGTTTGCGGCATGCAATGATAATACTGATAAAGAAAATACCGGCACAGCTGAATCTTCAGAAACTGCATCTCTTGAAGAGGATAAAGATCTTTTTGACAGCGAAGAGGAAAATGAAATTGAAATCGATGAAGTTGATGAAGTTGCAGTCGAATCAGCAAAATCAGAGAGCGATAATTATCAGCTGGGCGAGCCCGTTGAAATCGACGGCATTACAGTAACAATTAATGATGCCTTTATGACAGACGAGCGCAACGATACGAATATTATCGATGTCAGCGGCGTGCTCGTTCTCGACATTACATATGAAAACGGCACAGACCAGACATTCCCGGCAGGGCGAGATATTACACTTGAAGCGGACGGTGAACTCGCACACAGCTACGAACTCGACAGCATCTTCCCTGCCGACCTTGCTCCAGGTGAAAGTATAACCGGCCAAATGTCCTACGGCTTAGTATCCGCACCTGAAAATATGGTTGCTGTATTTGAACCCTTGATGAATTCAGAAGGTAAGACTGCGGTTTTTGATATAGTTGTTGAATAATTTTAGGTTTTGCTGGGTGGTGGTGGTTGGGGTGGCGTGTGCCACCGTGGATTCTCCGTGGCGCGGGATTGGGTGGCGCGTGCCACCGTGGATTCTCCGTGGCGCGGGAATGAGCGGCGTGTGCCGCCGTGGATTCTCGATGGCGCGGGAGCGGACGGCGTGTGCCACCGTGGATAAATTCATCTCTCTTTGACTGACTAAACTCACTACCAGGTCAATGAACAACATAAGATTCCTAAAATCACTATAAAAACTCCAGCATCATCTTTACACCAATAAAAAAGAGCCCGCACGGGGCTCTGGTTTTTATCTTCTATAAATTATTACACTACTTCTACTGATAAATCCACGTCGATGTTGCCGCGTGTTGCTTTAGAGTAAGGGCAGAAATCGTGTGCCTGCTCTAAATATTTTTCAGCGTCTTCCTGAGACATGTTTTTAACTTTAGCTTTAATATCTACACCAAGTTTAACGCCTTCGCCATCTTCTTCAAGGCGTACTGTTAAAGTAACTTCCGGCTCTGCATCACGAACGCCGCCTTTTTTAATCATTAAATCAAAGGCACCGTTAAAGCAGGAAGCATATCCCGCAGCGAATAACTGTTCAGGGTTAACACCCTCGCCATCCTGATCCGGCGGAATTACCGGTGAATCAATCGCTTTGTCTTCTGTTGCCACGTGACCTTTGCGGCCCCCTGTGTTTACTGCACTGATTTCATATTTAACTGCCATTATAACTGCCTCCTAATTTTTTAATTACAATTCAATCTTACTAATGAATTGAACTTATATCCAAGCATAACATTTATCCACAAAAATGAAGCCGCAATAAATACAGCCTCATCTTCGTTCTTATTTATTTTTTAAATTTTTCCGATACTTTGTCTGACGCTTTGTCGATAGAGTCATGAGCTTTGTCCGATGCTTTATCTACATACTCTTTCGCTTTGCCGGCATTCTTCTCGTTCTTGCCTTCTTTTTCTTTATCTTTGTCTCCGGTAGCGTTGCCGATTGTTTCTTTTGCATTACCTTTTAATTGTTCTAATTTGCTGTCTTTTTCTGCCATTTAAAAACACTCCTTAATTAATTAAATAGTATTTTTGTACAGTTAATGTATTCCCCCTCAAATAAATGCTAAACATTTATACAAAAAATACCCAATCCTTCACCAGGATTGGGTATTCAATATGGAGACGGCGGGAGTTGAACCCGCGTCCAGAGACCTCGCAGCATTTCTTTCTACGTGTGTAGTTCATTATTAAGTTTCACATGAATGATGGCAATGAACGAACCTCATTCCATGCTAGTCCGATTAATCTCTTCCATTTAGTCTTCCGACCGCAGACTAAAGGGCGTATCCTATTATAGTTGAATCATCGTCACGGGCCATAGGCAAGCTCATGGGATGATGCAGAGCGCTCTTAGGCAGCTACTGCGAAATTGTTTTGTTTGCCAGTTATTATAAACTGAGTATCGTTGATGACGAAGCCGAAACCTCCGACACGCTTAAAATGCCCGAATAGCCCCTGTCGAATCCGGAACGTCCCCGGATTATTTAATATTACGGCTGATTTGCCGAGCACTTATTATTATAACACGATAAAAACCCGTTGACAAATTAACGGAACTGCTCCTTCATTGCACGGTCAATCTCGCGTTTCATCTGTTTCTTCTTCAGATCCTGGCGTTTATCGTATTTCTTCTTACCCGTTGCGATGCCTAAAAGCACCTTGCACATGCCGTTTTTAATATATAGTTTAAGCGGAATAATCGCGTTCCCCGGTTCCTGCATATGCCCTCTAAGTTTATTAATTTCTTTACGGTGCAGGAGCAGCTTACGCGTACGGAGAGGCTCGTGGTTAAAACGGTTCCCCTCTTCATACGGCGCAATGTGCATATTATAAACGTACATTTCATTATTATAGACCCGCGCATACGAGTCTTTTAAGTTCGCCGACCCGCGGCGGATCGATTTAATTTCAGTACCCCTAAGCACAAGCCCCGCTTCAATCGTGTCATCGATAGAATAATCATGACCCGCTTTGCGGTTTTGTGCCAGCGGCCTCGTTTTCTGGTTGCTTTTACTCATAAGCCTCTACTTCTTTCCTTTGCCTTTTTTCGCCACTGATTTATAGAAAGGTTTTTTCTTGCCGCCCTTTGAGAAGCTTCCTTTCTTTTCACGTGAACGTGTCTTTTCTTTTTTATTTTCTGACCTGCCTTTAATTTCCACCGGTGTTTGTCTTCTTTCCGGACGTTTTTTATCAGGCATGCCGACCACTTTAAAATCAATCAGGCGCTCTTCGAGATTGACACCAATTACTTCGATTTCAACCTTGTCGCCGATACGGAACATGGTGCCGGTACGTTCGCCGAGCATAGCCATAGCGCGTTCGTTAAAGTTGTAATGGTCATCAGTCATGTTGCTGACGTGCACCAAGCCTTCAATCGTGTTCGGCAGTTCAACAAACATGCCGAAGTTCATAACGCCTGATACTACACCTTCGAATGTTTCGCCGACATGTTTCATCATGAATTCCGCTTTCTTCAGATCATCCGTGTCGCGCTCTGCATCCTGGGCGCGCCGCTCTCTTTCGGAAGTATGCTTCGCAATCTCAGGCAGCTCGCTCTTGTTGCGGCGGATAGTCTTCGCATCGGTCTTTCCTTTAAAGAGATACTCGCGTATCAAACGGTGAACGATTAAGTCAGGGTAACGGCGGATCGGTGACGTAAAGTGAGTGTAGAACTCCGTCGCCAGTCCAAAGTGGCCGAGCGATTCAGGTGAATATTTCGCCTGCTGCATCGAGCGCAACATCAGCGTGGAAATCACCATTTCTTCCGGACGGTCTTTGACTTCTTCAATAATTTCCTGCAAAGCATGCGGGTGAACCTGATTACCTTTACCTTTAACAACGACACCAAAACCTGTCAGGAAGTCGAAGAATTTACTCAGCTTCTCTTCTTTCGGTTCTTCGTGAATACGGTACATAAACGGCACGTCCATCCAGTGGAAGTGCTCTGCGACTGCTTCGTTTGCCGCCAGCATGAATTCCTCAATCATTTTTTCGCCCGTTCCACGGTTTCTAAGAACGATATCTTCCGGTGTGCCGTCTTCACCGACAACAACAGCCGCTTCGGCGAAATCAAAATCAATTGCCCCGCGTTTTTCGCGTTTCGCACGCAATCTTGCAGCAAGTTCCTCAGCATCGAGAAGAGGCTGATAAACTTCTTTGAACTCATTAATGACGCTCTCATCTTTATCTTCCAGCATTAAGTTTACGTTGCCGTAAGTCATACGGTAGTCCGAGTTAATAACACTTTCGAAAATTTCGTGGTCCACGGCTTTACCGCCCGGTGTAAATTCCATGCGGCAGCTCAGTGTCAGCCGGTCGACATTTGGATTCAGCGAACAGATACCGTTCGATAAACGGTGCGGAATCATCGGAATCACACGGTCAACAAGATAAACACTCGTCCCTCTGTGATATGCTTCTTTATCGATTGCAGAGTTCTCTGTTACATAGTGGCTGACGTCGGCAATGCTGACCGTCAGTTCGAAATTGCCGTTATCCAGTTTTTTCACGCTGACAGCATCGTCCAGATCTTTTGCGTCGGCGCCGTCAATCGTAATTGTGAACTCGTCGCGAAGATCGACTCTCTCCTTCGTATCAGCCTGATCGATTTCATCAGGCACTGCTTCCGCCTGCTCAAGCACTTCATCAGGGAAATCGATATCGATGCCATGCTGGTAAATAATCGACAGAATATCGACACCAGGATCATTTTTATGTCCTAAAATCTGGATAACATGACCTTCCGGATTGCCCTGTTCAGGATTATCCGGGAATTTAGTTATTTCAACGAGCACTTTGTGGCCGTCAATAGCCCCTAAGTTGTTACCTCTCGGAATAAAGATATCCGTTTTGAATGTTTTCGAGTCAGGTACAACGAAACCGTAATTAACATTTGCACTGTATTCCCCGACTAATTTTGTTACGCCGCGCTCGATAATACTAATTACGTGACCTTCTGTCTTGTCGCCTCGCGTACTGGTCTCGACTTCTACCAGCACAGTGTCACCGTCAAGCGCACCGTTTACAGCGTTCGGCGGAATAAAAATATCTTCGATATCTTCTTCTTCCGGACGCAGAAATCCAAAACCGCGTTTGTGCATCGATAATGTACCTTTTACTCTGTTGGAGTCAGGCACCTTCATATATTTGTCTTTTTTCGTGCGGTATAATTTACCGGATTCTTCAAGAGAGACTAAAGTTTTCACCATATCTTTGAATTCATCCGAGTCATCCGCTCCAAAAGATTCTTTAAAATCATCTATTGTCATCGGTTTGTAGTCATCTTTACTTACAATGGCTAATATTTCTTCTTTAAAGTCTCTCATTGTAATCCTCCATATCTGTTATTAATACTGCAGTTCGTGCTGTTCAATAAAATTGTATATATCTTCAAATAATTCTTCCTTGCTCTCATCTATAGTCAGTACGTGGCCGCCTTTATCGTACCATTTAATTTCTTTTTCATCAGTCCCGGCACCATTGTAGATCACCTTGGCACTCTCCGGATCAATCACTTTGTCATGAATTGCCTGAGCGACAAAAAGCGGGACATTAACATCTTCTAAATTCCCTTTTACCAGATTTATAAACGTGCTGATATCATCAAAAGTTCCAGTCATCTCCAGATTTTTTGTTTCTTTTTCTATCTGCTCCGGGGTTTTATTTTCAAACATCTTCAAATATTTTTCTGCATACGCGATAAACTGCCCGTACAGTGTTTCCGGGTCCTTCATGTACATTGGGCTGCAAATTGTCCCGACACCTGTCACATCGCGTTCAGCTGCAAGGCGCAGCGCGATTACCCCGCCAATCGATACACCGGCGACAAAAATATTGCTGCAGCCTTCACTCCGCAAAAAATCGTAAGCTTCGACTGCCTGCTTATACCAGACAAAGGGAGAAGACTGAGTAATTTTCTCCGGATGCTCCGCATGGCCTTCGTAGTTTATCGAGTAGGAAGTGAGACCTTTTTTCTGCAGATAGCGGCCGAGCTGTCTTACATCGGATGTGTTCCCCGTAAAACCATGCAGCAGCAGAACCGCCCTGTCTCCGCTCGCTTCTTTAAAGTAAAATTTTTCAGGTAATTTAATATTCATGAGGTCACCTCAAAATAGTGTTACTTTTATTGTACGCTAAATGTCCGGGATACTAAAGAATCATCGTTCCAAACATAAAAAAAGAGCCAAAATCCGGGACTAATCGGATTCGGCTCACCTTTTAACGTATTAACCTAAGTATGTCAGTAACAGCATAATCATAAAGAACAGAATTGCTAAAATTACAGTTGCTCTATGTAAAATTAAGTCCATACCGCGCGCTTTCTGCTTGCCGAACATCTGCTCGGCACCGCCGCCGATTGCTCCCGACAGACCGGCACTTTTTCCGGATTGTAGTAACACTACAGCGATAAGCGATATACACACGATGATTAACAGAACGATGAGTAGTGTCTGCATGAAGATACCCCTCCGATTTATATTAACAGTATAAATAGTACCAAAAATTTACTGTATGTGCAATGTAAACGAAGGTTTTGTAATGTAGTTGTTACATTGGAGACAGCGTTCTATTTGTTGAAATCTGTAAATGTTCTGCTGCATTTTTTAAATTTTTGCTGTTTGGAGATAATTTACTTTATCTTTATGTTATAGATATGCGTACAATCCCTTTAAAACTTAAACAATTGCAGATTCTGTCACGTCGAACGTTACTCGGTTCAACCGAAGAAAAAGAAAAGGAGAAGTTGACCCGCGGCTGGCACGGCGAGCTCGGATTCGATAAACTGCTCGATACTGCAGTGCGAGGCAAGGAAATTTATCACTTGAGAGATTATCGTTTTAAAATTGATTCCGGTACCGAAACATTAAAAGTAGCCAGCGGTATGAGTGAAGTCCAGATCGATAACGTGCTGATTGCTGGCGACCATGTTTATACTTTCGAGGTTAAAAATTTTGGTTTCGATTTGATATACGATTCAAAAATCTGGTTCTTCGAAAGCGGGCGCGAATATAAGGACTTGAGTATGCAGGTGAACCGCCAGCGCACTTCGCTTGAGCATCTGATTCGTAATGGCGGTTTTAATTACGATATTACTTCACACCTCGTGTTTGTGAACCCTTCACAGACAATCTATAACATGCCTAATTTGGAAAATCTGCTTGTGCCCAGTAATACGCCCCGGCGGCTCGCTAAAATTTGTCAGCCTAATCGTTATGACCATGGCAATATTGCTGACTACCTCAACAGCCGCCGGCTCCTGAAATCAATGTACGATCTCCCGGCGAATGTTGAATTTGGCGAGCTCCGCACCGGCGTGTTTTGTTATCAGTGCGATTCGGTTGCGGAGCTCGTGCGTGTTAATTCATACAAGTACTGTTGTCATTCATGCACTAAAGAGTTTACTACTTTCGAAATAGTATCGATACTAATTGATGAATTAAAAACTATCAATGAAGCGTGGGAAATATCTCCTGCAAGAATTTCTGCTTTTAGCGGAGGGGCTGTCAGCAGTTCCACAGTTCGCAGATATAAACGCGACCGTCGACTCTTATTTTGATAAATACTCAACATACAAAAATTGCGTTTCTGTGATAAATTCCTCTTTTTATTAATCCTCTATACACTTTCGTTAGTGGATGTGCAAGGTCAGAGTTTTTTGGCACACCTTGCTCATCCGCGCACCATTTATGAGCAAGGTCAGCGTTTTTTGACACACCTTGCTCATCCACGCACCATTTATGAGCAAGGTCAGTGTTTTTTGGCGCACCTTGCTCATCCACGCACCATTTATGTGCAAGGTCAGCGTTTTTTGGCGCACCTTGCTCATCCGCGCACCATTTATGTGCAAGGTCAGTGTTTTTTGGCGCACCTTGCTCATCCACGCTCCAATTATGTGCAAGGTCAGTGTTTTTTGGCAACCCTTGCTCATCCACGCACCATTTATGTGCAAGGTCAGTGTTTTTTGGCGCACCTTGCTCATCCGCGCACCATTTATGAGCAAGGTCAGCATTTTTTGGCGCACCTTGCTCATCCACGCTCCAATTATGTGCAAGGTCAGCGTTTTTTGGCGCACCTTGCTCATCCACGCTCCAATTATGTGCAAGGTCAGCATTTTTTTACGCACCTTGCTCATCCGCGCACCATTTATGAGCAAGGTCAGCATTTTTTTACGCACCTTGCTCATCCGCGCACCATTTATGAGCAAGGTCAGCATTTTTTTACGCACCTTGCTCATCCACATCGTCAATTAACCCCTCTCAAAATAACAAAACCCCTCTCAAAATAACAAAAACCCCTCGCGAGAGGGGTTTTCATCAAATTATTTATTCAAATTATAAAATGATGCGAGGCCTTTGTAAGTGCCCGTCTCATATAACTCGTCTTCAATGCGGAGGAGCTGATTGTATTTAGCAACGCGGTCCGTGCGTGACGGTGCACCTGTTTTAATCTGTCCGGCATTTGTCGCAACAGCAATATCAGCAATTGTCGTGTCTTCTGTTTCACCTGAACGGTGTGAGATGACTGCTGTGTAGCCTGCGCGCTGGGCAACTTCGATCGCTTCGAAAGTTTCTGTCAGCGTACCGATCTGGTTCACCTTAACTAGGATTGAGTTTGCAACGCCCTGTTCGATACCTTGGACTAATTTTTCAGTGTTCGTTACAAACAGGTCATCACCGACAAGCTGGACTTTATCGCCGATTTTGTCTGTAAGAAGTTTCGTGCCTGACCAGTCATTTTCATCCAGACCGTCTTCTATTGAGATGATTGGATACTTCTCAACCATGTCGCCGTACCAGTTAACAAGTTCTTCCGACGAATAAGTTTTACCTTCGCCTTTCAGCTCGTAGTTGCCCGTATCTTTATTGAAGAATTCGCTTGAAGCCGCGTCCATCGCAAGGACGATATCTGAACCGAGTTCATAGCCGGCAGCTGCTACCGCTTCGCCGATTACTTCCAGCGCTTCTTCGTTTGATTTAAGGTTTGGAGCAAATCCGCCTTCGTCACCGACTGCAGTGCTATAGCCTTTTGCTGATAAAACTTTCGCAAGATGGTGGAAAATTTCCGTCCCCATGCGGAGCGCCTCTTTAAAAGTAGGTGCGCCTACAGGCATAATCATAAATTCCTGAATGTCGATGCTGTTGTCTGCATGCTCACCGCCGTTAATAATATTCATCATCGGCACTGGCAGCTGCACCGCATTAAATCCGCCTAAGTATTTATATAAAGGCTGGCCGAGAAGATCCGCCGCTGCTTTCGCTACGGCAATCGATACACCTAAAATAGCATTAGCGCCTAATTTTTCTTTGTTTTTCGTCCCGTCTAACTGAATAAGCATTTTATCGATTGAGACCTGCTCTAGCACAGTGAATTCTCCATCGATTAATTCGGGTGCAATTACAGCATTAACATTTTCTACTGCCTGTTCTACACCTTTGCCTAAGAAGCGTGATGAATCACCATCACGAAGTTCTACCGCTTCGTGTTCTCCTGTAGAAGCGCCTGAAGGAACCAGTGCCCGGCCGAAAGCGCCGCTTTCTGTCAGCACTTCAACTTCAATCGTCGGGTTTCCTCGAGAGTCTAAAACTTCACGTGCATATACATCTGTAATTAATGGCATGTCATCCTACTCCTTTATTAGTTAAGTTCGAATTTATTATAACGTATTTTTAATTAAAAGGCTCTTACCTGTCATATCTTCAGGCTGATTAAGATTCATTAAATCAAGCATAGTCGGTGCTAAATCTGATAAACGCCCGCCTTCACGCAGCAGGACCGATTTGTCCGTCACAATCACCGGCACCGGGTTGACCGTATGCGCCGTCATCGGTTCTCCTGCAGGTGTCACAACCTCATCGGCGTTCCCGTGGTCTGCAGTAATTACCGCGGTCCCGCCCAAGCTAATAATTTTATCGACTACTTTACCGAGACATTCGTCGACCGCTTCCAGCGCTTTGACCGTCGGTTCAAGCATGCCGCTGTGGCCGACCATGTCCGGGTTGGCAAAGTTTAAAATTACCATATCTAGCGGTTCGTCGAGAGCGCGGAGCAGCTGATCCGTCACTTCGTAAGCACTCATTTCCGGCTGCAGGTCATATGTCGCCACTTTCGGTGAATTGACTAAAATACGCGATTCACCTTTGAATTCCTCGTGGCGTCCGCCGTTCATAAAGTATGTCACATGCGGATATTTTTCTGTTTCGGCAATGCGCAGCTGCGTTTTTCCTGAAGCTGATACAACTTCGCCAAGCGTATTAACCAGGTCCACTTTATCGAAAACAACATCTGCCTGTACCGCTTCGCTGTATTTTGTAAATGTAACGAACTTCAGATTATCAATTGTTCCGCCGCGGTCAAAGCCCTTAAATTCCGGCACAGTGAATGCTTCCGACAACTGGGCTGCGCGGTCCGGTCTGAAGTTAATAAATATAACGGCATCGTCTTCACCGATAGTGTGCGCTTTATTAACGACAAACGGTTCGACGAATTCATCAAACACCTCGGCAGAATAACTTTCCTCTACTCCGAGAGACGCAGTCGGGAAAACCTTGCCTTTCCCGTGCACGAGTGCATCATACGCCAGCTGTTCCCGTTCCCAGCGCTGGTCGCGGTCCATCGCATAGTAGCGCCCGCTGATCGTTGAGAACTGGCCGATGCCGATTTCTTTGAACTGCCGCTCTGTTTCTTCTATGTAAGTCAAGGCCGAGGCTTTACTCACGTCGCGCCCGTCTAAAAATCCGTGGACGAATACATCGGTAAGGCCGTTGATTTTTGCCATTTTCAGCACTTCAAACAAGTGTCCGTAATGCGAGTGCACGCCGCCATCGCTTAAAAGTCCCATAATATGCAGTTTGCTGTTATGACTTTTGGCATGTTTCAGTGCACTTAAAAGCACTTCATTTTCATGAAAATCGCCATCTTTAATCGCTTTATTAATACGCGTTAAGCTCTGATACACAACGCGCCCTGCACCGATATTTAAATGCCCGACTTCGGAGTTTCCCATCTGTCCTTCGGGTAAGCCCACATCGAGACCGCACGCGCTTAAACTTGCGTGCGGGAACTCATCTTTATATCTGTTAAAATTCGGCATATCTGCATGTGCAATCGCGTTGCCGAAAGTCTCATCGCGTTCTGCAAAACCGTCAAGAATAATTAAGGCAGCAGGTTTAGTCATTGGGCCGCTCCAGCAATCAGCGCTGTATAATCTTCAGCCTTCAGTGAAGCACCGCCGACTAAGGCGCCGTCCACATCACTTTTTGACATCAGCTCTTCGATCGTTGCAGGTTTAACAGAACCGCCGTACAAAATACGCACGCGGTCTGCCGTGTTCTTATCATAAAGTTTTTCAACTTCGCTTCTAATCGAACGGCACATCGCATCAGCATCGTCGCTCGTTGCACTTTTTCCAGTGCCAATCGCCCAAATTGGTTCATAAGCGATAACGAGCCCGCCTGCTGATTCAGGTGAAATTCCTTCAAGCGCTGCTGTCACCTGTCCTGCAACTTTTGCTGTATACTCTCCGCTTTCGCGCTCTTCTTCAGTCTCACCGACACAGATAATCGGCGTCATGCCCGCTTCAAGTACAGCACGCGACTTTTTGTTTACGTCGCTGTCAGTCTCTCCGAACAGCTCGCGGCGTTCAGAATGTCCTGTGATAACGTAGTGCATTCCAAGTTCACGAAGCATAGGCGCGGAGATTTCCCCTGTAAAAGCACCGCTCTTTTCAAAGTGCACATTTTGTGCACCGACTTTAATATCCGTCTCTTTAAATTTCCCGGCGAGTACCGGCAGGTCGATAAAGGGCGCACAAATCGCCGCTTCAACACCTTCTTTAAGATTGTTTTTTAACAGTTCATCGGCAAAAGCTCCTGCTTCCTGAACTGTCATATTCATTTTCCAATTACCCGCAATTAATGGTGTGCGCATATGACTTACTCCTCCTCAGCATTATCAATTGCCTTCAGTCCCGGCAATTCCTTACCTTCTAAATACTCTAACGATGCGCCGCCGCCGGTTGAAATATGGCTGAATTTATCAGCAAATCCAAGAACCTGCGCAGCACTGGCCGAATCGCCGCCGCCGATAATAGTAACCGCATCTTCAAGATTCGCAATCGCCTGGCAAACACCGACTGTCCCCGCTGCAAAATTGGACATTTCAAAAACTCCCATCGGTCCATTCCAGACAACTGTTTTCGCATCTTTGAGTGTTTTCTCGTATAATTTAACCGTTTCCCCGCCGATATCAAGAGCCATCATATCATCCGGAATTTCTTCGACCGGTACAGTGCGGTGCTCCGCTTCATTTGAAAATTCTGAGGCTGCAACAACATCGACAGGCAGCACTAATTTCCCGTCCGCTTTTTTCAGCAGCTCTTCAGCAATTTTAATATTGTCTTCTTCAATTAATGATTTTCCGATTGAATGTCCCTGTGCTTTCAGGAATGTATTTGCCATCCCGCCGCCGATAAGAATTTTATCAGCCTTATTCAGCAGGTTATCAATTACGTTAATTTTGTCGGATACCTTCGCTCCGCCGAGGATGGCCACGAACGGTGATTTCGGCTGATCGACTGCACCGCCGAGAAATTCGATTTCCTTCTGCATTAGAAATCCGGATACAGTGGGCAGATGCTCGCTGATTCCGACGTTTGACGCATGCTCGCGGTGGGCTGTGCCAAATGCATCATTGACGAAGATATCACCGAGCGATGCCCAATACTTGCCGAGCACCGGATCGTTTTTACTTTCTTTTGAGCCGTGCTGATCTTCATAGCGTGTATTTTGAACGAGGAGAATCTCTCCATTCTTCATTCCGGCAATACCTTCTTCCAAATCCTTGCCGCGTGTTTTATCGCTGAACAGCACTTCTTTGCCTACCAGGTTGCTTAAGTAGTCAGCAACCGGAGCAAGAGAATATTCACGTTTGTCTTCTTTAGTTTTAATTCGTCCAAGGTGCGAAAATAAAATTACTTTTCCGCCCTTAGCCAAAACGTAAGAAATTGTTTTTACAGCAGCTTTAATACGGGTATCATCCGTAATCTGTCCATTTTTCATCGGTACATTAAAATCTGCCCGTATTAATACCTTTTTGCCTTTTAATTCAACATCTTCCAGAGTCTTCTTCATGGATGCGCCTCCAAATTTATATTCATTTTAATTATACATATGTCGCTCGCTTATTAAAACATTAAAAATATTTTAAGCGCAGCTGCATTAAAAAAGCGGCAGACATTTTAAGTCCGCCGCTTCCCGGTTATCATTATTTATAATTATCTTTTACGTAATCATATATAGTTACAAAATCTAAAACGCCTTCTTGAATCACTTTGCCTCCGTCGCTTAAAACGGGTATGCGCACCATGTATTCTTCCTGCAGTTTGTCATCGTTATCGATATTCACTTCGGTCAGTTTCACTACGTTATCTCTCAGTTCAGACAATGCCAGTCTGAGCTGCAGTTTTCCTTCATTACACAAATGACAATTATCTCGTGTGTAATAAGTAAGATTAAGCATTGGTTAAGCCTCTTTCTTCCGCATATTTTTAATTTCACGTTTCAGCGTCTGGATTAATGAATCTATCATCTCGGTTGAAATTATCCCCATAGCAATTGCCAGCGACACGAGAGCTACTTGAAAACCGTAGGCAAGCGCCATATCGTAATTCTGCAGCACTACGCTGCGCATGGCATTGTAAGCTACACCGCCGGGCACGAGGGGAATAATTCCGCATGTAATAAATATAATTACCGGCGCCCTTAATTTACGGGAACTCGCAATCGACAGGGCAGTCAGCATAATCGCTCCTAAAAAAGATGCGATGGCCGGCTGTATTTCATACTGGGTTGCGGTATAGTATACGAGCCAGCCGAAAGCTCCGCTTAAACCGCCGGCGAATATCGTCCTGCTTGGAGCATTGAAAAGTATTCCGAATCCTGCAGAGGCAAAGAAACTAAGTATAAATTGAACTGCATATAACATTGTTCCCCTCCTAGACTGCCATGAAGACGAGGCCGACTCCGGCACCGATCGCAATCGCTGTAAGCGATGCCTCCGCGCCTTTCATCGTGCCTGCCATCAAGTGTCCGCGTATCATTTCCCGTATCGCATTGGTAATGAGCACTCCAGGAACGAGCGGCATGACTGCGGCGATAATAATCGTCTCGAGTTCTGTTCCCGGACCGTAGTCTACATACAGTACAGAAATCACAGCGATAAAAAACGCTGCGAAAAATTCGTTGAAAAATTTAATTTTAGTATAGCGCTGAATACTTTCTGTAATCAGTACACCCGCCATGCCGCCAGCAGCTGCGACCGGTATATCGCCCGCCACGCCGCCAAACAGAAGCAGGAACATAATAGCGACCATTCCGCCGGTGAAAACAATCAGCCAGAAAGGAAACATTTTCGTTTCATGGATATTTTCTATACTGTCAATCGCATCTCTTATGGGCAATCCTTTAGTAATACGCCTAGATAAGTCATTAATATTTACGACTTTTTGTAAATTGTTTGCGCGCTCATCGATTCTGATTGTCTGGGACAAAGCGTAATCATTCATCGACAAAATAATTACTGTTGTTGTGACAAAGACCTGAACATTACCGATACCGTAGTTGCCTGCCATGCGGATCATCGTATCTTCGATACGATACGTCTCCGCACCGCTTTCCAGCAGGATTTTCCCGCTGTTTAAACAGACATAGAAGACTTTGCGGACAAAGTCTTCATCTAAACTGTCATCAGGTTTGTCGACTGTTTCAAGTTCTTCGACCGACAACTGTCCCACCTCTTTTTTAGCACCCCCGAGAAGAATTGAACTCCCATCTTAAGAACCGGAATCTTACGTGTTATCCATTACACCACGGGGGTAGAATAATAAAAATTAAGCACATTTCATTATAGCAAGGAAACCGTCAGGAATAAAGACTAATTATTGACGAATTGCATAATTAAATAATATGATAAAGTGGTTATCAGATGAAGCTCTTTCTTTTGACCTTATTTGACTAATGTGTTATAAATATAATATAAAATAAATTAGTTCACCAAAACAGGAGGCAATATTATGAATTTAATACCTACGGTTATTGAACAGACAAATCGTGGCGAACGTGCTTACGATATTTATTCAAGACTTTTAAAAGATAGAATCATTATGATCGGAAGTGCAATCGATGATAACGTTGCAAACTCGGTAGTCAGCCAGCTGTTATTCTTGCAGGCACAAGACTCGGAAAAAGATATTTACCTTTATATTAACTCACCGGGCGGCAGCGTTACTGCCGGCATGGCAATCTACGACACAATCCAGCACATTAAGCCGGATGTACAGACAATCAGTCTCGGACTTGCAGCATCGATGGGCTCATTCCTGTTAACAGCAGGTGCTAAAGGAAAACGCCACGCGCTTCCGAACGCAGAAATTATGATTCACCAGCCGCTCGGCGGAGCTCAGGGCCAGGCTACTGAAATTGAGATTGCTGCGAAACACATTTTAAAAACTCGCGAGAAATTAAACAAGATCTTAGCAGAGCGCACTGGACAGCCGCTTGAAAAAATCGAAAAAGATACTGACCGCGATAATTTCATGACAGCAGAACAAGCTAAAGAATACGGTTTAATCGACCACGTCATGGAACCTGAAAAATAAAATAGTCTATTACAGGGAGTTTAAGTCACATACGTGACTTAAACTCCCTTTTCAATTAAAATGAAAGAAACACATGTATTGGGAGGTCGAAGCATTTGAACATTCTCATCACAGGCGGCACTGGTTTTATCGGTACAAAACTGACACAGGCATTCCGGAAAGACCGCCATCACGTTTACATTTTAACGCGCAGGGAACAAACGAGCGAACACCCTTATATACATTATATTAAATACGATGACAGTAATTTTAACAATTTGGATTGGACTGACGAGCTTCCCGATAGTTTTGATTTGATCTATAATCTCGCAGGGGCTTCTCTGAATGAAAAATGGACGGAAGACTATAAAGACTTAATCTTATCGAGCAGGCTGAACATGACCGGTATGCTTTCCCTCTGGCTTCAAAAGTCGGGTATTAAGCCACTTGCCTTTATAAATGCGAGTGCTGTCGGCTACTATCCTACAAGTGAAATTGTGGAGTACGATGAATTTGATCAGCTGTCGTCTACGAACTTTTTATCGGATGTCGTCAATCAGTGGGAAGCAGCCGCAGCGAATATCGAATCCCTCGGGATCCGTGTTGTGTTTTCCCGCTTCGGCCTGGTGCTTGATAAAGACAACGGTGCCCTTCCTGCCATGGAAAAGCTGTATAAAGCAAATATCGGCGGCGATATCGGAAGCGGCAGACAATGGTATTCCTGGGTTCATATCGATGATGTCGTTAATGCGCTCCTCTTTATCGGTGTCAATCAGGACATCAGAGGTCCGGTTAATATAACCGCCCCTGTGCAGGTCAGACAGCGCGAGTTTTCCAAAGTATTAAGTGCCGTGCTCGGCAAAGCGAACTTTTTTAAAACGCCGGCTTATTTAATTGATAAAGTCCTTGGCGAACGTGCCCTTCTTGTAACGGAAGGCCAGAAAGTTCATCCCCGTGTACTGATGAACAATGACTTTAAATATTTATATCCGACTCTCGAACAGGCGATGGAGAATATATACAGCGGATAAAAAGATTATATACTGTAAATGCCGGCTTCACAGCCGCTTTCAAAGACAAAAGAGGCATCCGAAAGTATTCGGATGCCTCTTTTTGCTTAAAATACCAGTTCTTTTCCGCTCCGCAGTTTATCTGCAATTTCGTCGAGCTTTCTGAGCCGGTGGTTGATGCCTGATTTCGAAATCGTACCGGTAGATACGGCTTCGCCGATTTCTTTTAATGTCATGTCCTGATGTTCGACGCGAATGCGCGCCACTTCTCTTAAGCGCTCCGGCAGTTCATCGATGCCGATTTCCGCATCGATAAATTTAATATTTTCCACCTGGCGCATTGCTGCGTTTATCGTTTTGTTTAAGTTCGCGGTTTCGCAGTTTACGAGCCGGTTAACCGAGTTCCTCATGTCTCTGACGATACGTATATCCTCAAATTTTAACAGCGCCTGGTAGCCTCCGATTAAACTCAGAAACTCCGCAATTTTTTCAGCTTCTTTCAAATAAATAATATAGCCCCGTTTCCGGTCGATATATTTAGCATTTAATTCATAGCGGTTCATAAGCTTCGTCACTGCTTCTGCATGTTCTTCATACAGCGAAGCAATCTCAAGATGATAGGCTGATGTTTCCGGATTATTTACCGAACCGCCGGCAAGGAAAGCACCTCTTAAATAACTGCGTCTGCAGCATTCTTTTTCTGTAATTTCATCCGTAATCGTATTTGTCAGCACACCGTCTGAAAAAATCTTCAAATCCTCCAGTACCTCTTTAGATTCTTTTTTAATGCGGCAGATGTAAACGTTGTTCTTTTTAAGCTTCATCTTTTTTCTGACAAGCAGATCAATTTCTATCTTATATACATTTTTAATTAACGAAAAGATACGGCGCGCAATCGCAGCATTTTCAGTCTGAACATTGATAACCCATTGTCCGTCAAAATAACTGACTGCGCCGTTCATTTTAATCAGCGCGGACAGTTCGCTCTTCATGCAGCACTCATCCACTTCGATTCTCGTTAATTCATTTTTCATTTCGGAAGCAAATGACATGCTACCACTTTCCTTTCAAAATCTTCCCTAATACTTCAATGTATCCGATTCATCAATTACAATGTCGTATATAATTTCAGCGAGCTTTTCATTATTATGGCGGACAACCCGCTCTTCATCAACGATAATCAAGTCATCATCTGTAATGATTTTTACACCGTGCTCTTCCAGTTTATCCCGCTCGCTTTTAATAATCTGGACCCCTCTGTTTTTATACGTTTCCGCCATTTCTTCATAGACGTCCCGTTCATTTAAAATAACGTAGTCAATCTCCCGCGATTTCAAATGTTTTTCAATTGCCGAGAGATGATCAAATGCGGACATGCCCATCGTTTCACCCGGCTGCTCGAGCAGATTTGAAACATATACTTTAATGCCGTCCGATGCTGAAACAGCTTCTCTTATCCCTTTTGGCAGCAGGTTCGGAATAATGCTCGTATACAGCGAGCCCGGACCGAGCACGATAATATCCGCTTCCAGTATTGCTTCAACAGCAGCTGGTGTCGCATCGATATTCGTCGGTATTAAATACATTTCTTTAATCTCTTTTTTCACTTTCGGAATATAGCTCTCGCCGATAATAATTGAATCATCAGCCATTCTTGCAGCGAGTTTCGGACTGACATTCGTCGATGGAATCACGGTTCCTTTAACGTTCAGTATTTTCGACAGCTCGCTGACGGCAGTTGCGAAATCGCCGCTGATATCATACATGGCAGCGAGCATTAAATTGCCGAGGGAATGACCTGATATTTCATCTTTTTTAAAACGGTAAGTGAACAGATGCTCGAGTTTCGTTTCGACTTCGCTTAAAGCTGACATAACGTTTCGGATATCTCCAGGCGCAGGCATATCGATCTGATCGCGGATAATTCCGGTTGACCCACCATCATCTGCCACCGATACGATAGCAGAAATATCCACAGGATATTTTTTTAAGCCGCGCGATAAAACAGCGAGACCTGTACCTCCGCCGATTATGGCGATTTTAATCTTGTTCATGGACTTTGCCTTCAATCATCGCATCGCGGTGGGTCGTGTTAATCGAAAATGCGAACTTCTCCAGCAGATCTTTTGCAAGGCGCTCGGACAGAGCAACAGAACGATGCTGTCCGCCTGTACACCCGATAGCAATCGTCAGCTGGGATTTACCTTCTTTTATATATTGAGGAATTAAATATTTAATCATATCATACAGTTTTTCGTAAAACGTATCGGTATCCTGCCATTTCATTACATAATCATAAACTTCTTTGTCGAGTCCGGTTAACGGGCGATACTCGGGAATATAGAATGGATTCGGCAGAAAACGGACATCGAACATCAAGTCCGCATCGATGGGAATGCCGTGCTTAAATCCGAAGCTCAGCACGTTAACGGCAAAAAACTGCTCGCGGCCTCCGCTGTATAAAGTGAAAATACGGTCTCTCAGCTCTTTCGGAGAAAGTTCCGTCGTATCGATAATGACGGATGCCCGTCCTTTTAAATCATCCAGCAGTTCACGTTCTTTTTTAATTGCTTCAAGCAGCGGCATACCTTCGTTTAACGGGTGGGAACGGCGCGTCTCCTTATAGCGGCTGACGAGTCTTTCATTATCCGTGTCGAGAAAGACGATGCGCAGCATAATACTTTCATTATTAAGAACCGTTTCCAGTTTTTGAATTAAATCATCAAAAAATTCTTTCCCTCGCAGATCGATACCGAGTGCGACTTTGTTCATCTTGCCGTCGGTGGACTCCATTAATTCCACGACTTTTGGAATAAGAATCGGGGGCAGATTGTCGATGCAGAAGTAACCTGTGTCTTCAATCGCTTCCAGTGCAACAGATTTTCCTGAACCGCTCATACCTGTAATTATGATTAAATTTTTCATAAAGCACACCCTCAAATTTACTTAATTTCACTCTTGCCGTTCATTTATATTATAACGGATAACGTTACGAAAAAAACCCCCTTCCGGGGGAATTTCTTCTATTAATTACTCACTGTCTTCCAGTTTTTCAAGGTAGCCCTGGGCATTTTGTGCTGCAAGACTGCCGTCGCCTGTCGCTGTGACAATCTGACGCAATGATTTCTCTCTGACATCGCCTGCTGCAAAGATGCCTGGAATTTCTGTTTCCATTTCTTCGTTTGTGACGATGTAACCTTCTTCATTTAAAATGCCTAAATCTTTAAACGGTGCTGTCAGCGGCAGCATTCCGATATAGATAAATACACCGTCTGCGTTGAAGTCATACGTTTCACCTGTGTTTTTATTTTTCAGCGTTACTGATTCCACGCGGCTGTCGCCATTAATCGACTGCAGTTCTGTATCCCAGATAAAGTCGATTTTTTCATTTTTAAAGGCGCGGTCCTGTAAAATCTTCTGAGCACGCAGCTCATCGCGGCGGTGAACAATTGTCACTTTACTCGCATATTTCGTCAGGAATACCCCTTCCTCAACAGCCGAGTCTCCTCCGCCGATAACGACAAGTTCGCGCTCTTTAAAGAAGGCGCCGTCACATACTGCACAGTAGCTGACACCGCGTCCGCGAAGCAGATCTTCGCCCGGTACGCCTATAGTTTTATACTCTGCGCCTGTTGCAACAATAACGCTTTTTGTGTGAATGTCTTCAGACGAAGTTTTCAGTATTTTAATGTCTCCGTCGAGCTCAACACTTTTAATATCGCCGTACTTGTATTCTGCACCGAACTTCTGCGAGTGTTCGAACATCTTAGAAGACAATTCCGGTCCTGTAATCATGCTGAAGCCGGGGAAGTTTTCAACTTCTTCCGTGTTCGCCATCTGTCCGCCAGGCACACCGCGTTCAAGCATGACTGTTTTCAGTTCTGCACGCGATGCATAGACTGCCGCCGTCATGCCGGCAGGTCCCGCGCCGATTATTACTACATCATAAATCGTTTTCTCTTCCATAATCGTTCTCCTTTAAGAAATTGTTACATACAATTATATAGGCTTTTGACCCGTAAATCATTATATCTGCTTTATTCTGTCTATCGCTTTATTCAGCCTGTAAACTGTCGTATTAAACATTTCAGCCAGCCCTTTTTTAGTCAGCTTCCGGCCAGCCGGGTACAAATACAGCGCTGCTGCCGTATGACTTTCAATGTCGTCAAATTCCTTATGCTTTTCATACAGATCGTGAAAAACATTAATCCACATCAGGAGTGTTTCTTCATCTCTGAAAGACTGATCGTAAAGTAATTCGAGCCCAATATGCATCCGCCCGAGGCGGACCAGCTTCAGCCCCTGGAATAAAAAGGTCACATAGAGCTTTTCATAATCATCAAGTTCCTCAATATGATCCCATATCGATAAACCGATTATCGCTTCCCGGGGTTCGACTTTACTGATTAAATACAAGGCGAGCAAACGTTTGTGCTGATCTTCGTCGTGCAGATACATGCTTTCCAGTTCGAGTATTTCTTCAGCCGCTTCTTCTTTTTTCCATGGACTGAACTGCTCATCAACTGGATGGAAGTTCTGCATGCGCGTCCAGTACATTTCAGATTCTTCATGTTTGCCGAGATGATAACTCGAAAAACTCAGCGCATGGAGCAGCTGGAAATTAATTATTTTCTGCTTCTTGTAAAGCGGGAACAATAGTTTATATGAGTGCTCATATTTCTGCAGGAAATTCAGCACGAGCCCGACTTTAAAACGCGCATCATCATCGAGCGGTTCGACGACCTCCAGTTTTTTTAAATAGGCGTCGTATTTATCAAACCGCTCCGTATGATAGTGCAGCAGGGTCATATGGCTGAGTGCATGCATATCTGTCTGATCATCTTCCAGCAGCTGCTCAAGCAGCGTCTCAGCTTCTTCAAACTTATTTAAAAACAAATAGGCCATCGCTTTTAAGTTTCTGAATTCGCGCTCTCCTTGAATTTCCACAGGCAGCGAATCAAGATAAGTAAGCGACTCGCCTACTTTGGCATTCATAAATAAATGCTGGAAAATCTGCTGGCCGATAAACCGCTCAGCCTCTTTTTCAAGTTCTTCCTCATCGTCGATTTCAACATCGAACATTTCTTCAAGCGTATCACCGTAACCTGTTTCCGGCCGGTAAGTCGAATATTGCACGCCGTATAAAAATGCTTTATTCGCGTCGTGCTTAATAATATTAATCTGACTTAATATATAAAAATACTCCGTATCGAAATCGTCTTTCACGAACGCTTCGATAATTAAATGTTCAGCCTCGTTGCCGAACCCGTTCTCAGCCATGACATAAACATATTCCGATAAATAATCTATATTATCCGGGTTTTTATCGTGTGCTTTTTTTAACAGCCGGAGTGCTTCTTTTTTATTATTCTGCTGTCTTTTCTTAATACCCTGCCTGTAGTAATGCTCTCCGTTTTGATCGAGAGAGATTACTTTTTTGTCCGTCATTCTGATCTCTCCCTTATTATCATCGGATTGCCGTAGACGAGTGCATTATCGGGAATATCTTTTGAGACCACCGTGCCCGCGCCGACTTTTACACCGCTGCCGATTTTAACACCCGGCAATACTGTTGCATTCGCACCGATCATCGTATTTTCACCGATTTCGACTTTGCCGATTCTGTATTCATCCGTTAAATATTCGTGTGTCAGTATCGTCGCATTATAGCCGATTATTGAATTCTGTCCGATTGTAATTAACTCCGGAAACATTAAATCAGGCATTGCTTTATATGCAAATGACACGTGTCTGCCGAGCTCCATCTTCAGGCCGCTCTGGTACAGCTTATGTTTCAGTTTTGTCGACGGCATAAAGCGTCCCGCTTCTATAACGATAAAGTTTTTAGCCACTTTAACTAAGGAAACGGTGCGGTACAAATGCCACAGCGGATTAATTTTAAAGCCCGTATGCCGGGTTAATTTCCTCATGCTACTTCTTCCTTTTTTTCTTCTTATTGACTGCAGTTGATTTCTTTATATGTCTTGGTTTATCTTTAGCTGCATAATTGCCGTAGACGCTGCCGTATTTCGGCAAATCGTATTTTTGCTGCCGGTAAATCATTATCACCAATGCACCGATAATCGTTATTACCGAAATCACCTGGGCTGTTCTCAGCATATCGCCAATCATTAAACTGTCGGTACGCATGCCTTCGATAAAGAACCTGCCGACTGAATAGTATATCAAATAAATGAGTACTGTGTGGCCGAGCGGTAATTTTGGACGTATTAATAATAATATAATTACACCGATAATACTCCATACTGATTCATATAAAAATGTTGGATGATAATAAGTGCCATCGATATTCATATGATTAATTATAAATTCCGGGATCATTAAATTCTCAAGGAATTCTCTTGTAACAGGTCCGCCGTGAGCTTCCTGATTAATAAAGTTGCCCCAGCGGCCGATGGCCTGACCAAGCAGTATACTCGGAGCCGCAATATCCGCTACCTGGAAAAAGCTGTAGCCTTTTACCCTCGTATAAATCAGGCCGGCAAGGAAGCCGCCGATCAGACCGCCGTGAATAGCCATGCCGCCTTCCCATACTTTTATAATATCCAATGGGTTAAAGAAGTAATAATCCAGATTAAAGAAGACATAGTAAAGACGCGCACCGATGAGTGAAAAGATAATGATATACATCATTAAATCCATAAATAAATCTTCGGGCAAACCTTTTTTTATCGTTTCCCTGTTTGCCAGATAATATCCAAGTATCATTCCGGTTAATATAATAATACCGTACCAGTGAATGGACAGCGGTCCGAGAGATATTGCCACCGGATCGATGGCAGAGTTCAAAATCATCATAAGCTGCCTCCGTTATTTTTGATTTTTTCGTTCAGACGGTCGTTAAATTCCACTGCTGCATTATGCCCCATCTGATTCAGACGGTGGTTCATAGCAGCGACTTCGATAATGCCTGCAAGACTTCGCCCCGGACGGATCGGAATGACCTTTTTTGTCACTTCGGAATTTAAAATGCTGATCTTTTTATCTTCGAGTCCGAGACGGTCATATGTATTATTATCCGTCCAGTTTTCAAGGTGTACATTCAGCATAATACGTTTTTCGGTGAGAATGCACCCGGCTCCGAACAGAGTCATCACATTGATAATGCCGAGTCCGCGTATTTCAAGCAGATGCTGAATCAGTTCAGGTGCGGAACCCATCAGCACATTTTTTGTCACTTCTTTAATTTCAACGTTATCATCCGCCACCAGCCGGTGGCCATTTTTAACGAGTTCAAGCGCCGTCTCACTTTTACCGATTCCACTTTCTCCCGTAATCAGAACACCTATGCCGTAGACGTCGACCAGGACACCGTGCATATTCGTTTCCGGCGCCAGCTCTTTCTCAAGATACGTTGTAATCCGGCTCGTAAAGTTTGTCGTATTATCTTCCGTAATCAAGAGCACTGTGTTTGTCTGGTTGCACGCTTCGATTAATTCAAGCGGCGGCTGCTGGCTGCGGGTGACGATAATACACGGTGTTTCTTTTCTACACAGCCGCTTCGCACGGTCTTCACGTTCTGACTCTGAAAGCACACGTTCAAAAAATGAGATTTCCGTCATGCCGAGTATCTGTACTCTGTCAGACGAGTAATGGGAAAAATATCCTGCAATTTCCAATCCGGGCCGCGACAAGTCAAAACTTAAAATTTCGTTATCAAGCCCCTTATTGCCGCCCCATATTTTTAAGTTGTATTCTTCGACTAAATCTTTTACCAGCAGCATCGCTGCACCTCCATCCGGCCTGCTTCTTTTCTATCATTTACCGTTACCTGTATTATAGCAAAAAACGGGCTGGCATTTGCCAGCCCTTTACTTGTTATTATTTTTTAACTGCGGTGCAGGGTTACACTGCCGACTTTCGTGCCCACTTCCAGAAACATTCCAGCTTCGTCTGTATTATTCACCAGCATCAGCTCTTTAAAGCCGATGTCCTGCTGTTTCATATAACGTGCATCGAGTTCAGGCGGATAATTAATCTGTCCGAGTACTGTAGATAGACGGCCCTCAAGCTCCCTGCCGCTGGGTACACTGATATTAATGCTGCCCATATTTGAATTAATAGTGGCTTCTTCAGTTTCTTTCTTAAGCGCGATATTAACCGAACCGTTTGAGGAAATATCGATAGTTTTCGCATCCAGATTGTCCGTTAAAATAGTACCGAGCATAGAGACGATCTCGATGCCTTTGTACTGTCCTTCGGATACTTTAATATTTCCTCTCGACGTGCGGAGGAAAGCATTTTTAGCTTGCACCTGTGCAAGTTCAATATCACCATTCAGGAGATCGACAGTTAAATCAGTGAATGATTTATCAGCGATTTTAACATTCCCGTTTGATGTCGATAAAATAATACGTTTCAGTGTTTCTTCAGTTACTTCAATCACGACGTTGACACGCGCAGACTTAACATCTGACACGATAACAAGTTCATCATTTTTGACTTCGCATATTATATCTTGGAAGTAATTTTTTTTCGTATCGAGTTTCCGGTAAAACGGTGTCACTTCGAATTTCACAACATTTGTACGCTCAGCTGGAACCAGCTCTACATTGCCGTTGGCAATATCAACTGAAATACTGTTAAACGGCGTTTCAACTGTTTCGATAAGCCGGTTTTTAGGACCTTGTGAAAACACAGAATCAAAAGATGAACCGACCGAATCAAATGCTTTCTCCAAACCGTCAAACAGCTGTTTTGTCTGGCGCCCGCTGCCGAGCTTACTTTTAACATTCGTATACGTATCGTTTACCTTGTCTTTGTTAACGTACTTATTAAACTCATCGACAAACTGGCCGACATAGTCGCCGAACAGGCCGCCTGATTCCGTATTGCGGGATGATTCACGATCCGCCTGCTGATCCGTTTCTTTATTTTCCGGTGCTGACTTCGCGTTTAAAGCCGACATCAGTTCGATTGCTTCTTCCGAAGTTATCTTGCCTTCTTCAAGCATTTTTAAAATGCGTTCTTTACTTTCCACTGATATTACCTCCTAATGGTTTCTGTTTAACCACTTCTTAAGATGATGTCCCGTGTGGCTGTTTTCATTGGCAATTACATCTTCTACTGTACCACTGACGACGATGTTTCCGCCACCCTCGCCGCCTTCCGGCCCGAGATCAATTATATGATCTGCAACCTTGATGACATCGAGATTATGTTCGATAATGACCACGGTATCCCCCTGGTCAACGAGACGCTGAATGACGCCGATTAAGTTTTTAATATCTTCCGAATGCAGGCCGGTTGTCGGTTCATCAAGTATATAAAGCGTTTTGCCGTTAGAACGTCTGTGCAGCTCGCTCGCAAGTTTAACACGCTGCGCTTCCCCGCCTGACAAGGTTGTTGCCGGCTGGCCGAGACGCACATAACCGAGTCCCACATCGACGAGTGTTTTGATTTTACGTTTAATTTTAGGCAGATTTTCAAAGAAATAGTATCCTTCTTCTACTGTCATTTTTAACACATCTGCTATGCTTTTGTCTTTATATTTTACTTCCAGAGTCTCTCTGTTGTAACGTTTTCCGTGACATACCTCACACGGCACAAAAACATCCGGAAGAAAATGCATTTCTATACGCAGTATGCCGTCGCCTCTGCACGCCTCACAGCGGCCGCCTTTAACGTTGAAGCTGAAGCGCCCTTTCTGGTAGCCCCGGACTTTCGCTTCATTAGTCTGAGCAAAGACATCTCTTATATCATCAAAAACACCTGTATACGTTGCAGGGTTACTGCGCGGTGTCCGGCCGATCGGCGACTGATCGATATCGATAATTTTATCGATATGCTCAATACCTTCGACTTTGTCATGCTCACCCGGTACTTCTTTCGTTTTATACAGCTGATGATGAAGACTCTTATACAGAATTTCATTAATCAGTGTACTCTTGCCCGAACCTGAAACACCTGTAACGAGATTCAGCACACCAAGAGGAATATTAACATCGATATTTTTCAGATTGTTTTCACGTGCGCCTTTAATCTTGAACACTTTTTTCTTATCCGGTTTACGGTAGTTTTCCGGCAGGGCAATTTCTCTCTTACCGCTTAAATACTGTCCCGTTAAGGAATTATCGTCCGCCATTACTTCCTTTGGCGTACCGTAAGACACCACTTCTCCGCCGTGTTCTCCTGCGCCCGGTCCGATATCGATTAAGTAATCACTCGCAAGCATTGTATCTTCATCGTGTTCAACAACTATCAGAGTGTTGCCGAGTTCTCTCATATCTTTCAGCGTATTGATTAAACGCTCATTGTCGCGCTGGTGCAGTCCGATTGACGGCTCATCCAGAATATAGAGCACACCGCTGAGGCGCGAACCGATTTGTGTTGCCAGACGGATCCGCTGCGCTTCTCCCCCGGACAGCGTACCGCTTTTTCTGTTTAATGTTAAATAATCGAGACCGACGTTTCTTAAAAATGACAGTCTGCTGTCTATTTCTTTTAAAATCGGCTCAGCAATCTCTTCGTTCTGAGCGGATAAAGAGATATGATCGAAAAAGTCGATGCCATCCTTAACTGAACGCTCAACAACCTGTCCGATATGCGCACCATCCACTTTAACCGCAAGTGCTTCATCGTTTAGACGGTAGCCGTCGCAGCGTTTGCATTCGATTTCCCTCATATACTGGCTCATAACATTTCTCGTATATTCAGAAGGACTTTCGTTATAGCGTCTTTCGATATTTTTCAGGACACCTTCAAATGCCATTTTCCGTTCGCGGACTACTCCATTATCCTGAGCAAATTTAAATTTAATTTCATCGCTGCCGCCGTTAAGAATAATATCTTTTTCTTTTTTACTTAAATCTTTAAACGGCACAGTCATGTCGATGCCGTAATACTCGCCTGCCTGAGTTAACAGCTGCGTGTAATATGTTGAACTGATCGGCTGCCATGTAGTAATTGCACCATCATTAAGTGAAAGATTAACATCCGGCACAACGAGTGATTCATCGACCGACATCTTCATGCCAAGGCCGTCACACTCTACACAAGCGCCGTACGGTGCATTAAAAGAAAACAGCCGCGGTTCAAGTTCAGAAATCGTAAAGCCGCATTCCGGACATGAAAAGTTTTCCGAGAAGTGCAGATCTTCCCCATCTATAACGTTAATCGTTACATTGCCGCCGGACTTCTGAAGGGCAACCTGCAGCGAATCAGACAAACGGGATTCAATTCCTTCCCTGACTGCGAGCCGGTCTATAACTACGTCAATATCGTGTTTTTTATTCTTACTTAGTTCAGGCACTTCTTCAATGTCATACATTTCACCATCGACAATGACACGTGCATAGCCTTCTTTGCTTAAATCAGTAATTAATTTTTTATGCTGGCCTTTTTTGCCGCGCATTACCGGTGCGAACACCTGAATACGGGTCCGTTCCGGCAGCTGCATAATAATATCTGTCATTTCTTCAATAGTCTGGGATGAAATTTCAATGTCGTGAATTGGACAGTACGGCGTTCCTGCACGTGCATACAAAAGGCGCAGATAGTCGTATATTTCCGTAATCGTTGATACTGTCGACCGCGGGTTGTTGCTAGTTGTCTTCTGGTCAATCGATATTGCTGGCGACAGTCCCTCTATCGTATCGACGTCAGGTTTCGACATCTGTCCTAAAAACTGACGTGCATATGAACTGAGCGACTCGACATAACGCCGCTGGCCTTCGGCATATATAGTATCGAAAGCAAGCGACGATTTACCCGAACCGGATAAGCCCGTCATAACGACGAGCTGGTCTCTTGGAATATCTAAATCTATTCCTTTTAAATTATTCTCTCTCGCACCCCTAATGCTGATGAATGGATTTTTCATGTAACTCACCCTTCTGCCTGAATCTCAAATATTGCATCTCTTAATTCAGAAGCTGTTTCAAAGTCCAAGTCTCTTGCAGCTTCCTTCATTTCTTTTTCCAGTTTCTCAAGCAATTTTTCGCGTTCTGATTTTGTCAGTTTCTTCGTAGCTGATTTTTTCTTCGTCTTGTCATCTTCTTTAATATCTATATGCGCACTGATGACGTCGCGGATTTCTTTATTAATCGTCGTCGGTGTAATGTTATGTTTTTCATTAAATTCAATTTGTGTTTCGCGGCGTCTCGCCGTTTCATCGAGTGCATACTGCATCGAATCCGTAATTTTATCTGCGTACATAATAACGTGCCCGTTGCTGTTTCTCGCCGCACGTCCGATTGTCTGAATCAGCGAGCGTTCGGAACGGAGAAAACCTTCCTTATCTGCATCGAGAATCGTAACGAGCGAAACTTCCGGAATATCCAGACCTTCACGGAGCAGGTTAATCCCAACCAGCACATCATAAGTACCGATACGGAGTTCACGGAGTATCTCAATACGCTCCAGCGTTTTAATTTCAGAATGCAGATATTGCACTTTAATACCTGCTTCTTTTAAATATGTCGTTAAATCTTCTGACATTTTCTTCGTCAGCGTAGTAATCAGAACGCGTTCATTTTTCTCTATTCTCCCGTGAATTTCTTCCATCAAGTCATCGATCTGATGTTCGGATGGTCTGACATCAATCGTCGGATCAAGCAGACCTGTCGGACGGATAATCTGTTCGACCATCTTTTTCGTATGTTCGATTTCATAGGGTCCCGGTGTGGCTGAGACATAAAGCAGCTGTTCTGCTTTCTCCTCGAACTCTGAAAACATCAGCGGTCTGTTGTCGAGCGCGCTCGGCAATCTGAAACCGTGGTCAACAAGCACCTGTTTACGTGCTTTGTCTCCGTTATACATTCCCCTGATTTGCGGTACTGTAACATGGGATTCATCAATCATAATAAGAAAATCTTTAAAGTAGTCGATGAGTGTATACGGTGTTGAACCGAGTTCCCGGAGCGTTAAATGAACTGAATAGTTCTCGATACCGGAACAAAAGCCCATTTCACGCATCATTTCGAGATCGTAATTAGTCCGCTGCTCTAAACGCTGCGCTTCAAGCAGTTTATCTTCGGCACGAAATTTTTTCAGCTGTTCTTCCAGCTCTTTTTCTATGCGTTCAATCGCGACTTTCATTTTTTCATCGCGCGTAACGAAGTGGGATGCCGGGAAAATAGCAAAGTGCTCGCGTTCTGCGTAGACTTCGCCCGTTAAATAGTCTATTTCACGGATTCTGTCAATCTCATCACCAAAAAACTCAACGCGTATACACTGTTCATCGCGTGACGCCGGAAATACTTCTACTATATCTCCGCGCACTCTGAACGTTCCGCGTTTAAAGTCGATATCGTTGCGGGCATACTGAATGTCTACAAGTTTACGTAAAAACTGGTTGCGGTCGAGTTCCATTCCCGTCCGGATGCTGACAACGAGATCGCGGTATTCTTCAGGATTACCGAGCCCGTAAATACAGCTGACTGAAGAAATAACAATAACGTCATCTCCTTCAAAGAGGGAACTTGTTGCGGAGTGGCGCAGTTTATCGATTTCGTCGTTGATCGATGCATCTTTTTCGATAAACGTATCCGTGCTCGGCACGTATGCTTCAGGCTGGAAATAGTCATAGTAACTGACGAAATATTCCACCCTGTTATTCGGGAAAAATTCTTTAAATTCACTGTATAATTGTCCTGCCAGTGTTTTGTTATGTGCAATAATCAAAGTCGGCTTGCCGATTCTCTGAATGACCTGGCTCATCGTATATGTTTTACCGGTACCTGTCGCACCAAGCAGTGTCTGGTGTCTTTGTCCGGAATTGATTTGCTCTACTAATTCTTCAATTGCTTGAGGCTGGTCACCAGCCGGCTCAAATTTAGAAACTAACTCAAAATCTGCCATTGTTTCGCCTCCACTTATTAATCTATACTATTTTAACAAAAATAGAGCAGAAATAACAAACATTTGTTCGGTCATTTCTACTCTTCATCTTCTCTATTAAAATTATCCAGCTCAAAAATCTCTACTATTATATACCCTACAAAAATCGATGCAGAATCTATGTAAATTACCCACTCGCTGGGGTAAAAACCTCTGTAAATCGATGTACCAAATAAAATAAAAGTCAGCATCACTGCAACATATTTATTACGCGTAAGACGCGTAAACACTACAACAGTCGTTGCCGGGACGACCATTGCCATCATGTACCAGTACAAATCCATCATACTACTCCCGGTTCAGAATGGCATTCGTTATTTCAAACAGCTCATCTTTCGGAATAAAACGTTCCGACAGCATTTCTGTTAAAATATTTTCCAGAAAATCCTGGACGCATAGTAAATGATCAAAACGTTTAATCGTCGCTAGCGACTCTTCATAGATTTCGAAAAATAGAGGTTCGGGATTGCGCTTTTGAATTTCACCAAAAGATTCGTAAAGCAGATCAATTTTATCTGCAACAGAAAGAATCTGGCCTTCCAGCGTACTGTCCTTGCCCTCTTTCAGCCGGTCTTTGTATATCTGCTGATATTCCGGCGGAAATTCGGTTTCTATAAACTTCTCAGTCATCGTTTCTTCAACTTCCAGAAAGAGTGTGTTCAGCTCAAGTGATGCATACTTGACAGGCGTTTTAATATCTCCTGTAAAAATTTCCGGATAATCGTGATTCAGTGCCTTCTCATATAAAGAACGCCAATCAACCTCATTGCCCTTATGCTCTTCAACCGTTCCGAGATATTGGGCAATCTTTGTCACTTTAAATGAATGCGCAGCAACGTTGTGCTCCTGGTATTTAAACTTGCCGGGACATCTGACAAGCTTCTCCAAATCGTTTAAACTTTTAAAATATTGATGTATTCCCATTTATTGACGCTCCTTTACATAGTTAATGTAATTCGTAATCAATTCCGGTCCTATTTCTCCAATATACGCACGTACTACTTCACCGTTCGAATCGATAAAGAATGTAGTCGGCATTAGGCTGATTTTAAATTCTTTTGTCATATCCGCCTCATCAGCCAGTTCGAAGACAGGGTACTGAACATCGTAAGTTTTCAAAAATTCATCGCGGTTTTTAACACTGTCATCGATATTGATACCGACGACTTGAACATCGCTGTCTGCCGTATCTTGTGCATACTCATTTAGCTCAGGCGTTTCCCTTTTACACGGTTCGCACCAGGAAGCGAAAAAGTTTACAACAGTCACTTCATTATCCTGAATAATATCTCTGAGCGGCTCCTCAGTATTGATTACAGCCTCTGACTCCGTGCCGAGCAAATTCAAACCGACCGCATGATGATTGTCGCGCCCTTCAGAATCCTGCAGCGTCTGCAGGCTTCTTTCTCTCATCTGATCGTCGGATACATTAATCACAGCACCAATACTAATACCGATGAGCAGAAAGAACGCGATAAAAACAACCGCAATAATAATTTTTTTCCCCGTCATCCAATCCACTTTCCCTCTCATATCATTTTAATCATTTTAACATACCGTACTGATAAAGTACCGTCTGGAGAGGTTAAGAAAATGTGAAGAATGAAGATATACTGTACCCTATATTTTGTGATTATCAGCCTGCCTGTCCTTCTGCCACTGCTTCCTCATTGCAGTTACTTTATCATCCAGCTTTTTAATCTGCTTGAATGTGAGCAAGTTAAGAATCCAGAGAATAATCAGAGAAGTCAGTGCAACAGATGTATTGTTGTCCTGTGAAATAATTTTCATTGAAGATAGATGCTCCCTTCTTAATAGTTCAATCTTGCTATTTCTTATAATTATTGAGTTTGTCGGACACTGTCGGTTTCACGGTGCCCGATATTTTGATTTTCCTTCTATATAGTATTAGATAACCTATTTTTAAAACTTTATTCAGAAGTATAAAAATAGCGGGAAACAGATCTATGTAAAATAGATCTGTTTCCCGCTGACTTTATTAATGTATATTAGTTAATGAAGTTATGGCTTGAAACTTGAGAAGCACTGATAGTTCTCGTGTTTAAATCACCAAGTCCTCCGCCGAACTGCATTTCTGATACTAGAATTGATCCATCACCATTAACACGTTCAACAACTGCAACATGTCCTTGGCCGTATGAACCATTAGTATGAGCTGGAGCCTGCATAATAGCGCCTACTGAAGGCGAGTTGCTTACAGAGTAACCTGCTGCTTGAGCATTAGACGCCCAATTCGTAGCATCTCCCCAACCGTTTCCAACTGATAGGCCCATAGAAGAACGTTTTTCAAATACGTACCATGCACATGAACCCCACTGGTAATAGTTCTTGCCATTGCTTGCACTTGAAACTGGAGTTGCTGCTGCAGGTTGTTCCTGAGCTTCTGCTTCTTCTGCTGCCTGTTCTGCAGCACGTTCAGCCGCTTCTTCTTCAGCTGCTTGTACTTCCGCGATTCTTTGAGCTTCAGCCTCTTCTGCTTCTTTTGCCGCCTGAGCTTCTGCTGCTACTTGAGCTTCAGCCTCTTCTGCTTCTTTTGCCGCTTGAGCTTCTGCTGCTGCTTGAGCTTCAGCCTCTTCAGCTTCTTTTACCGCCTGAGCTTCTGCTGCTGCTTGTGCTTCAGCCTCTTCAGCTTCTTCTGCCGCTTGAGCTTCTGCTGCTGCTTGTGCTTCAGCCTCTTCAGCTTCTTCTGCCGCTTGAGCTTCTGCTGCTGCTTGTGCTTCAGCCTCTTCTGCCGCCTGAGCTTCTGCTGCTTGAGCTTCAGCCTTTTCAGCTTCTTTTGTTGCCTGAGCTTCTGCTGCTGCTTGAGCTTCAGCTTCTTCGGCTTCTTTTGCCGCCTGAGCTTCTGCTGCTGCTTGTGCTTCAGCTTCTTCAGCTTCTTTTGCTGCCTGAGCTTCTGCTGCTGCTTGTGCTTCAGCCTCTTCAGCTTCTTCTGCCGCTTGAGCTTCTGCTGCTGCTTGTGCTTCAGCCTCTTCGGCTGCTAATTCTTCTTCAGTTGGTTCTTCTACCTCAACTGCTGGTGCAGCTTCTTGAACTTCTTCTACAGCTGGTTCTTCTTCTACCTCAACTGCTGGTGCAGCTTCTTGAACTTCTTCAACCGCTGGCTCTTCTTCTACCTCAACTGCTGGTTCAGCTTCCTGAACTTCTTCTACAGCTGGTTCTTCTTCTACCTCAACTGCTGGTGCAGCTTCTTGAACTTCTTCAACCGCTGGCTCTTCTTCTACTTCAACTGCTGGTTCAGCTTCCTGAACTTCTTCTACAGCTGGTTCTTCTTCTACCTCAACTGCTGGTTCAGCTTCCTGAACTTCTTCTACAGCAGGTGCTTCTTCAACTTCTGCTGCTGGTTCAGCAGCTGCTGATCCGTCAATTGAAAGTTCCTGACCAACAAAAATAAGATCTGAAGATAAGTTGTTCCATTTCATGATTTCATTGTAATCTAATGAGAATTCCGCTCCAATTTGCCCAAGCGTATCTCCTGGTTTAACTATGTATGTTGATTCATTACTAGCAGGAGCAGGTGCTTTTTCAGCTTCCTCTGGATTAACTGTCAGTACATCTCCCGGGAAAATAATATCACTTGAAAGTTCGTTATCAGCTTTTAAGTCTGCAACTGATGTACCAACTTCATTAGCTATTCCCCATAAAGTATCTCCACTGGATATAGTGTACTCGTCTGCTGAAACCGCTGTTGCCGCTACACCTGTGATTGCTGTCAAAGTTGCTACAGATACTACTGTTTTTTTCATAAAGTGAATTTCCTCCTACTAGATAATTAGTTTAAGTTTTATATAAGTTTTTTGTCTGATGTTTCCGCTCACATCTATCTATTACGACACGATTTAAACTATAGCATAAGAAAAATCGAAATTGTGCTTTGTAATATACTTGTAATATAAAAGAAATTTCTTAGAAATCTGAAGGTCTGAATTTTACAATACCAATATTTTTTCTATCTGCTTTTAAACGATGAACCTTGAAATCATCAATAGTAACTTAATTTACCCGATTATTAATGTACTGTAATATATACTTTCACATTCTTCGAAAATAAAAAAACACGGACATATCTATCATGTCCGTGTGCCAATCTTAAATTATTGCTGTTCCGACAGCCATGCCGCCAGTGCATCCAGTTCTTTTGGATCTTCGACGAGGCCGCCCGGCATGACATCTGTACCTTCAACAATCACAGTACGGATTTCATCTTCACTCAGTCTCGCACCGACTTCCTGAAGGTTCGGCCCGGATGCTCCTTCCAGATCCGCTCCGTGACAGCTGAAGCACGATGCGCTGCGGTAAATTGCTTTGCCGTCATCCACAGCTGCCTGTTCATCGCCTGTTTCTTCTTCACTTCCGCCGCATGCGCCGAGTAAAAGAACAATACTAAAGCCTGCAGTCAGCAGTATTCTTTTCATTTATTACAGACCTCCAATTATTTTACATACTCCAGCGCAGATAAGCGTGAATAAATGGCGAAAGGTCGCCGTCCATTACTTTATCGGTATTGCCGACTTCGTAATTTGTTCTGTGATCTTTAACCATGGAGTACGGGTGAAAGACATAACTTCTGATTTGGCTTCCCCAGCCGATTTCTTTCTGTTCACCTTTAATATTATCAATTTCCGCACGCTGCTCTTCCAGCTTCCGCTGATACAGTTTTGCTTTCAGCATCTGCATTGCCTGCTCGCGGTTTTTAATTTGCGAACGTTCATTTTGACAGGTTACCACCACACCGGTCGGCAGGTGCGTAATACGTACAGCCGAGTCTGTCGTATTAACGTGCTGTCCGCCGGCACCGCTTGAGCGGTAGGTATCAATTTTAATTTCATCAGTATTAATTTCTATATTAATATCCGTATTTTTAAACTGCGGTGTGACTTCGCACGACACAAACGACGTATGGCGGCGTCCCGATGAATCGAACGGCGATATTCTTACCAGACGGTGCACACCTTTTTCGGCTTTCAGCAATCCGTATGCATTAGGTCCTTTAATCGATAAAGACACGCTCTTCACACCCGCTTCGTCTCCGCCCTGGTAATCCAAAGTTTCGACTTTAAAGCCTTCGGATTCACTGTAGCGCTGATACATTCTTAAAAGCATTTCAGCCCAGTCTTGAGATTCGGTGCCGCCGGCACCCGGATGCAGCTCGAGCAGCGCATCCAGAGAATCGTGTTCACCGCTTAAAAGCAGGTTTAATTCATATTCTTCAATGGCTGCTGATGTCTCTTTAACTGATTCTTCAAGCAGTTCCACCAGTTCTTCATCGTATTCTTCGCGCAGCAGTTCATGGGATGTTTCAATATCGTCCAGGGAGCTGCTGAGAGAATTAAAGCCGTCGACAATTTTTTTCAGATAGTTATTGTCTGCGATAACTTCTGCTGCCTTATCGCTGTCGTTCCAAAAATCCGGATCCAGCATAAGCTCTTCATTTTCCTGTATTTGAGTCTCTTTTTCTTCTAAGTCAAAGAGACCCCCTAAAGTCATTTAATTTCTCTCTTTTTTCCTGTAAAAAGTTTTTTACTTCACTTAATTCCATATTGTATCCCCTAACTTATTGTCCGTGACAGTTTTTGTATTTTTTGCCCGAGCCGCATGGACACGGGTCATTTCTGCCGACTTTAACCTGGCGTTTGACCGGCTGCTTTTTCGCTTTCGGTTTTCCGTCGCCTGTATGCATTTGTTTTTTGTCAACGACCTGCTCGCGCTTCATTTCCTCATCCGTACGGACAGTTGTTTTCAGCACATATTTCGCAGTGTCATCTTCAATATTAACAAGCATGTTTTCAAACATCTGAATACCTTCGTTCTGATATTCCCGGAGCGGGTTTATCTGACCGTATGAACGGAGGTGAATTCCTGTTCTCAGCTGATCCATGCTGTCGATGTGTTCTACCCATTTCTGGTCCATCGTGCGGAGCATCATCATGCGTTCAAATAACCGCATTTTCTCTGTACCGAGCGTTTCTTCTTTCTCGTCAAGATGAGTTTTCACTCTGTCCATAACAAGGCTGAAGATTTCATCCGGACCTTTGCCGCGGATATCATCAATGCTGATTGCATCTTCAGGAAGATACATCTCCGTGAGCGTTTTAACGTATTGTTCATAATCGATATCTTCTTCATTGTCGAGGTCGTAAAACTCTGCAGTACGCTGCACAGACCGTTCAATCATATCGTTTAACAGTCCGGAAACATCATCATGGTCGATAATTTCATCGCGTTCGCCGTAAATAATTTCACGCTGTTTACGGAGTACCTCATCGTATTCAAGCAGTCGCTTACGCGCATCGAAGTTATTGCCTTCCACCCGTTTTTGTGAAGATTCCACACCGCGGGAAATCATTTTGCTCGTCAGTTCCTCTTCGCTCATGCCCATGCGCTCCATCATGCTTTGAATTCTCTCGGAACCGAAGCGGCGCATTAAATCATCTTCAAGCGACAGGTAGAATGTACTTTCCCCAACATCACCCTGACGTCCGGAACGCCCGCGGAGCTGGTCATCGATGCGTCGTGATTCGTGACGCTCCGTCCCGATTACCGCCAGGCCTCCAAGTTCTTTTACGCCGTCGCCAAGTTTAATATCCGTCCCGCGCCCAGCCATGTTTGTCGCAATCGTTACTGCGCCTTTTTTACCGGCTTCTTTAATAATTTCCGCTTCACGTCCGTGGTTTTTCGCATTCAGAACGTTATGACGAATACCGTGTTTTTTCAGCAGATTTGAAATCAGTTCACTCGTTTCAACAGCAACAGTACCGATTAGAATCGGCTGTCCTTTGCGGTGACGTTCGATAACATCATCCACGACCGCACGCAGTTTAATTTCTTCAGCCGCGTAAATTTTATCCGTGTTGTCGATTCTAGCCACCGGCTGGTTCGTCGGGATTTGTGTCACGCGCATATTATAAATGTTCATGAACTCTTCTTCTTCGGTCTTCGCCGTCCCTGTCATACCTGACAGTTTGTGGAACAGCCGGAAGAAGTTCTGGAAGGTAATCGATGCCATCGTGCGCGATTCATTTTGAATATCCACACCCTCTTTTGCTTCGATTGCCTGGTGCAGACCATCAGAGAAACGGCGGCCTTTCATCGTGCGTCCCGTAAACTGATCGACGATCAGAATACCTTCATCTTCAACGACATAGTCTACATCGCGTTCCATTGAATAGTTCGCTTTTAGCGCCTGATTGATATGATGCAGCAGACTGACATGCTGAACATCATACAGATTATCGATCTTAAACCATTTCTCCGCCTTTTCCATGCCGGATTCGTTCAGCTGTATATTTCTCGTTTTAATATCGTAAGTGTAGTCTTCTTCCTCTTTCAGCATTCTCGTAAACTGATGAGCTTGTAAATAATACGTTTCCCGTTCTTTTGCTTTACCTGAAATAATTAAAGGCGTCCGCGCTTCATCAATTAAGATTGAGTCAACCTCATCAATGACGGTAAAATTTAAACCGCGGAGTACACGGTCCTGCTTATAAGTCACCATGTTATCCCGTAAATAATCGAAGCCGAGCTCGTTATTTGTTGTATACGTAATATCTGCCGCAAATGCTTCGCGCTTTTCAGTGCTGTTTTTAGCATTCAGGTTTAAGCCGACTGTCAGTCCAAGGTAGTTATACAGCACTTCAAGTTCAGCCATTTGTATTTCAGATAAATACTCGTTGACCGTAATAACATGCACGCCGCGTCCTGTCAGCGCATTTAAATACACCGGCATCGTCGCTGTTAAGGTTTTACCTTCCCCGGTTTTCATCTCTGCAATATCGCCTTTATGAAGCGCGATACCGCCCATCACCTGAACTTCGAACGGTTCCATGCCGAGCGTACGCTTGGCCGCTTCTCTTACTATCGCAAATGCTTCCGGCAGTATGTCGTCCAGTATTTTTTCTTCCTGTTTTCTATCACCCTCAGCAGACTTCAGCTTTTCCTGAAATTCCGCTGTTTTATTTTTAATATCATCATCGCTTAATTTTTCTGTTTCCGGTGCCAGTTCAAGCACCTTTTGTGCCTGTTTACGCAACGTTTTTAACTCTCTTTTGTTGCCGTCGAACAATTTATCCAAAACACCCATGGATTTTCTCTCCCTCATGAAAAATTACCTGTTTATACATCATTACATTTTACCACCATTATAGAGGAAAATAAAATATGTAACATCAAAAAACCCCGAAGGCGGGTAAACCGCCGTCAGGGTTTTAAGCAATTTGACATTAATTTGTTTCGATTAAGCCGTATTTGCCGTCTTTACGACGGTAAACAATACTGGTACCATCAGTTTCTCTATCATTAAAGACAAAGAAATCGTGACCGAGCATATTCATCTGCAGAACTGCTTCTTCAGAATCCATCGGTTTTAAAGTGAATTCTTTAGAACGGAAAATTGCAATCTCGTCACTATTCTCATTGTCTTCTTGTGCGCCGTTTTCGAACGCTGATGCATTGAAGAAATCGGCCTCAGGGTTTTTCTCTCTGAATTTGCGGTTGATCTTAGTTTTATGCTTGCGGATTTGTCTTTCCAGCTTGTCAATTACTAAATCGACAGCAGCATAAAGATCATCGTGTCCTTCCTCAGCACGCAGCGTTAAATCTTTCATAGGAATCGTAATTTCAACCTTGCCCCGTTTGTTATTACGTACCTTGATGTTTACGTGTGCATGAGTGTTTGGTACATCGTTGAAGTAACGTTCAAGCTTACCGACTTTTTCCTCGATGTGATCGCGGATTGCGTCTGTTACTTCAATGTTTTCGCCTCTGATTTCAACTCTAATCATGATGAGCCCTCCTTATAAGTACCTTGTTTCTTATCTTCATTATATCAAATGTGCTGAGTTTTTGAAAACGTAAACACATCAATATTCTGAAAATTTAAATCTTTGATGACATCAGCCGCCTGATGCACTGTAATGCCAGTCGTATAAATGTCATCGGCTATAAGTACACTCTTACCCGATAAGTTCATATCTTTAACATTTTCCAGTAAATAAAATGGATTTGTGCTGCTCAGCCGTTCATGTTTTGAAAGTTCCGACTGTCTTTTCACCTTGCCTGTGCCGAGCATATTCGTATAAGTCACACCAGCTGCTCTCATAACAGCTGACGTCTGGTTATAAGTCCGCTCTTTCAGCCGGGCACTCGACACAGGCACCGGCATGACATAATCGTAACGTTTAAAATTAAATGAAATAAGCAGAGCCAGCACTTCACTGAGTGCATAATCTTTCACAAATTTATAACGGTGCATCAGCATTTTAATCTCTTCATTATAATCTGTCGCCGTATATATTTTATTTACAGCGGGATAAAGATCTATGAGGACGTGACAGTCCGCGCAAATATCCGCTTCTTTTCTTACAAGCTGATGGCATCGGCCGCACCTTTCTCCCGGATATTTAAAATTCAGGGCAGCCCGGCATGTTAAACATAAGGGCTCATTTTTTGTAAACAGCGTAATCAGTGTCATTTCTTCTTTAATAACGTCATGGCAGTATAGACATCTCAAAGTGCCGTCCTCCCTTTGTTAAATTGACTGATGGCAGCAAGAGTGCCCCGGATACCCGAAGTATTAAAATCCGTTATAAGCGAAATATTTCCTGTCGGATCTTTTGGTTTACGTCCGACGCGCCCGCATATCTGGATTAAACTTGCACTGTCGAACCGGTGCGCGTCGACCACGATTACATCCAGATATAAAAACGTTACTCCACGTTCCAAAATAGTAGTCGTCAAGAGTATGTCAAGTTCCCCGTCACGCATCAGCTGCACTTTTTCATACCGTTCAGCATCTCCGCTGTAGACCGATTCTAAACGGCTGTATTTCTTTTTCAAAAGCTCAGCAGCTGCTTTCATCATAGTGATATCCGGAAAAAAGACCAGTACTTTTCTGTCTGCTTTAATAATATTATCGAGCAGTTCTGTAAGCTTCGGCGGGATCTGCTTCTTCTTTATATACCTACCGGAATTCTGCCAGATAACTTTCGGCACAGCTAAATCATAACCGTGATAGCGGCGTGCGATTGTAACAACATTGTCTTTTCCAACAAGCAATTTCATTTCCGCTGTCGGCGTCGCCGTCATCAGAATAATCGATGCATCTTCCGCTGCCGACCGTTTAACTGTTTCCATTAAAAGCGGTTCTTCCGGCAGCGGAAAGGCGTCGACTTCGTCGATAATAATCACATCGTAATGATCGATGCAGTTAAACAGCTGGTGCACGGTACAGACGGTAAACATATGAGAGAATACTGATTTGACGCCGCTGTACATTAAATCAATGCGCACTCCTTTAAAGGCATCGGCGAGTCTTAAATAAACTTCCTTAACAACATCGATTCTCGGCGATACGAAAGCCACATTCAAACCGCTGTTCCGTGCATATTTTATCCCTTCAAATGTTATTTCAGTTTTCCCTGCGCCGGTCACTGCGTACAAAAGAAGATTGTGATTATTTTTAATTGCATCAAGCAGTCTCGTACTCGCCGCCTGCTGTATATCATTCAGTTCAAAATCGAGAGCGTAGTCAATATTATCCCGCTGCCTGACAGTCTCATATCCGTACAGCGGATTAAGAGAGTCCGACCGTCCGAGTGCTATACAGTGAAGACAGTAAGTAATGTCTGTCTCATCATATGAAGAGTAATACGTATAAAACAAATCTTTATCCCGGTTGCCGCAGCGGAAACATCTGTTATCTTTTACTCCAGCTTTGAACATAAGGTTCGGAGCGCCGTGTTTTAAAATCATAATATTCCCCCAAGAAAAAAACCGCAGCCTGAATAAGCTGCGGTTTAAAATATATTATTATAAGCCTGTAACATCTACTTTATACGTGGTGAAGCCGATGCCGAGCGCACCTTCCCCTAAATGCGTGCCGACCACCGGACCAAATTCCTGCATGACAAATTTAACTTGCGGAAACTTCTCTTCCAGTTCCTGTTTGTAGCGCATACCGAGTTCCTCTGCATTGGCATGAATTAAACACGCTGTCAGCTCTTTGCCTTCGTGCTTGTCAAATTCAGCCTGCAGCATTTCTTCAATTTTCAGCATCGCTTTTTTCTGTGTTCTTATTTTCTCGATAGCGACAATTTTACCGTTCTGAAATTCAAGGATCGGTTTAATCTTTAATAGTCCGCCGATAAAGGCCTGGGCATTCGATAAGCGGCCGCCCTTCTGCAGATTTGTCAGTGTATCGACTAGGAAGAAGGCATTCATGCTGTGTTTCTCTTTCATGTCATTAACATCAGCCAGCACTTCTTGAAGCGGCTTTGAAGCAAGATTCTGCGCCGCATAGAGAGCTAAAAAACCTAGCGGTGCAGCTGCAATTTCAGAGTCAACGACGTGTACGTTAATACCGTCGACACTTGCAGCTGCTGCCCGTGCACTCTGGCATGTGCCGCTGATTTCAGCAGACAGATGGAAGCTGATAACGTCGGTGTAGCCGTCCCGGTACAGCGACTCCAAAAGTAAAATATAATCGCCGATTGACGGCTGGCTCGTTGTCGGCAGTTCTTCCAGTGCAGCCATTTCGGCATAATACCATTTATTATCTATTTCGTTTTCTTTAAAAGTCTTATCCCCTACCACTACATTTAAGGGAATTGTAAATATATTATGTTCGGCTAAAATTTCCTCTGATAAATAACTTGTCGAATCTACGACCACCGCAACTTTCATATGCGTCTCCTCCAATTCATCTCGTAACTATTCTACTACATATCGGACATATGATAAACTGTTATGGAGGTGTTTTTATGGAACAAAAATACATGAATTACAAAAGTGCGGAAACTGAAATCGTTATTAAAAAGTCCCGGTTTTTATCGTTTATAAAACGGACTGAATCTGAAGAAGAAGCGAAAGCTTTTATAGCGGAAATAAAGAAAGAACATAAAACAGCTACACATAACTGCAGTGCTTACATCATCGGTAAAAGCGCCCTGATTCAAAAAGCGGATGATGACGGTGAGCCTCAGGGTACAGCCGGGGTGCCGATTCTCGAAGTGCTGAAAAAAGAAGAGCTTTACAATGCGGCTGTGGTCGTCACCCGCTACTTCGGCGGAATTAAGCTCGGTGCCGGCGGTTTAATACGCGCGTATTCAAAAGGCGCATCGAGCGCGGTCAAGGAAGCAGGAAAAGTTGTGGAAGTTCCGGTTGTGCCGCTCACTGTGACCCTTGATTATACTTTTACGAGCAAGTTCGAACATTATCTCGAAACGGCGGAAGCAGCAATCGTTTCGCAGAACTACACGGATAAGGTGAGCTATGTGCTGCACGTCAAAGAAAAAGGTGTCGACGCAATCGTCAACACCTTAAAAGAAATTACCAGCAACAGTTTCGATTATGAAGAAGGCGACATTATCATCGCTGAAGAAACAGTCTGATTATGGAATTTTATTAAATACTTTCTGGAAAAAGTTCAGTACCGGACGGCGATTTGAGCCAATCAGATTGGTCGCCTCAACTACTATATTCATCGTAAACAAGAGCAGAATGCCGATAATTACCGCGCCCGGCACAGTTGCGAGGTACATGATTACCCCGCCGATAGCGAACAAGAGCGCAATAAAGTAAATCAGCACGACGGTCTCCCTGTGAGAGAAACCGAGCTGCTGCACTCTGTGGTGCAGGTGATTTTTATCTGCCCGCATAACAGACACACCTTCTCTGTACCGCCGGACTGCCGCAAAGAAAATATCCATAAACGGCACCCCGAGTATAATAATCGGGAAGAACAGCGAAATAAATGTAATATTTTTAAAGCCGATAATCGACAGCACACCGATAATGTAGCCGAGCATCATCGCCCCGTTATCACCGAGAAAAGTTTTTGCCGGATGAAAGTTGTACGGCAGAAATCCGAGACAGGCACCGAGCAGAATAACACAAAGCATCATGACGAAGATGTTCTGCTGGAAAATAGTTATTACAGCGATACTTGCCAGCGCAATAATAACAACGCCTGTTGCCAGACCGTCGAGCCCGTCGATCAGATTAATCGCGTTTATAATTGCGGCAAGCCAAATAACAGTGACCAGTATTGAAAAGACACCGAAGTTAATTTCAAAGCCGAAAGGCGTAATCGTATCGATAACAATACCATATGAAATCGGTACTGCGATGGCGACGAGCTGGCCGAGGAATTTAATGAACGGCTTCAAATCATACTTGTCATCAATTACCCCGATCAGGCAGATTACTACTGCACCGATAATAATCGGTTTATATTCAGTTTCGACAGGCTGAGCAAACAGCGTTACGATTGTAAAGCTCAGCAGAATCGCCACACCGCCGAGATAAGGCATCGGCACTTTATGCACTTTGCGGTAGTTCGGATAATCTACAAACCCGAAACGCTTCGCAATGTATATAAAAAGCGGCACTATTAATAAAGATATCGCGAACGATATACATAAAATAAATAAAGTATACATATTCTCACCCGTATTTTTAATCCAATTAAATATACCATATTCGGTATAAAAAGTTCCCTTTTTAAAGAATCTGATGATAATTTTCCTAAATGAATAAATCATTGTATAATGAGGGTATAAATTCATCCGGTCAGGAGGCGTGCTATGTTCATCGATTTTTTATTAAATATCGCTTTAATTATAAGCGGTATATACCTCTTTTACCGTATTCAGTTTTTCGAAGAAAAAAAGATTGTGGAAACAGGTTTGTTTCAGTCGCTTTTAATGACAACATTATCAATTTTGTCGCTGCTCGTGCCGATCAGCACTTCAGAGGGTGAATTTGCGCTGTTTTTTATCCCGCTGTTAATTCTCGCAGCGTATAATACATTTTACTACGGCCTGATGTCGGCTGCTGTCGTATATTTTTTCTATCATTTCATTTTTGACCACAGCATTTCAGCTTATATCGTGTTTATTGTGCTCTATATGCTGTTTTTGATGATCGTGCCTTTTATCCGTAAAATAACGCACGCGAATTTAGTTGTGACAAACATTATCTTCACATCTTTATATATCATTATTCTAAATCAATTCTTCTACAATATATCATTAATGACAGGTATAATACTACTCGTTGTAACATCGCTGATTATATTTGTTGCGCATATGATGTATGAAGATATTAACGCGATATACAGATTGAACAAACGCATCGATGATGATGAGTTTATCGACCATCTGACACAGCTCGGAAATGTGAAATCGCTCGATAAATTAGTCGACGAACACTTTGAAAATGACGATACGCTGAGCCTGCTCCTGATTGATATCGACAGTTTTAAATCGTATAACGACAAGCACAGTTATGATTCCGGCGATAAGATTATCAGCCAGATGGCGTCGCTGTTAAAAAATTACGTGCCGACAGGCGGTCATCTGTTTAGAAACAGCGGCGAGGAGTTCGCTATGGTCATTCCCAATCTGTCCTTCGATAAAACAGTCCGTCTCGGCGAAGCGATTCGCAACAGTGTTGAATATTCCAAGTTCCACGTAAATGAAATCGACACGGTTAACGCGACAGTTTCAATCGGCGTCGGCTATAAAGATACTGCCGGAGCGACCAAGCGCGATCTGTTAAAAGAAGCAGAAGGCGCCTTGTTCGAAGCGAAAAAACTGGGACAAAACAGAGTAATGTTTGCCCCAATCGGATAATAAAAAAACGAGCTCCGGCTCGTTTTTTTAATCTTCCACACTCGACAGAGTGCTCAATGTTATTTTGCTGTGCGAATCATGCCACTTTACTTTTCCTCCGGAGAAATAAAATGCCTGCGGTGATTCGTGTTTTATTTCGTAAGTTTCAGAGATATAGTCAGATAAATCCCGGTGGTCCTGAACGATTAAATAATAGCCGTCCATGTCTCTTTCATAATGGAATTTTTGAAATTCTTCAAAAGCCGACGCAGATATCGGGCAAGTATTGCTGTGTTTTAAAAAATAAAATTCATTTTTATTTTTAATTAGATTTTGAAATGCATCTATATTGGTTATTTTAGTTAACATTTCATCACACCTTTCATTAACTTTATATAATTTATCACTTATTTTAAAATATAGCAAATCGGTTTCTCGACATATGATATAATGCAACTGTACTGGAGGGTTACTTATGACTAAAAAATTAAAGCGCTGGACTTTCCTGGATTCGCTGAACGCGATTCTGTTTATCGTTGTTGTACTGTTCTTTTTAGACTTTGAAAACAACAATTTAATGTCCTGGATACTGCTTGCAGTATTTCTGTTCTGGCTTGTTACTGTAGTGCTCCGAAATGTAATGATTTCAAAAATCGAAAAAGATCCGCAGCATCCTTTACATAATCTGCAGACTGGTAAAGAGACAGGCGAAAACGTAAAAAAATGAGACTCCTAGCGGGCCTCATTTTTTTTATTTTCAAGTTCTTCCTGGAATTGGCTGTCGAGCGTCGCTGCTGTTTCTACGAGCGGCAGCACATTTTGCAATGACACTTCCTGCAGGTTTTCAACCGAAACCATAACATTTTTGCGTTCTTCAAAATACGTCCGGTAGTTATAATACATTTCGAGTGAAATCGTGCGGGCCCGGGTTGCCTTGCCGGTAGAGATATTCAGCGCATTCAGCGCTTCGATGTGATCGTCCAGCATAGGCAGCAGAATATCGTTTGCATACTGCTCTTTTTCTTCCGCGCTCTTTTCATTATGGAAAGCTGTGGAGTGCTTATCCAGTTCTTCGCTGTTCTCATTCAGCACTTCAATCAGCTTGTTCATCTCTTCAATTTCTTCGGCACTGTCTGCTGATTCGATAATATTATCGCGTTCTTCCTGATGCGTAATAAAAGACTGGCTGAGAGAGACCAGCTGTGAATTGGAATCAATCGATAAAGCATACGAATTTAAAAATGAAGACATCTGAGATGTAAAATCCTGCTTCACGCTGATGCTCTCCCTCAAAATGCCATGCAGTTCTTCGAGCTCGCTGTTTGGCACTTCGACACTGTCAAGCTCTTCGGTGAGGCTGTCTGCAAGCGGCACGAGTATTTCATCGACTTCAGTTTTTAAATTCTGCAGATATTCTATATCCACTTCTTCATCGCCATAGTACATTGCCTGAAGTTTATCTAAGTTCATATTATTAATGGTCTCATTAAATTCATTATTCAGTCCTGTAAGCTTGTCTGTACTTTCTTCATAAGTATGTAAATCAGCTTCCAGATTATTCCCGCATGCCGAAAGCATTACTGCAAGCAGCAGGATCAGCGGATAGAAGGTCAGCGATTTGCCATTCATATAAGAACCTCGCTTTATGAAAAATTTTCTTTCTTTTAATACGCTACATTATAACATATATTATGTTAGTTTAAATTTATCCTTATTTAAACTATAATATATATTAATTATGCTTTGAGAGGAAAATTAATGTGAATAACACGCAGCTTGACCAGGAGCTTAAAAAACTATTAACGTCATCGGTAATTAAAATTGATGAACCATTATATAAATATACTTATACTGAAACAGGCGGAGCCGCGGATGTGTATGTTGAAGCGGGAACTGTTGAAGATACAGCCGCTGTTATCGCTTTCGCCAATAAGAATAATATCCCCGTAACCTATCTCGGCAACGGTTCGAATATTATTATTCGCGACGGCGGCATACGCGGCATCGTCGTCAGCCTTTTAAAACTGAACGATATTCGAGTGGAAGGCCGCACGCTCGTCGCTGAAAGCGGCGCAGCGATTATCGATGCATCGAGACTTGCACTGCAGCATGAACTCTCGGGGCTTGAATTCGCCTGCGGCATTCCAGGATCAGTCGGCGGCGCTGTTTATATGAATGCGGGCGCTTACGGCGGCGAGGTGAAAGACTGTCTGACTCAGGTGACTGCCATTAATGAAAGCGGCGATTTCGTAAAGCTGACACTCGAGGAACTTGAACTCGGCTACCGGACTAGCCGCGTTCAGACAGAACATCTCGTTGTCGTTTCAGCAGAGTTCGAACTCTCTGAAGAAAAAAATTACGATGAAATTAAAGCCGTTATGGACGATCTGACGGAAAAACGCGAATCAAAACAGCCGCTTGAATATCCATCATGCGGCAGCGTGTTTCAACGCCCGCCCGGCAATTTTGCAGGCAAGCTGATTCAGGATGCGGGCTTGCAGGGCTACCGCATCGGCGGCGTCGAAGTATCAAAAAAACACGCCGGATTTATGGTTAACGTCGACGGCGGTACAGCGGGAGACTACGAAGCATTAATCGAACATGTACAAAACACAATCCAGGATCAATTCGGTGTTGTGCTTCACCGCGAAGTACGCATTATCGGAGATAATCTAGAAAAATAAATTATCGGTATGCTGAAGGCCGGCGAATATTGAATTCGCCGGCCTTTTTGTTGGGATTTTATCATTTTTTGACGCTGCCGGGTCACTGTCACTTCTACAATCAATCAGCTGGCAAGAACAAAAATAACCGCCGCAATATAAAAAAGCCGAAAACCTCGCGGGTTTCCGGCTTCATATCATATTAAATTATTATTCTGCTGTTGCTCCGTCTACTGCTTCATTAATCTCTTGAACTTGAGCTAATGCTGTTAAGTAACCGCCTGCGTTTAAGTACCAGTTTTGAGGGTTTAATTCGTAAACGTTGTCGTTTTCAATTGCCTCAACGCCTGAAGTTACTTCATTCACTAGTACGTCTGTTGATGTTGCTTCGCCTTCAGATACTGCTGCACCGCGGTCCATTAATAAAATCAGAGCCGGGTTTGTTTCTGCAATAAACTCATAGCTGATTTCATTACCATGACTGTCTGTTGTTTCTTCCGACTCTTCCTGTTCACCAGCTGAAGTGAATCCGAAGTCATTGTAAAGGAAGTCATAACGTCCGCCGACACCGTGGAATGATAAGTTACCGCCGTTAGTTTGAACGAAAAGCATCGGCAAGTCTGCTGCTGCAACTTTTTCGTTAACTTCAGCAAGCTGTGCATCCAGGTCATCTACAAGTTCTTGTGCTTTATCTTCTACGTCGTACATTTCACCGATAAACATCGTCATTTCTTTAACGTCTTCGAAGTAGTTTGAGTTGTCTGCTGCAACGTGAATAATTTCCGCGTTTGGTGCCGCTTTTTCAAGTTCGCCTACTACGTTAGAGTTTGACTGGCGTCCGTGAATCATAATGATTTCCGGGTCAAGAGCAGCTAATGCTTCATAGTCCGGCTCTTTCAGTCCGCCAAGGTTTACGTATTCTTCGTCTGATTCATATACATCTGAAATAGTGTTTCCAAGTGAAGCATTGTTTTCACCTTTTGGAAGTCCCATAATGTTTTCTTCAAGGTCAAGTGCTGCGAACGTTGAAGCAACCCCAAGGTCAAAAATGACAACTTTGTCAGAGTTCTTTGGAAGTTCTACAGTTTCGTCAATTTGCGTTCCTTGTCCTTCTTCACCGCGTTCGCCGGTTCCGATTTCGAATTGGTTTTCATAAGCAATTGTGTCAGCAGATTCTTCTTCTGAAGACTCGTCCTCAGCAGTCTCTTCTCCCGCTGATTCTTCTGTTGATGTTTCCTCTGATGCATTGTCTTCTGTTGTTGATTCTTCTTCTGAACCGCCGCTGCACGCCGCAAGTACCAGGATTACTGCCATAGTAAGCATTAAGTATAATTTCTTAAATTCCATATCTCTCTATTCTCCTCTTAATATGTTTTTTAGCCCCCACTAAAAAAATACTGCGCTACTTACTGAACACATTCGAATGCCGGAACCTCACCTCCTTTAATGCCGGCAGTTTAAGCGTTGCCGATTAAGTAGTTTGCTGCGAGTTCTGTTGAATCTCCTTCGATAACACCATCGAAGTAGAAACAAATTCTGTGTCCGCAAATTGATTCTATATTTATTTCCATTTCATAGATGCCTTCAAGAACTTCTTTCGTAATTACTTCGTTCGCTGTACCGCTGACTGCGATTTTACCGTCTTTCAAGGCAACGATATTATCCGAGTAGCATGAGGCAAAGTTAATATCGTGAATAACGATTATTATCGTTTTGCTTTTGTCGCGGCACAATCTGCGTAAAATCTGCATAATCTGTACCGAATGTTTCATATCCAGATTATTCAGAGGTTCATCTAGGAAGATATATTCCGTATCCTGTGCAATAGTCATTGCGATATACGCACGCTGGCGCTGACCGCCTGACAGTTCATCTATATAGCGTTCTTCAAATTCCTTCAGTCCCATATAGCTGATTGCTTCATCGATGATTTCTTCATCCTGATCAGTCAGTCTGCCTTTTGAATACGGGAAACGCCCAAAAGAAATTAATTCTCTCACTGTAATTTTCAGTTCGAGATGATTCGCCTGTTTTAAAATCGTGATTTTCTTTGCGAGTTCACCATGCGGCTGGGTAAAAATATTATCGCCTTCAAGCAAAACTTCTCCGCTATTTTTATCGAGTAAACGTGTGATCATTGAAATGACTGTACTTTTACCGGCGCCGTTTGGTCCGATAAGTGAAGTAATCTTACCTTTCTCTATATCAATTGAGACGTCATCTACGACAGTTTTACTGCCGTATTTCTTAGTGATTCCCTTGACACTAATCATGTACGATTCCTCCTAAGCATTAAGTAAATGAAATAAATTCCACCTACTAAATTAATAATAACACTTAATTCAATGTTATTCCCGAATACGAACTGAACGACCATCTGACCGATAACCAGCGTAATAATGCTGACCAGTGCTGTGCCGACTATCAGATAGGAATGCCTGAATGTTTTTAAAAGCTCGTGCGCCAGGTTGACAACGAGCAGCCCGAGAAACATTATCGGTCCGACGAGCGCTGTCGATACCGACACAAGTATCGCTACAATAATTAAAAGAGCCGATACTTTACGGTCGTAATTAATCCCGAGGTTTAAAGCATGGTCACGGCCTAGGGACAGGACGTCCAGCGCATGAAAGTCTTTAAAGACGAAGATCAGCATAACGATAACGATAATTCCAGTAATTCCGAGCAGTGATTCATCGATTGCGTTAAATGAACCGAACAGGGTTCCCTGCAGGATTGAGAAATCTTCCGGACTGATTAAAATCTGCATGAAGGTCGATAAATTCCCGAAGAAGGTACCGAGTATAATACCGATTAAGAGCAGCAGGAAGATGTTATTTTTCGTTACTTTAAACAGAAATTTAAAAACGAATAGTGTAAACAGTACGAGTATGCCCATACTTAAAAAGTAGTTGTACTGAGAGTTTAACAAGAGCGGCGAGCTCACGCCCGCTAAAAATACAATAGCTGTCTGAATGAAGGTATAAACCGAATCCAGCCCCATAATTGACGGTGTTAAAATTCTGTTTTTAACAATCGTCTGGAAAATCACTGTTGAAACGGCGATTGCCACCGCTACAATAATAATAGCAAGTATCCGCTTCAGCCTCGACGGCAGCTGATAAAAATAAATATCCGGATTCAATCCGTAAAACGTATAAAATGCGAGCAGGCCGACTGATAACAAGGCCAGCAGCAGAATTACTTTAGTGTTCTTATGCATGCTTAACCCTCCTGAAGATGAGGATTAAGAATATTGCACTGCCGATTGTCGCAATCATCAGACCGACTGAAATTTCATACGGCGCAATAATAACACGGCCGAGAATATCGCAGATCATGACGAAGATTGCACCGGTCACTGCTGTAATAGTGAGCGTGCCCTTCAGATGATCTCCCCGGAATATCGACACGATATTCGGAACGATCAATCCGAGGAACGGAAGCATACCGACTGAAACAACAACAATCGCCGTCATTGCAGCAGTTAAAAACAGCCCGATGTTAACGATAAGCTTATAGTTCATTCCGAGGTTCGTCGAAAAATCTTCTCCCATACCTGCCACTGTAAACTGGGCAGCGTACAGAAAGACGACGATAAAGAGCGGAATACTGATGTAGAGTATTTCATATTTTCCTGATATCAGCGTAGAGAAGCTGCCGTGCATCCAGCCGGAAATAGCCTGAAGCATGTCCGTCCGGAGCGCAAGAAATGTAGAGACACTCGCGACAACACCGCCGAGCATCATCCCGATAAGCGGAACAAATATAACGTCTTTAAATTTAATGCGGGTAATAATGCTCATGAAGAGCATCGTTCCAAGCAGTGCCAGTGCAACCGCAAAAAACAATCTGCCCATCATGCTGATCGCCGGGAAAAATATTAACCCGAGTAAAATACCAAGCTGTGCCCATTCTGTCGTTCCTGCTGTCGTTGGAGATACAAACTTATTGCGTGTCAGCTGCTGCATCACGAGCCCGCATACTGCGAGTGATGCACCTGCAATGATGATTGACACGGTCCGCGGCATGCGGCTATGTATAAGTATAGACATCTGGTTATCAGATAAACTGAAGATGTCCGATATATGAATTTGGCTGACTCCGACAAACATAGAGATTATTGATAAAACGATCAGTAGGAAAATTAAAATATCTATTCTAAACAACTTTTGTATCATGGCTTCCCACCTTAATTGAAAATGATTATCATTGATAACCATACATGCATTATACACCGGCCTATTTTACAATTCAAACTCTTTCTGCATAAGAATTGCTTATTATAAAAATAAGCCGCCCGGGAGGCGGCTTAACTCTTTAAAATTTAACTGATAATAATAGTTTCCCCGGTTGGTATATCTTTATCGTGATCTAAAATTGCTTTAATTTTTTTAATTGCTTTGTGATTCGCACGTTCTTCTTCTGTTGTTTTATATGTCGGGCGGTAGCTGAGTGCATAGACGTCAACATCCTCGCGGCGCAGCTCTACCGATGTAGAATGCGTCAGCGCTTCAATCGCCCCTGTGACCGTGTAATATAAGTTGCGTTCGAAAACTTCTTCAAATGCCGGCTCTATCACGTTAATAATTTTAGCGTCATTTTCCACTTTTAATAAGGGACGAAGGGTCCGGATTCCAAGGTACGTTCCCCACACATGTTCGTACATCACATCGCTGAATTCATTAAAACTGACGTTGTACACCGTTTTATCATCGGTAAAAATTGAGTGTACTAAAATAATACCGTTCAGCGATTCGTAGTTTTCTTCAATTTCATCTACGATATCCAGCCAGTCAATTTCCTTGGACTGTTCCAGCAGTACAATTTTGTGCTGGCCCGGTGTATCCTCAAGCGAAGCGTACACTTCTTCCAATTCACTATACTCTAATCCCGCCAGTATAATATTCGCATTATGCTGAGCCAATTCCAGCGCAGTTTCTCTGCCGAGCGAAGTCGCTGCACCTGACACGATATAAGTTTTACTTGTTAAATCCATAATATCCTCCTAGAATTGCCCGTAGTATTATTACTATAATAATACACTATTACTCAACAGTCACGGATTCTTCAGGCATCGTGTGGAGCTGGTAAGCATCGACGTGTGCGATAACACTGTATTCGCCCGGTTCGTCAAACGTATACTCAAGCACGTACTCACCGTTCTCACTGTGATCCACTTCAATCATTTCCAGAGATTCTTCACCCGATAAAATTTCAAACATCACCTGGTCAGCATCTGTCACATCTTCTTCATTTGAAGTAACGTGAGCAGTAAATTCAGCGGCTTCTCCTGATTGAATGCTTTCCGGAGTCTGCAAATCAACTTCAAGTGATCTGATCTCGTCGCTTGAAGGGTTGTCATGGTCCATGTCGCCATGATCGTGTTCTTCTTCTCCCGAGCAGGCTGCAAGCGTTAATCCTGCAAGCAGCATAACTGATAAAACACCTGATTTAATTTTCATATATGTATCCCCATTTCTATAATTCTCTCACATCTTATCATACATTACTTGATGATAACTTTAAATTCCATATCATGACATTTTTATGACCAGGCTGGGGTGGGCTGTGTAAATTCTCTGTCGCTTTTTTGGCGCTGGGATACACATGAAAGTTTGTCATGCCAACGCACCGAGTCTTGCGTATACATGAAAGCCCGTCATGCCAACGTATCGAGTCTTTCGTATACATGAAAGCCCGTCATGCCAACGTATCGAGTCTTTCGTATACATGAAACCCCGTCAGGCCAATGCATCGAGTCTTGCGTATGCATGAACCCTTGTCAGGCCAACGTATCGAGCCTTGCGTATACATGAATCCCCGTCAGGCCAACGCACCGAGTCTTGCGTATACATGAACGCCAATCATGCCAATCCCAGCTGAGACTCTCCCAAGCAAACAGCCGGCTGTGGACAACAAAAAAACGCTCCCCCTTTAATTAAGAGGAGCGTCTTAATCTATTAATCGTTAAAGATAAAGTCTTCATCACGGAGCGGTTCTACATTCAAAGCGAGAACGTAGCCGTCGCCTTTAACACTGAAGAAGTCGTGGTTTTTCGTCGTCGTATCGAGAGCGTTCTCGATAATCGGGTTGAACCCTTTTTCTTCAAAGTAAGGATCGAAGCCTAAGTTCGCAAGCGATTTGTTCGCATTGTACTGAAGGTAATTCAATACATCGTCAGTCAGACCGAGTTTGTCATACAGACTCTTAGTGTAAATTACTTCGTTCTCATAAAGTTCATCGAGTAATTTGTACATTTCTTTATCCGCACGTTCCTGCTCTTCAGCAGTAAGCTCGCCTTTCATTTCCTGAGCGTCAAGTCCTGTGAAGACACCATGAATCGATTCGTCCAGCAGAATCTTACGGATAATTTCACCGCTCGTCGTCATACGGCCATTCCCCGCTAAGTATAGCGGGTAGTAGAATCCTGAATAAAACAGGAACGACTCAAGGAAGACCGATGATACACGCGCCATGTACCTGTCGTAAGCTGACGGGTTTTTATCGAGTAATTTATAGTAGTTTGTAACAATTTTGTCCGCTTTATATTTTAACTGTTCATTGTTCATTACCCAGTTATCGAGCAGGTCGTCTGTCTCTTTAGTCGGCAGCAGCGTCGTAAAGATATGAGAATATGATTTCGCATGAACCTGCTCCATCATGCCCATAAATGAATATACTGCTTTTTTGCGCAGATCCGGAGTATGCAGCATAATCAACGGCATGCCGTCATCTGCCTGGTGTGTATCCAGTCCTGTTAAACCTGCCAGCACCTTTTTAAAAGTATCTTTTTCATCTTCGGACAAGCCTGCCCATGATGCTAAATCTTTCGACACTTTAAACTCTGTCTCGACCCACATCTGTGAGATATTTTGGCGCCAGAAGACATTCGTCATGTCATCTTCTTTATTCCAGTTAACTGCAATCATTGTTTAGTCTCCTTTATACTGCACAGCTCGTACATTCTTCGACACTGAGTAATTTATTTCTCGTGTAATACAGTGATTTCAATCCTTTGTGATGTGCATAGATATAATATTTCGCAAGCTCTCTCGTAGAGATATCCGAGTTTACGTAAAGAATCGTGCTGATTCCCTGGTCAATATGCTGCTGAATTGTTGCAATCATATCGATTAGTTTCATCTGGTCTGTATTGAACGCACTCTTGTAGTACCACATTGTCTCTTTAGACAGGAATGGCATCGGGTAGAATGTTTCAGAGTTGCCGTAAGTTCTGCGTTCGATCATATCGACAATCGGCATTACCGAACTCGTTGCATTTTGCACGTAAGAGATACTTTGTGTCGGTGCAATAGCAAGACGGTAAGCATGATAAAGACCGTTTTCTTCAACTTTCTGCCCAAGCTCCGCCCAGTCTTCTTTAGTCGGAATATGGATGTGTTCGAATAATTCTGCAACCTTATCCGACTCAGGTGTAATATCTTCTTTAATATAACGCTCGAAGTATTTTCCTGTCGCGTAGTCTGAACGTTCGAAGTCTTTAAATGTGACGCCGCGTTCTTTTGCGATTTCCATAGATTTTTCAATCGAGTGGAAGTTCAGCATCATAAAGAAGATGTTTGCAAAGTCTCTTGCTTCAGATGATTCGTACGCAATTTTATTTTTAGCGAGATAGCCGTGAAGGTTCATTGCACCAAGACCTACAGAGTGCAGTTCATCGTTTGCTTTCTTAACGCCCGGTGCGTTTGCGATCGATGTATCGTCACTTACCAGTGTCAGTGCCTCGATACCTTCATGCACAGTTTCTTTCACCTTGCCGGAATCCATTACGTTCGCAATGTTCATGGAACCAAGGTTACATGAAATATCGCGTTTGATAACGTCTTCTGTGCCGTAGTCGTTAATTTCAGATGTTTCCTGCAGCTGGAAGATTTCAGTACATAAGTTACTGATTTTAATCTGTCCGATATCGCCGAGAGGATGCACTTTGTTCGCATTGTCTTTGAACATTAAGTACGGGTAGCCCGACTGCAGCTGCGTTTGAGCAATCGTGTTTAACATGTCACGCGCATCATACTCGCGTTTTTTAACGTTGTCATTCGCAACAAGCTGGTCGTACATTTCGTCCATGTCCATATCGTCAAGAGCCATACCATATTCGCGTTCCACAGTGTGCGGAGCGAACAGGCTGAACGGTTTGTTGTCGCGTGCCAGTTCAAAGAACTTCGACGGTACAACAAGCCCTGTTGAAATTGTCGACAGACGGATGTCTTCATCCGCGTTTACTTTCTTAGTGTCGAGGAACTCAGGCAGGTCATAGTGGAAGATGTTTAAGTAAACAGCTCCCGCACCCGGACGCTGACCGAGCTGGTCTGCGTAGCTGAATCCGCCTTCCAGTGATTTCGCTACAGGCAGAACTCCTTTAGCTACACCTTCGATACCTTTAATTGCTTCGCCGCGTGCGCGCAGTTTTGATAAGTTAATCGCAACACCGCCGCCGATTTTACTTAATTGTTTGGCAGTTGAGTCGATATAGTTAATCGAGTTCAGTGAATCATCAACTTCGAGCAGGAAACATGATACCATTTCACCGCGACGTGCACGGCCTGCGTTTAAGAAGGTCGGAGTTGCCGGCTGATAACGCTGTTCCATCATCGATGTGATAAAACGCTTGGCAGTTTCAATATTGCCTTTTGCAAGGTACAGACTGACAATCACAACGTGCTGTCTGTAATCTTCCAGGTACTGTTTTTTATCGTTCGTTTTTAAAGTGTAATCTTTAAAGAACTTGCTCGCTGCCATGTAGCTTTTGAATTTGAACTCAATAGCATCTGCATGATCAATAATATCCTGAAGAGCCGTTTCGCTGTACTCTTTGAATAAATCGTAATAGAAATCGTTGTCCACGAGGTAATGCAGCCTTTCTAATTCCGAGTCAAAATGGATAGTCTTCGCTTCGACTTCCTCCATGAATACCTCAAGTGCCTCAAGGTCTTTCTCCAGTTTGTAAAACCCTGTTTCGTCGCGCTGCGTGACTTCGTTATTCAGTTCAACGTGGTTGTAAGTTTTTTCATCTAATACTTTCATGCAATTCCCCTGCCCTTTCTAATTCAACTATAAATTGTGCGCGCTCCTCCGGTGTGCCGTGAAGTTCAAACTTCATCAGGAGCGGTACGCTGTAATCGCTGCTTATATACTCGCCCGCCCTGGCAAAGTTCTGACCCCAGTTCCGGTTGCCGCTAGATGCGACTGCGACTAGATTATAAGAGTTTACTTTTAAAAATTCCTTAACAGTATCAGGCACAGCTCCGAAACCGTATGTCGGTGTAACTAAAATATAAGACTGATCGATTTTATCTCTGACATTGGCGGCTGTTATTTGATATAATTCATAGGTGTCCGGAATGTCCATACTATTTAAGAAACGACGGATATTACCTGTCATTGAATAATAAGCAATAATCACTTTGTCATCTCCTTTCGAGCATAACACAAACAGAACGTATGTTCTATGCGATGTTTGTTTCCATTACTCGCTTTTTACTTGCTTTCTATGCTGATACCACTACATATTGTGGTCGAAACATTTTACAGACACAATATATGTGCTTGAACATGTTCTATAATCTCATATTAAACTGCCATTAGCAATGTAAAAAACTGCCTTCTCTAAAAATTTCACGCTAAATAAATGGAGATAAAACGCCGGAAGTCACGGTGGATAAGTGATGGCAAGAATGAATTTTTTTCATAAAAAATATAACGAAATTTTTATCCTTTTTATTTGTTGAAATTCCTGAAATTATCGTACAAAACAAGTTGGAGTGTTGTTAATGAATAATGTTGTAAAAGGTATCATCGCACTGATTATTTCTTCTCTCGGATTTAGTCTGATGTCCCTTTTTGTAAAATATTCCGGAGATCTGCCTACAGTGCAAAAAACTTTCTTCAGAAATTTCATCTCGATGCTGATCGCGCTCGCGCTCGTTCTCTACTACAGAGAGAGCCTGTTCGGAAAACGGGAAAACCAGGGCTGGCTGCTGCTGCGTTCCGCGCTCGGCCTGGTCGGTGTGCTGTTAAATTTCTTCACTATCGACCGGATGGTTCTGAGCGATGCAGATATCTTAAATAAACTCAGTCCGTTCTTCACTATAATACTTTGCGCCATATTTTTAAAAGAATACATACGGAGATTCCAGCTGATTTCAATCATCATCGCGCTGGTCGGGGCAATCTTTATTATTAAACCGTCATTCTCGAGCGATACAATGTTTGCGCTCATCGGGGTGCTCGGCGCAATATTCGCAGCCGGAGCTTATACGGTGCTCCGGATTTTAGGCAGCCGGGAAAAGTTCTATACAGTAGTATTTTACTTTTCATTCTTCTCGACTGTCGCTCTCCTGCCGTTCTTTATCTACCAGTTTGAACCGATGACGATGAACCAGTTCTGGATGCTTATTCTGTCAGGAGTTTTCGCAGCTGTCGGCCAGTTTGGCCTGACGATTGCATACAGCTTCGCACCGGCGAAAGAGATATCTATCTTCTTCTATTCAACGATACTGTTTACTGCACTGTTCAGTATTATCGTCTTTAATGAAGTACCGGATATGCTGTCAATTCTCGGCTATATTATTATTTTCGCGGCAAGCTACTATATGTATATGAAAAACCGTCCCAAAAAACTAAAGGTCACCGGCAAGAAAAACAGAGCATCTTGATTGGAATAATTAGTGAAGTCCCCGGTTCAATATGAGCCGGGGGCTTTTTGTGCGGGCGTCGTCGTTAGGGCCAACGACGACGTTCAAAACGGTCTGGATGTCGTCGCTCAAATGAACCACGACGTTCAACGCCGTCTATACGTCTTCGCCGGAAAAACGACGACGTTCAAAGCGGTCTGGATGTTGTCGTTCAAATGAACCACGACGTTCAACGTCATCTATACGTCTTCGCCAGAAAAACCACGACGTTCAAGTTCTATTAAACTGAATACAGCCGGCAATTCACCGGTCCATCCTCAAATAAAAATGCCGGGACCTAATGTCCCGGCTTAGAAAGCCCCTTCATCTATATGCTTTTCTTGCCGCCGTGCTGCTGGATTTCTTCCAAAAAGTACGGGCAGTAGTGTTTCAACTTGTAGTTGCCGACACCCTGAATATGCATCATATCCTGTTTAGTCTGCGGCATTTTTTTCGCGAATTCTTTCAGTATCTGATCGGTAAATATCGCATCTTCATCCAGCTTATACTTATCTGCGAGTCCTTTACGGGTATCGAGCAGTTTATCGTATAAAATTTCGTTTGGCGATGAGTCCGTCGAAACGTCGACTCTTTCGTTGTAATGTTTCCGGTACGGCACTGTGTACAGTTTCACTTTACGGTCGAGAATATCAAAGCTCTTTTCAACGAGGTACATTTTATGGCCGGCATAATGTACATAGCCGCGCATGATAAGCTCCTCGACAAGATGGTTTACCTCGCTCGTGCGGTATGAGTCCAGCACACCGAAGCTTTCTTGCGAATCGAGACCCCGCGCCATGATATTATCTGCACTTTCGCCGCGGAGAACCTGAATCACGAGTTCTTTCGACAGCTGGCCGTCGGCATCCCGAATCAGCTCCAGTATAAGACGGGCTTCTGTCGTCATCGGTTCGGTGCGTTCATCCGACAGACAGCTCGAACACTGGCCGCACGCTTCAACGTACTCGTTGTGGTTGAAATATTTAACGATAAAACTGCTCAGGCATTTACTCGTTTTATTATACTGTAGCATGAGGTCCAGTTTTTCACGCATATGATCTTTATACTGGTCAGAAGCAGTCGCCCGGTCGATAAAGAACTGCTGCAAATTCACATCGCGCTGCGTCGACAGTAATATACAGTCACTCGGGAGCCCGTCGCGTCCTGCACGTCCTATTTCCTGGTAGTAGCTCTCAAGGTCGCCCGGTAAGTTAAAGTGAATAATGTAGCGGATATCCGGCTTATCAATCCCCATACCAAAAGCGTTCGTCGCGATAACAATTTTCACTTCATCGGACACGAATTTCTGCTGGTTGTCATTTCTTTCTTTTTTGCCGAGTCCGCCGTGGTAAATTACATTCTCAATCTTATTATCTGTCAAATAAGTCGACAGCTTTTCGACTTCAGCCCGTGTTGATACGTAAATAATACCCGATTTCCCGGGTCTTTCCTGTATATAAGATAAAATAAACTGTTCGCGCTGATAAGTGCCGTTTACCGACAGTTTTAAGTTCTCACGTTTTACACTTGTCTTAAAGACCGCATTGTTTTTAATATTGAGCAGTTCCTGAATGTTTTCTTCAACTTCTTCAGTTGCTGTCGCTGTTACCGCAATAATCTGCACGTCAGGCAGCAGTAACTTTAGCTCAGGGATAATACTCTGATAGCTTGGTCTGAAGTCATGTCCCCATTTTGAGATACAGTGAGCCTCATCAAAGGCAACAAACGGTATTTCTGCATGGCGGACAGCTGTTTTAAACGCTTCATTATTAAAACGCTCCGGCGCGACATATAAAAACTGCAGTTCTCCGCGCACGAGGCGGCCCATGACATCATTTAAATCCCGCTTTGACATCGTGGAGTTAATACATTCGGCGCTGATGCCGCGGCGTTTCAGCGAATCCACCTGATCCTGCATTAAAGAGATCAGCGGTGAAATAACAAGCGTCGTGCCTTCGAACATCAGACCCGGAATCTGATAGCACAACGATTTCCCCGACCCTGTCGGTAAAATGCCGAGCGCATTGCGTCCTGCTAAAATGTTTTCGATAATTTCCTGCTGGCCGTATCTGAATTTTTCATACCCAAAATATTTTTTTAAGATGGCTTCCATAAAATATCATTCCTACATTTATGTATGTCGTTCTTATATAATTTATCTGCTATATTATACATTATTTTGCTTAAAGTTTGTTGCATTTTGCGTTAATAATTCTAGTAAAAAAATCTCCTGCTGCATTCCACCGGAAAGTGACTGCATTAACAGGAGATTTTAAATAAATATTTTTTTACATTTTCTCTTTGACGAGTTCTTTGGAGATTTTATAATCGATAGCTTTAAAGAGACTGTTCACCCATAAGTAATGTCCATAAGCTTCCGCGTGCGCGTCGCTTGCATCGATTGCTTTAAATTTAATTTTAGAACCGCGGCGTTTTTGCCCGAGTTTGTGCATATGATAGCTTGGAATCGTTCCGATATGCGTTAATTCGGTCTCTGCGCTAAAATCATTCAGCGCAATCGTCGGCAGATTGTTTTCCAGATACACTCCGCCGAGCACTCCCGGATTGACACAGTCAGTGCCCGCAAAGTCAATTTCCTGGCCTTCGACCGACAGCTGAATACGGTTTTCTTCTTTGGTTACCGTGTATTCGCGTTCTTCGAGTTTCTCGTATACTTCATCCGGCACATCCGGACGCTTGACGATATGATAAGTATCGGATAAATAAACTTCGACAAGAGAATAGACGCCGATACCCCAGCTGACTTTCCGCTTGTTGCTCATCATATGGAAAATCTCATCATGCAGTGCTGTATAGTTGCGGCGCATAATGATTTCGTCTCCCGATTTCAGCACATTTGATTTCTCAACAGCAATACCGCCGGCAATCGCAAGATACAGTCTATTGCCGCGTGTCGATTCCTGAAATGATAAAACGTCACCGCGGTCCACGTGGTAAATACGGTTCGGCTGAATGTCATCTTCGCTGACTCTGCCGTTAAAATCCCCGCCTGAATAAGCGATAATCGTCGGTTCGGTAAACTGAATGACCGCAGGCTGCCCCGACATTTCAAGCGTCGGTTCATGGACGTCATTGCCGACCAGCTTATTTGCCAGCATCGGCGACAAACTATCAACCGCTCCGTTGTATTCATTATTTTTCTGGTCGTTATCAGTATGTTTGTCAACGGTCTGCAGAATCGTTAACAGGCCGCCTTCCTGTATAATTAAGCTCATCTTATTTACCTCCGCTTACACTGTCAAGCACAGGTTCTACTATGGAAATGATATAGGATGCCGGTTCAATTGTATTTTCATTTTCCATTACTACAACCGGATCATAGTAAAAACTGACTGTGTTTTTTGTAAATGCCACTTCCCCGATGTAGGGGTTGTCGATATGCAGTCCATTCTTGTCGTACTGCACTTTAATATTTTTAATTACTGATGCATCTTCCTGATAGGTAATTATTTTATCTCCGTTTGCAAAAATCATGAGTCCACTCCTCTTATCGGTAAAAGAATTCCAGTTCGCCGGCAACGTATTCCGTAAAGCTGCCCACAGCGATGCCAAAAACAATGATTGCCAGAATGACACCGGCGAAACCGATTGTGATTCCGACGATCTTAACGTCATTTCTAAATAGGTACGTGACGATAAAGTGCGTCAGTACAACGATTGCAACAATAAGTAATATTAAAATTAATGTAAACATAAGCCACCTCATTCCGCGAGTGTGATTGCCACCCATTCCCGCGCACTGTTTATCATGAATAAGTCAATTTGCCCTGAATCGTACTTATGACAGAGAGTATTCATCGGTATGTTCTGTTCCGTAATTACACCTTCATCAATTAAAGACTGTCTCATCACACCCGGAAGGATGCCCGCGGAGACCGGAGGCGTGTAATACTCTCCAGCTTCTTTAACCACTATACTGCCGATATTAAACTCAGTAATATCTAAGTTATCATTATAATATAAAATGACTTCAGAATCATTTGTTTTCCCGCTGTACTGATGTCTGACCGTCGTTTTATGCGCGATAAAATCCGGCGCGCCCTGAATCGGCGCTGCAGCGAACACTGCTGTCAGCGGCTCGCTGTCAGGGGCGAGAGGCTCGTGGCTGATTTTTAACTGCCCTGCCGCAGAAAGTACTGCCCGGAGTTTAAATGTTCCTCGATCCAGTTTATTTTCTTCTATATAAGCTGCGGTTGCTGCCTTAAAATCAGGCTGTTCAAAATTAAAATGCCTGACACTGCTCTTAAGACGGGCAGCGTGATAATCCAGCCGCTTAACAGTTCCATCTTCAAGCCGCATCGTTTCGATGAGCTCGTACTGTCCCTGCTTCAGAAATGATGTTTTATGCAGTATTTCCTCGAATTCAGAAGAAGCCTTTGAATCGTAGGTAATGCCGCCGCCCGCACCGTATATATAACGGTCTCCGGTAATCGTCAGCGTGCGGATTGGCACGTTGAAGACGCATGAGTTATCCGGATACAGAAGGCCGAGCGCGCCGCAGTAAAAACCGCGCGGTGTCTTCTCTAAGCTCTCAATCAGGCGCATCGTCATCTGTTTCGGCGCGCCGGTGATCGATCCGCAAGGGAACAGCGCATCAAAGGTATCATTTAACGTGATGTCACCCCTGACATCAGCTTCCACCGTTGAAATCATCTGGTAGACTGTCTGATACCTTTCAATCGTAAATAATTCTGCCGCTCTGACCGAATCAGGCTTCGCGATTTTAGATATATCGTTTCTTAAGAGATCCACAATCATAACGTTCTCCGCCTGATCTTTTTTGGAATGTCTTAAAAATTCATAGCTTTTTTTATCTTCTGCCGGATCTTCAAACCTCGGTGCGGTACCTTTCATAGGCTTCGTTAAAATTTTGCGGCCGGCATCCATTTTAAAAAACAGTTCCGGCGACAGGCTGACGATTTTTTTATCATTATAATCGAGATACATCGCATAGTCGCCGTTGTTTTGACTGCTTAATTTTAAAAACAGCTGGTGGCTGTCGCCGGTAAAATCTCCGTACAGACGTGTCGTATAGTTCACCTGATACGTATGACCGTCGAGGATGTAATTCCTGACTTCTTCTATATTATTTTCAATTTCCTCCCGCGTTTCACTGAGACGGGGTGCGCTCATCTGATAACTTTCAGGTTTCCTGCCGTTTAAAAATTCAGCGTACGACACTGTTTTATCGTAAATGCCGATAAAGTACTCGTCTTTTTCATAAGTGACGGCGATGACCGCGTAGTAACCGTCTTTCTGGTACTGCTCCGCTTTATTTAAAGCAGTTTCAAACGGGGTGCTGTTCGTTATGACTGTCACTGGATTTATAAAATACAGGTTTTCAACCGTGCCGTTTTTCTTAAATTTTGTATGTGCTCTCATGACTTTCCTCCACTGCAATTCGTATAAAGTTATTGAGCTGCGCTCTGCCGTGTTCTGACAAGACCGCTTCTGGATGGTACTGGACGCCGAAAATCGGATAGCGTTTGTGCTGAATGGCCATATTAATACCATCTTCAGTGCGGCCGGTAATGTTAAAATCGCTAAGTTCCCCCGAACATGCTAACGAATGATAGCGGCAGCCGGCAAGAGGTGACGGGAGGTCTTTGTACAATCCTTCTTTGTTGTGATATACATCGGAAACATGGCCGTGGACCGGCCGTTCACCGCGTGACACTTCCCCGCCGAACATATGCCACAGCATCTGATGACCGAGACAAATGCCTAAGACAGGCAGCTCTCTGTAATATTTTTCGATAAATTGAAGAACTTCCGGACGGTCTTCAGGATGTGACGGTCCCGGAGAAATAATCAGCCCGATAATATTGAAGTCATCTATTAATTTATCGTTCAGCTGGTCAGGTGTAACTACTTTAATACCCGCCTTGTATGGATTGTTCTCAATGTAATGAACGAGATTATATGTAAATGAATCGTAATTGTCTATCATTAATAAATTCACTGGTCTTCTCCCTGCATGTAATTTATTTAATAATATCATATACAATTCAATTTCAATAACACAATAGGTACAGAGGAGGATGAAAACCGGACGCCTATCATGTAGACTTGAGAGTAAAGAAATAAATATCGTGATTTAGTCAGAAGGGTGATCTATGTCTAAGGGGAAGTCCAGAATCTGGACGAAAGATTTTATTATTATTGTTATAGCGAACTTTTTTATTTTTACATCATTTCAAATGACACTCCCGACACTGCCGCTGTACGTTCAGGAAATCGGTTCAAATGAAACCTGGGTCGGCATCATCGTCGGAATCTTCACTTTCTCAGCACTCTTAATCCGTCCGTTCGGCGGCAAGCTTTTGGATACGACAGGCCGGGCGCCTGTATTTTTAATCGGGCTCGCTATACTCGTCCTGTCGTTGTACTCACTTGCAATCAGTACAACTATATTAATTCTTGTCATCGTGCGGATTGTTCAGGGTGTCGGCTGGGGACTGTCGAATACCGCATCCGGCACTATCGCATCTGACCTGGTGCCGAAAGACCGCCGGGGTGAAGGTCTCGGATTTTTCGGACTGAGCGGTAATCTCGCGCTCGCTATCGGTCCCGCGCTCGGGCTGTTCTTAGTGGACCACATCGAGTTTTCAACACTGTTCATTATTTGCGGCTCGCTCACGCTGATTGCTTTAGTCCTCGCCTTAAATGTGCGCTACGTGAAGCCGGAACCGCTGACGGATTCCGAAATCCAGGAAGATGCCGATACTGCTGAGCGTTTTAATTTCATTGAGAAAAGAGCACTTCCTGCATCCGCACTTTTATTTTTCATTACTTTTACATTCGGGGGCATCGCAACCTTTCTCCCTGCCTATACTTTCCAGCAGGGCTTTCAGTCCCATTATATTCAAATCTATTTCGTACTCTATGCCCTGGCACTCGTTACGACGCGCTTCTTTGCAGGGCGCATCTACGACCGTCGCGGCTTGCCAATCGTCTTTATACCGGGAATTATTTTAATCATTTCAGGACTCACACTGCTCGCCATCCTGAACAGTCCTGTGTATCTGTTTGCCGGCGCGATTCTTTACGGGCTCGGTTTCGGGACAGTTCAGCCAGCTCTGCAGGCCTCTGCCATAAATTCCACACCGATTCGAAAACGCGGTATGGCGAATGCCACTTACTTTTCCGCCTTTGATTTAGGTGTCGGACTCGGTGCTATTACATTCGGGCTCGTTGCGCAATATGCAGACTACAGTTCGATATACTGGATCAGTGCGGGAAGCGGCGTACTGTCCCTGTTACTGTTCTTTATCTTAAAAAGCACCCGGAGAATTATATAAAAATTGTGTCCGGAATGTTTACGTCCTCCTGAAACAGGCAATGTATTCTAGTAGAACATCGCATTTATAAATTTCAGGAGGTAATAAGAATGGGTTGGTTATGGACAATAATAGTAGGCGGAATATTAGGCTGGTTAGCAGGTCTGATTGTAAGTAAAGATATCCCATTTGGTATTATCGGTAATATTTTAGCGGGTATCATCGGTGCTTCAATCGGTAACGCACTCGGCTTAGACATTGGACCTACCATTGGCGGCATGAGCGTAATCGGTACACTCGTCGGAGCAATTATTTTAATTCTTGTTGTATCATTCATCTTTGGAATGTTTAAAGGCAACAAAAGAGCATAAGTAAATATTTTAAATTGAAGCGGAATCCTAAGTAGGGGTTCCGTTTTTTGTTGCGGTTTTGTCGAGGGTCGGGCTTTTTCCACTTCATTATGAGCAAGGTCGCTCGCAAAAACATGAGCTTGCTCATTTTACTCACCATTATGAGCAAGGTCGCCACTAAAAGCACGAGCCTGCTCATTCTTCACCCTATTATGAGCAAGGTCGTCCGCAAAAACACGAGCCTGCTCATTTTCCACGCCATTATGAGCAAGGTTGCCATCAAAAGCATGAGCTTGCTCATTTTCCACTCCATTATGAGCAAGGTCGTCCGCAAAAACACGAGCCTGCTCATTTTCCACGCCATTATGAGCAAGGTTGCCATCAAAAGCATGAGCTTGCTCATTTTCCACTCCATTATGAGCAAGGTCGCCACTAAAAGCATAAGCTTGCTCATTTCCTCAACGCTGCATCCTTCCTGCACCCTCAAACCGTCTACTTCTCCCCATTTTTGCTATAATTGAAATGTATCTTATCATTCATTATCAGTAAGGAGTTTTACACATGAAGAAGTTTATCAACGCAACGATTTATGGTGATCCGGATTCAACTGAAATTCTAGTTGAAGATAAGCAGTTTAAAGCGGTCGGCAGCAATCTCGGAGATGCTGATGAAGTTATCGATCTCGAGGGTAAGCTTGTGCTCCCGCCTTATGTTGACCCCCATCTTCACCTGGATTATATTTTCTCAGGTCTCGGAGAAGGTAACGCCAACGTGTCCGGCACTTTATTTGAAGGAATTCAGCGCTGGAGCGATAACAAAAAGGATTTAACTGAAGATAAAGTACGCGAGAGTGCCTTGAAAGGCATTCAAAAAGAAGTGAGCCACGGTGTACAGTATATTCGTACACATGTCGATGTGACGGATCCAAACTTAACCGGCATGAAAGCTCTGCTTAAATTGCGTGAAGAGTTAAAAGATATCGTGACGCTGCAATTAGTCGCTTTCCCGCAGGAAGGCTTCTTCAGATATAAAGGCGCAGCGGACTTGGTCAGAAAAGCACTTGAAATGGGTGCCGATGTTGTCGGCGGCATTCCTCATTTTGAAATTTCATACGAGCACGGTGTAGAGTCTTTAAAACAGATTGTGGATCTTGCGCTCGAGTTCGATGTCATGATTGATATTCACTGTGACGAAAATGATGATCCGAACAGCCGCTTCTTAGAAGTGCTGAACGCCCTCGTGATGGAAAAAGATTACGGCAAGAAAACAACAGCGAGCCACACGACGAGTTTCGGTGCGGCTGAAGCAAGTTACGCAAACAAGATGATGGGCTTATTTAAAGAGTCCAAAATTAACTTTATTTCCTGCCCGACAGAGAACGCACACCTGCAGGGGCGCGGAGATGTTTATCCGAAACGGCGCGGTTTAACCCGCGTTAAAGAACTGCTTGAGAACGGCAATAACGTTGCTTTTGCCCAGGACTCTATTGCGGATTACTGGTATCCGCTCGGCAACGGCAATATGATGAACATTCTCGATAACGGCATTCATCTGGCACATTACACGCATATCGATGAGATCAAGCAGGCCCTCAACCTTATTACGACGAATGGTGCAAAAGTGATGAACATAGAAGATTACGGCATCAAGGCAGGCAATTCAGCGAACTTTATCGTGCTGGACGCAGCAGATGCTTACGAAGCAGTACGCGAGCGTGCAGAAGTCCTCGCTTCGGTTAAAAACGGCGACTACTTATTCAAACGGGAAGTCCGCAAAAATGAAATCGAAGTCGATTTTCTAAGCAAATAAAATAAACGCTGTATGGAGTCAAGCTCCATACAGCGTTTTTTACTTTATGCTCCCCAAACTTCGTCGGAGATTTCTTTTACCAGCTGAAGTTTTGCCCACTGCTCTTCTTCAGTCAGATTATTACCTTCTTCGGTTGAAGCAAATCCGCATTGCGGGCTGAGACATAATCTGTCTTTATCGATGTACTTCGCCGCTTCTTCGATGCGCGCCTTAATATCTTCTTTATCTTCAAGTTCAGGCACTTTCGATGAAATCAGCCCAAGCACAACCTGTTTGTCGCCGCTCACTTTGCTAAGCGATTCAAAGCCGCCGGCGCGTTCTGTATCAAACTCGAGATAATAGCCTGCAACATTTTCTTTGCCGAAGAGCTCATCCGACACTTTGTCGTATGCACCTGATGATGCCCAGGTTGAACGGTAGTTGCCGCGGCAGACGTGTGTTGTAATTGTCAGTCCTTCAGGCTTTCCTTCAATCGCGCTGTTATTCAGTTCAACATATTGTTCGCTAAGTGATTCAATCGTCAGACCGTCGGTTCTGTCTTTCCAAAAATTCTCATCGACAATCATGCCCCACGTGCAGTCATCCAGCTGCAGATTCGTACAGCCCGCTTCATGCAGCTCTTTAATGAAGGTGCGGTAAGCCGCTGCGATATCCTGAAGCAGCTCTCCTTCATCCGGATAAATTTCTTCTGTCGCCGCTTTAATTTCCGGACGTGTCAGCTCTCTTAAAAACTGTGCAGGTGCCGGAATCGTCTGGCGTGCAATAACGTCTCCATCTGCAAACTGATTAACAAATTTAAAATGTTCGATAAACGGATGATTCTCTCCGCTGATTTTTCCTGTCAGGCGTGCTGTTTCAGCTCTCGTTTCGACAGCAACAAAGTTATAGCCATTCTCAACATCAGATTTTTCAACGCCGTTAAGTCCCCAGAAGAAATCGAGATGCCACCACGAACGGCGGAATTCTCCATCTGTAATTGCCTGTAAGCCGATATCTTTCTGTTTTTGAACTAATTCTTTAATCGCTTCGTTTTCAACTGAAGTCAGTTCATCCTGTGAAATGCTGCCATTTTTAAAATCCTCGCGTGCTGCTTTTAATTTAGCGGGACGTAAAAAACTCCCGACGTTATCAAATTTAAAAGGTGCTGTTTTTACTGCTACTGGTGACATAGCTGACCACTCCTTCATTTCTTTAATATAATTGTATAGTAGCACGGGTTCGCTGCAATAGCATTAACGTTTAAATTCATGGTCGGCTATAACTTTTAACTATATCCTTACACATATATACGTTTAAACTCTTCAACGACAATTTTTTCGTCCTCGTTAAATTCGAGACCCATTTCAGGATACAGCCAGCCAAAGAAATCAAGGTGTGCCTGTCTCCAATACGATAAAGACCGATCGCCTTCGCCTTCTTTATAAGCGATTTCTTCGCCAGCATCTTTAAAAACGATTGTATACACTTTCGTACATTCGATAATACATTTCGGAGTATCATCTGCACCAAGTACGATACTTAATTCTCCAGCTTTAGGGAGACTCTCATTCTCTAACTCGTACTCTTTTAAGCTGCTGCATGTTAAAGTTTTCTTTCCTGAAATGACGAGTTCTGCAAGTTCATCCGGATCGGCTCCGAACTGCCAGGCTGTGTAACTCTTCTCTTTGTATTTCGGATATTCATTAATAAATTCTTTCCAGTATTGTTGTGTTGGCATTTTCATCCTCCATTGTCAGTAAATATCTTTTCTATGCCCTACATCAATCGTAAGCACAACAAGCTCATCATCATTAATTGAAACAATCACACGATACTTGCCTATTCTATACCTCCAGTAATCTCTAAGGTTTCCTTTAAGCGCCTTACCAAACTGTCTTGGTTCAGGAGAATTATCTATATTTTTTTCTAGCCACTTAATAATTATTTTTCTATCGTTGGCACCAAGTTTTTTCAGCGTTTTTAAAACTTTTTTATTGAATAATAATTTATACTTCATCTAATAACCAAATTCTTTTTTAACGTCTTCAAGACTGATTACTTCCTCGTTATCTTCAGACCATTCTTTATATGCTTTATCCGCTGAATTCACATCATATATGTCTTCCAGTTCTTCAATAGTGTAATTTTTAACAACTTCAGTAATACTTTTACCAAGAAAGTTTGCCATGTACCTTAAGAATTCATTTTCCTCTTCAGTTACTCTAATAGTAATAGTTGGCATTGAGTTACCTCCTCTTAAATATATTTCTAAAATTATTGTATTACATTTGTAAGACGACAGCAATTATTATCCTATCTGCATTTCATACATTCTGCTGTAAGTTTGACCTAACTCTATTAATTCCTGATGATTGCCCTGCTCTTTAATTTCACCGTTTTCTAAGAGTATAATCTGGTCCGCATGCTGTATTGTCGACAGCCTGTGCGCAATGATAAAGGTCGTGCGGTCTTTTGACACAACATCCATGGCATACTGAATCAGCTGTTCTGTTTCCGAATCGATATTGCTCGTCGCCTCATCCAGCACGAGCACTTTTGGATTAAAGGCGAGTGCCCGGGCAAATGAGATCAGCTGTCTTTCACCTAAAGAAAGCGTCGCGCCCCGCTCTGTGAGCTCGGAATGAACACCGTCAGGAAGACGCGTCATAAGCGCCCCCGCCCCGACATCTTCAAGGGCTTTAATTACTTCCTCTTCCGATATATTTTCATTGTTCAGCCTTACGTTATAGAGCAGTGTTCCGCTGTATATAAACGGATCCTGCAGCACGATCGACATAAACTGTCTTAAACTTTGTTTGTCGATTTGCTTCGTATCGGACTCATCGAAGTAAATCGCACCTTCGCTCGGGTCGTAAAACCGCATTAAAAGATTAATAATCGAACTTTTACCCGAGCCGGTATGACCGACCAGAGCCACCGTTTCACCTTCGGCCGCATCGATATTAATATTTTTTAAGACATCTCTTTTGCCGTCATATGAAAAATTCACGTTGCGAAATGAAATCTTGCCGGTGAACTCCTGCAGCAGCTGACCTTCTTTCTTCTCAGGTTCACTCTCCAGCATTTCAAAGACTTTATTTGCCGCTACACGCGCCTGCTCAAAAATACTCAACTGACCGATAATATTAAACAGCGGATTAAAGAAGCGGGTAATGTAGTCGACAAGCAGGTACATCAGACCGACCGTCAGCGCCCCGGTGTCTCCGAGAAAAGTGCTTGCAAAAATATATACGAGTATGGCGAAAACCAGCGAACGGATAGAGTTTGCCAGATTTTCTCCAGACAGGCTTTCCAGTTTGACGAGTCCGCTCGCACTGTCGTAATACTCATCGTTAATTTTTTCGAACTCGCTTCTGACTTGTTCTTCACGGTTAAAAACTTGAATAATCGGCATGCCGTTAATCGATTCATTTATCATCGCGTTCATATCGCTGTTTCTTTCCCGTTTAATATGATTATTCTCATTGGAATATTTCTTATAGAGCACACTCCAGATAATAATGACCGGAATGAACAGAAGCATGACAACACCTGTCCAGAAGTGGACATAAAAGACAATCGCCGTAATACTGAAGATAGTTAAAATGCTCACCATAAACATCGGAATGACCGAAGCAAACAGCTGCAGTATCGATTCTGTATCATTTGTAATTCTCGCAACAACTTTACCTGCCGGCAGATTATCAAAATACCGTATCGGCAGCTGCTGAACGTGTTTAAACACATCGAGCCGCATTTTTTGAACAGCTCTTGTTCCAGCAGAAATTAAGACAATCTGAGCATAGTAGCTCGCAACCGCATGCATCATTTTTATCGTTAAAAATAAGGCAACTAAATATAAAATCGGGCGTATTAAAATGTTCCCTTCACCGAGTTTAATATGGTTATCGATAATTGCCGCTGCAATCAGCGGGCCGGCGAGTTCAAAGCCGACCATGCAAATCATTAAAAGTATGCCGCCTGTGAACATTCCTTTGTACTGCTTAATATAAGGCAGCAGTTTTAGCATTTCCTTCATTCCGGCTCACCCCCTTTAAGAAAATAATCATTCTGTTTTGAATACCAGCCGCTGCTGTTCGACAGCTCTCTATGGGTGCCTGATTCAACAATCCTGCCATCTTCCAGCACGATAATTTTATCGGCGTGATGCACTGCTGATAAACGGTGTGTAATAATAATTGTCGTTTTGTCTTCACGGGTGTTTTTAATATGGCCGATAATTCTCTGTTCAGTTCGTGCATCGACAGCACTTAAGGCATCATCAAGTATGAGAATATCCGGTTTTCTGATCAGGCTCCTCGCAATTGAGATGCGCTGCTTCTGGCCGCCGCTTAACGACACCCCTTTTTCCCCGACGAGTGTATCGAGACCTTCCGGCATGCGCTTCAGATCTTCATCAAAAGCACTCAAACGGATAGCTTCCATCATTTCCTCTTCGGTTGCATCCGGTTTACCGAACATAATGTTCTCTCTGACAGTGCGCGAAAACAGAATGTTTTCCTGGGAAACATAGCCGAGCTTGTCTCGCAATTTTTTGCGGTCGAGCTGTGAAATATTCACACCGTCGATAATTAAATCTCCGGTGCCTTCCGGATATATTTTTAACAGCTGCTTGATAAAGGTCGACTTGCCGCTGCCGGTCTTGCCGACTACGCCGAGTGTCTCACCTTTGTTCAGCTCGAGTGTAATGTTCTCAAGGCTGTTGCGGTTTCCTGTCGGATATTTAAAAGTTACTTCGTTAAAGTTGAAGTTTGTATCATGCACTGTATCCCTGCCGCTGTCTTCCAAATCATCAGTTTCGTCGAGTACATTTTGAATACGGTCGTAAGATGCATTGCCGCGCTCCATAATATTAAACAGCATACCGAGAGCAAACATCGGCCAAATCAGCATGTTTAAGTAAACGTTAAATGTAATAAGCTCGCCGACAGTAATCACACCGTTATTGACGAGCACTGCACCGTAGCTGAACGATATCGCAATACTTGTTGATACGACGATAATCGTCAGCGGCTGAAAGAAGGCGTCGAGTTTTTCCACTTTCATAAATCTCTTTAAGTAGTTCTCAGTCAAGTTATGGAATCTTTTGTTTTCAGCATCTTCCTGCACATAACTGCGGGTCAGCCTGACCCCTTCAACCACTTCCAGGACCGCGTCATTCATAACGCCGAAAGCTTCCTGGGAAGATTTATGACGCTTGTTAATCATCTTACCGAGACGGGACTCAATAATTGCAAGCAGAGGCAGCGGCAGCAGCGCAAAAAATGTCAGCTGCCAGCTGATCGTAATGCCCATAACCAAGACAATTGTCAGTAAAAAGGTCGTTGAGTCGAGCAGTGTAATAATCCCGAATCCTGTTGCCATGTTCACTGTCCGAAGATCGTTCGTTGCTTTTGCCATTAAATCACCGGTTTTGCTTTTTTCATAAAAACTCGGCGACAGCAGCAGAAATTTACGCATCAGACGGCTGCGTAGGATAGATTCGATTTTAATTGCCCCTTCAAAGAGCAGGTAGCCCCACCAGTAACTGACAATGTATGCTCCAACAATTACCCCTGCAAAAATCAGAAGAATATTGCGCGTCATTTCCCTGGTCAGTTCACCGTTATTGATTAAATCGATAGTCCGGCCGATCAGCTGCGGCGGAATGATATCGAGGACGTTCGCAATTAGTAAAAATAAGACAATCAATGCATAACGTTTTTTGTTCGAGAGAATATACCAGCTGATTTTCCTGATGTAATTAAACATAATTCATTTTACCCCCAAATTTCCCTTTGAATTATTTCGCTGTGATGGTGTTTATCCTCTCAGAAAAAGCACAAAAAAGCGCGCACTATTAATGTGCACGCTTAAAAATTGCATAAAAATAGAGAGGACATGCCTCTCCATTTTCAAATATATCTTATTTTAAAATAATTTATAATTGTGAAAGTAGAGAGGTACGGATATTTGTTTTTGAAATTGCAGTTTTTTGAGTTTGCTGTAATAATTTCATAACGCCTTACCTCCTGTTCATATTTTTGTCACAAAACAAGCATAAATTATCTTTTTACAATTTGCAAGCAGAATTTTCGAATAATTTAAGAATTATATAGTAAAGGCAATCTTGCCCATCATGCCGGCATTTTCGAGATGATCAAACGCCTCTTTATAATCTTCGAGTTTAAATGTCTTATCCATTACCGGTTTAATGTTGTGTTTTTCGATAAAATCGAGCATTTCCTGAAGTTCTTCTGCACTCGCCATCGTTGAGCCGAGCAGATTGAACTGGCCGTAGAAAAACTTGCGGAGATCAAAGTTTACAGTGTCTCCTGCAGATGCACCGAAAGCGACTAAAGTACCGCCCCGTTTCAGCTGGTCCAGGGACTGATTAAAAGTTGCCGCACCGACACTTTCAATAACGAGATCAACCTTCTCACCGTCGAGCTGCTCACCCCAGTCCGCTTCAGAATCAAGCGCTTTATCAGCACCGAGTTTCAGCGCTTCTTGACGTTTTTCTTCTGAACGCGAAGTAACATAGACTGTTGCCCCGGCAGCTTTGGCAAACTGCAGAAGATAAGTCCCTGCCCCGCCTGTTGCACCGGGAATCAGGACCGTTTGCCGAGCTTCAAGCTGCCCTCTCGTAAACATCGCGCGGTAGGCGGTCATCGCAGATAAGGCAAGCACTCCCGCTTCTTCCCAGTTTAAATGTTCAGGCTTCGCTACAGCATTTTCTCGAGGTATGGTGATGTACTCTGCGAAAGTGCCGTTGAACGGAAAACCGGTAATTTCAAAACCTTCCGGCGGCACCGCGCTATTTTCTCTCCAGCCTAGCGAAGGATTGATGATGACTTCGTCACCCGGCTTAACGTTGGTCACATTCGCGCCGACAGAATCGACAATCCCTGCACCATCAGAACCGAGCACAAGCGGCGGATCATTTTCATCGTGCCTGTTCGGGATAAATAAGTCTCTGTGATTCAAACCTGCTGTTTTTAATTTAACGATGACCTCATCGTCACCCATTTTATCCTGTTCCACTTCACCGAATTTAATACCTTCAAGACTCTGTACACCTTCATGATATACAGCTTTCATAAAAATAACCTCCTCGTAAAATTTACTTTGTCGGTTTAACAGTTATGCCGCCAGCTTCACTTGACAGCGTCCAGTTTGCGGACAGAATATTCTCTAAATCTTTCTGCTGGTTTTCATCGAGTTCAAGTCCTGAAATGACAAATTCATCGACCTGGTAATCTTCATCAGCAAATTTGCCGAACTTCATTTTAATTAAATTCTTAAGACCATTGAAAGTAAGAAACTTCACTTTGTAGCCGTCGTTCACAATCGACTCAAAATCCGCATTTTTGTCGAGTTCGACCAGCGCATCAAAATCCATATTTTCTTTAATAGTCTTGAATTCCTCAAGATCATTTGCTCTAATATTTTCAATAATTTTATCGTTGCTTATGCCATTTCCTCTCAAAGTTTCAATCGCATAAGCTTCCATTAACGTAATCGATTCCATCTATGTGCCTCCTAAAATAATGTTACCGCTATTGTATCATTTAGAAGGTTTTATGAAACGGTAAATAGCTTGGGATAAGTATTCGTTTGCGAACGTATGTGGGTGCTTCATCGGGACGATAATGGGTATGCATCCATTAAAGAGAAATTTTTAATCTTGTAAAAGAAGGAGAAAGATAAAATGGATAGTCATTACACAAACATTAATGGTATTAAACTGCATTACGTCACAGGCGGCATTGAAAATGGCCCTGTCTGCCTGCTGCTGCATGGTTTCCCCGAAAGCTGGATTACGTGGCGAAATGTAATCCCCCATCTTGAAGAACATTATAAAATTGTTGCCGTAGATCTCAGGGGTTACGGAGATTCAGACAAACCTGAAGGCATTAGAAATTACACAAATAAACTTATGGCGAGTGATATCGCAGGAATATTAGCTGAGTTGAAGCTTACCCGTGCTTACGTCGTCGGTCATGACCGCGGTGCAAGAGTCGCACGAAGAATGGCCTATGATTATCCGGAATTAATTAACCGTCTTGCACTGATCGAAATTATGCCGATGGAATATGTGTATTCTTTATCCGCTGAAGAAGCTGCGAAGAAATATTGGCATTGGGTATTTCAAGTTGTGTCCGATCTTCCGGAAACTCTAATTTCAGGCAAAGAAGAAGAGTATTTAAAATTCCTGCTTAGCCGCGGTGATGGTTTATTCGAACGCTTAAATTCAGATGGCTCGTGGGAGGAGTATCTCTCACACTGGAAAAAGCCAGGCGCAGTGAAAGCAGCGTTAAGTGATTACAGAGCATCGTATAAATTTGATCTGCCGGAGTATCAGGAAATGGTTGAATCAGAAGATAAATTAAACATCGACACGCTGCTGCTTTGGGCAGAAAACGGAAATTTATCGGGGCTGCCTGTTGAAGAAATATGGAAGCAGTCGATTAATAATGTGACAGGATATGAACTTAAGAACTGCGGCCACTATCTGCTCGAAGAAAGCGGCGAAGAAGTCGCAAAGTGCATTCTTAAATTTGATAAATAGCAAAACGGATTTGTTAATATTTACACCAAACTGACTTCTGGGAGGGTTTCATATGATATTTAAAAGCTACATACTAATCCCTATTTGCCGAGCTTTTTTATGTACAAATCCAGTTCATAATTCTTTAATTTTCTGAAAATTATGATAAAATTAAAAGAAACTAATATTTTAAGAAGGGAGAAGAAAACAATGTCGAAAGTTTCGTCGTCGAGATTATTGTTCTTTACAATGCTAATCTTTGTATTGGCGTTGGCAGCATGCGGCAATGATGATAGTACTTCAGAAGAAGCAACGACGGATGAATCAGAGACTGCAACAGAAGAATCAGCTGACGACTCGGAAACCGCAACGGAAGAATCAACCGGTGAATCGGAAACTTCAACGGAAGAAAGTGCTGAAACTGAACCAAAAGTAACTGAGTTTGAACCAGCATTTCCAGAACAAACAAGAGCGCCTAAAGTAGAGACTGAAACAGAATTGAATGTGGAGGTTGTTGCTGAGGGTCTTGATGTGTCCTGGGGTATGGAAGAGTTTGATACGAACCGTTTGCTTGTTACACAAAGGGACTCCGCAGAACTTCTTATTTTAAACCTTGAAGATGGTTCTGTTTCAGATCCAATCGAAGGTACACCGGAAGTAAATAACGAAGATCAAGGTGGTTTACTTGATGTAACCGTCGCACCTGATTTCGACGAATCAAGGTTAGTGTTTATGACGTTTTCCGAAGATAAGGACGATGGTACTTTAACTGCTGTCGGTAAAGGTGTGTTATCAGAAGATGAGACCTCACTTGAAGATTTTGAAGTTATCTTCGAGGCAGAACCAGCCTATGATGGTACCTTACACTATGGCGGGCGTATTATATTTGATGAAGATGGCAACCTGTTCTTAACAACTGGCGAACGCTCAGATGATCCAATTCGCGAACGTGCACAGGACTTAGATGCTTATTTAGGTAAAGTCATTCACATTACACAGGACGGGGAACCAGTAGATTCGAATCCATTTATTGAAGATGAAGACGCACTTGATGGTATATACAGCTACGGTCACCGTAATATTCAAGGTGTGGACTTCAACCCAGAAACAGGAGACTTATGGATTGTTGAGTTCGGTCCACAGGCCGGGGATGAGCTGAACATTATTGAACCGGGTTCTAACTATGGATGGCCGACTGTGTCTTACGGTATCGAGTACAGCGGTGAATTAATAAATGATGGTATTTCAGAACACGAAGCGCAGGGCTTTGTTGAACCAGTATATTACTGGGATCCAACGAGTGCACCAAGCGGTATGTCATTCTATGATAACGACGCCATTCCTGAATGGGAGAACAACCTGTTTATCGGCGGTCTAGCGCCAAACTATATTGTACGTGTCGTCATTGAAGATGACATGATTGTTGGGGAAGAACGTCTGTTAACTGATGAAGGACAACGTTTCCGCGATATTCTTGTAACTGAGGATGGCGCGCTGGTTGCAGCTACTGATGGCGGTATGATTTATAAGGTTACTGCAGCAGATGAATAATTAAAGATTCAAAAACATCGGAGCAAATCTCCATTTGCTCCGATGTTTTAAAATGTTCTAAAACTTTTCATATTGTAATATCATGTTTAAATATCTTTATTTATTAACCATTCAAATAAATAACAATATAATCTGATTGTATCATTGATTAATGAATCGCTACTTCCTGTGGTATATAATTTTATCAAACCTAGATTAGTATTATCTTCATTTGGATTTTCTTGAAAATCCTTGATTATATTAGCACATAAAGAAATATTGAATTCTGTATTTAACAACAGTTGTTGAAGCTCTAACTTAGAAGTATTGGGAAAATATTTTTCTGCTGTGCTAATTTTAATTTGTCCTACACCTAAACTAGGATCTTGATTAGCTGTAAATTGTGGTAAATATTTTACAGAGAGATGTTCTTTATATTTAGTAATAAAGTCTCCTCTATTAAATCTTTCAATTGTTAAAAGTGAATTTATATAACTGAAATCAATCTCATATTCATTCGCATACTTGTACATATAAGTTATTTCTTCATCCGTAAAATTTACATCTGTTAAGAGTCTATTTTTAAAATAGTTTAATTTATTATTAAACCATAGATTTGTTCTATATTTATCCAGTTCATCTTCTTCTGCCGGATAATTATTATGCTCATAATATACTCCTTCATTATTCTCCTCATTGTCCTCATCTTCGAGATAGAAATCATGATTTCTTTGATGCACTCTACTATTCAGCTTTTTAGACAAATAAATATATAACCACTGTGAAAATAGAGCTAGCACTATTTGTCCGAGTACTGAATATAATAAAGTTAAGTTTTTTATGTCTTGCAATAATTCATATATAAGTATTGAAAGGACAGAAATGATTATATTAACCACTACGAAAACCAGCAAAGTTAGTCTGTATAAGTTTTTATGCTCTTGTAAAGCATAATCTATATTCCCCTCGCTTAGAAATGCTGGCCATACAATGAGTACACTACCTAGTCCGATACCTATAATGACTACTAACGGATTTTGGACAATAAATAAAAATATTATACTCATCAATAAAGTAATGATTACTCTGATTACAATTCTATTCCATCTGATTCCTGATTCAAATTCCGTCAATAGCTGACTAACACTAAAATACGCATTTGAAAAAAATACTTTTTGTATTTTAAAAGTCACTACATAAACCAATGCAATGATAATAGTATTAACAAAATCCATTAAACTTAATATTCTATATTCCTCTTTTCATAAAATAATGTATCTAACTTTAGTATTTAAAATCCTCTGCAGTAACCTCTTCCCCTGCAGCCAGCATTACTGCGAGTTTCAGTCTCGCTTTTTTACTGTCGTAAGAGCCGCCGTTCACTGCACCGTCTTTTTCAAATTGCGAAATACCACCGGAAAAGTCATAGGCTACCTTTACATCGCCGTCATCGGAAGCGGAAGTAATAACAACCTTAATTCCCGCATCGACCGCTCTTTTCACTCCTGCAGCAACGAGGTCATTTGCATGCCCCCGTCCCATTGTTTCAATAACAAGTCCCTCGACTTTATGGTCAATTGCACAATCGATAAATTTCGCATCAGTACCCAAAGCACATTTAATAATATCGACTTCGGGCAATTCTCCTTGAACTTTATATGTACTGTTATGGGCCGGATACTGATAAATTTTTACATCATGGCCATCCACGGTTCCGAGGTATCCTGTGCCTCCGCCGCCAAAACCGTCGACGTTCATCGCGTTCACTTTTTTTACAAATCTCGGCATAAATACTTTCGAATTAAATAAGACGCTGACACCGATTTTTGCCGCTCCTTCATTTGCTGCCAGTGTAATAGCATCTTGCAGATTGGCATAAGCATCGGTCCCAATCAGCTCCGGTCCGCGCTGTGATCCTGTGACGACGACTGCTTTCCCTGACGGTATAACCTGACTTAGAAAATAAGACGTTTCTTCAAGCGTGTCAGTACCGTGTGTAAGTACGATGCCATCCACATCGTCGTCATTGACCGCTTCCAGTACAGCGTCTTTTATCGTTATCAGATTTTCAAAAGTAATAGCGCTGCTTGAGACTTTAATAATCTCCTCCACACTGATGTGGATATCATCGTGCAAATCCAAATTCTCCGCCAGTTCCTCTCCTGTTATCAAACCCGTTTGCTGGAGTCCTGTAACAGGATCGCGTTTACTGGCAATTGTTCCTCCTGTAGTCAGCAATTTAATATGCGGCATAATCATTCCCCTTTTATGTATGATTTTAATATACAGTATAACAATGACTATGCAGTCTCTCTATAAATAATATTTCATCAAGTCGTTTTTCAAGAAAATAAGGCATCTCCAAGACTATTGGAGACGCCTGTTATTTAAGTTAATTAGCTTGCTCTTCCTTCAAATCTTTCGCAATACCAATTCCTGTATATCCTAAAATAATAGCGAAGATAAATCCAACGTAGCAAAGTATGGCCCAAGGGGCATAACTCAAGGTTGGGATGCCGAGTGTTCCTGCCATAAATACTCCTGCAGATGACCAGGGGATTAAGGGAACGATAACTGTTCCTGAGTCTTCAAGTGTTCTTGACAGATTTTTTGCAGCAAGATTTTTCATTTTATAAGTATCTTTGAACATTTCCCCCGGAACGATTATAGACAGATAAGAGTTACCTGTTACTAATGCCATAGTCAAACAGGATAGGACGGTTGTTAATATTAAATCTCCAGTACGTTTAACGAATTTAAGAAGATATTCTATAATGACTTCCAGGGCACCTGATTTTGTCATAATTCCCGCGAAGGCAAATGCCGAGAAGGCGATTAAAATAACACTTGTCATCGACTGCATACCGCCCTGATGTACTAAATCGAGTACTTCCGGTATGACAGATGCTGCTTCGAATCCGCTTTTATTTACCATGCTGACATCAAAGCCGCTAACTGCAGATGCAAATACATCTTTTAAGCTGAATCCTTGTATAATCATTCCTAAAACTCCTGCAAGTATTGAGGAAAAGATAATAACAGGCAGTGTAGGATATTTCCTCAATGCTCCGAATAATATAAGAGCAGGCGGCAATAATAACAGTATATTCCAGCTGAACATAGTATTTAAAGTTGTCAGCATAGTAGTCATCGTTTCTGGCGCTGTAACTTCTTTGTCAGCAATACTTAATCCTGCGATTAAATAAATAACCATCGATACAATAGCTGCCGGAACCGTCGTCCACATCATATGTTTAATGTGTTCATACAATTCACTTCCAGCAGCAATCGGCGCAAGATTTGTTGTGTCGGATAAAGGAGATAATTTATCTCCAAAATATGCACCTGCAACTATCGCCCCGGCAGTAGCCGGAAGATTGGCTTCGAGGCCTGTCGCAATTCCCATCAAAGCGACACCAACTGTTCCGACTGACCCCCATGATGTTCCCGTGACTATAGATATAATGGCAGAAACGACAAAGGCAATTAAAACTATGAATGTTGGATTAATCAGTTCCAGCCCATAGTATATTAACATTGGAATAGTGCCGGATATCATCCAGGTACCAATTAAAATCCCGATGGATATGAGGATCAGAATGGCAGGCATAGCCAGGCTCACTTTTTCCTGTATTCCTTTCATCATATCTTCCCATGAAAATCCAAGACGAAGAGCAATAAATCCTGCATATACGGAAGAAAGTATAAGCAGCGGTTCAGGGTTTAATCCGAATACTCCAAAACCGATTGCCAGCAGCAGCAGCATTACAGCAATAGGTGAAAATGCTTCAAATAAATTTGGTTTTCTTTTCATATATGTGCGCTCCCTTATTCAAAAGTCCCTTTTACGAGTAAATTGCCGCTCTCAATCATATGCTTTCCTTTCGCAAATACATGTTCAATTTCGAAGGTATCTTTCGACAGCACTAATAAGTCAGCGTCACTTCCTACTTGAATCACACCTTTGCCTTCGAGTTTCAGGGCTTCTGCAGTATTGGCTGTCACTAGTCTTAGAGCTTCTTCCAAAGATAATTCTCCCGCTCTAATCGTTTCAATAACCTGATTAAATAGGCTGCGCGTACTGGCGACTCCGAAGCCGATCAGTTTTCCTTCTTCATTAAATTTAGGCAGACTGCCGTTGCCATCCGAAGATATAGTCAGCTTACTTAAATCACCCTGATTCTTTTTATAATAGGAGATCCATTCGTAAGTCGTATCATCAGCGGTAATATCGACAAAGGCGCCTCTTGCTGCCAGTTTGATGGCATCATCAAATAATTCCCTGCTTCTAGTTATATGAGTCACATGGAGATTCGATGCGGGCAGTTCGTATTCATCCAGCAGCTGGTGAAGTATTGATAAATAACCTTTGCCGGGACCTGTATGGAAGTGGGTAATTCCCGCCTTGCCGCTTAACATACCACCCACTCTGGTTTGACCGACAATTTTTGCAAGTTCATGCACACTTGGCTGGCCGGATCTCGAATCAGATATTGCAATTTCAGCAGTGCCGATTACTTTGTCGATTAAAATTGCGTCATCTTTTACATTGTCAGTAAAAGTCAGTGTCGGCACATCATAATTACCAGTATAAATATATGTAGAAATCCCTTCGATTTCCAAACCACGAGCTTTAGCAAGGAGAGAAGTTAAATGCCGCGTAGTCCCGTCTGTTCCGATTAAGCCGGCCGCTGAAGTAATACCCGACTGAATTAAATCACTGATTTGAATTTCCGGTGTGCGGGTCGCAAATCCACCCTCACCCCCGCCTCCAAGAAAATGTACATGAGGATCGATAAAACCCGGTGTGACAAGAGCACCTTCGGCATCAATGATTTTATAATCAATCCCGAGGCTGGATACTGCGTCTTCATCGACATCTCCAATTTTTGAAATTTTACCGTTAATCACTAAGACTGACTGCTTGCCGATAAAATCCGGAGCATAAAGCTCTGCATTTTTAATTAAAGTAATCATAAAACCATCCTTTTTAGTATGAATAATTAGAAAATTTTAAAAACATAGTCCTATACTAAATCTGTAATTGTAGATAGTCAACAAAATATAAAAAGTTCCTGTTTGGTGAAAACCAACAGGAACTTCTTGAATTACTTATTTATGCAGAATGGCATTTCTTCTTATAGATTCAAAGTCCGGCCTCTTACATTTTTAATAAGAAGCACTTAGTTTTAACTGCTTATGCATCCGTGACAGCATCAGAGTAAATATTAAAGCGATGACCGCAATAACAAAGATAATCGTCATGACTGTCGATACACCGTATATATCTGCGATTTTACCTAAAACCGGTGCAAAGACTCCTCCTGCGCTGACCGATAAACCGAGAGTGACACCTGATGCCAGACCGACTCTGTTCGGCAGATACTGCTGCCCCAGCACAACGAGTGAACTGTACGGCATAAAAATTAGAAATCCTGCTGCGATTATCATCAGTGCCGAGAGTGCGAACGATTCTGTAACCGAAAGGATGAACAGAACCGGCACAACTGCTATAAAGCTGTAGCGGATTACTTTTAAGTAACCTAAACTGTCTGCGATTCTGCCTCCAAAGAGTGTACCCGCTGATGTCGAGATCAGGAAGATACTTAAGAGTATATTCCCCGATTCATTGGACTGAAGAATAATCGTAATCCAGAACAGCGGAATAAAGGTATTCAAACTTATAAAGACAATGGATCGCATAATCAGCACAACGCTTAGAAGCGAGAATGGTTTCCACTGGTCTTTCGGAAGTTCCTGAGCTGTGGCTGCAGAAGAAACGGGTGCTTTTTGTCCCGCCGGTTCACTGGTGACTTTCCAAATAATCAAACTCATAATCAGCGACGGGATAATTAAAATTATCAAACCCTGCAAGTCCCACAGCATGAGCGTGACAGTAGCGACAATTGGTCCGAGGGCAAAGCCCAAAGTCCCGCCCAAAGAAAATATGCTCATATCCGATGCTTTGTTTTTCCCCGCATTCAAAGTCACGGTCTTTGCTGCTTCCGGATGAAACAGTGCTGTTCCAAGCCCGCTGACCATAATGGCAGCAAAAATGGCCCAGTAGTTATCTAAAAAACCAATAACCGCAAGCCCTGAGCTGCCGAGGATTAAGCCTAAAGGCACCATCCATTTTTTAGATATAATATCTGAATATATACCGATAAAAGGCTGAGAGACTGATGAGACGATATTTGCTGCAAATATGAGGGCTGCTGCCGCTGTATATGTAAAATCATAAGCAAAAATTAAAAAAGGCAGCAGGGCCGGCAGAATGCCTGAATTCATATCACAAAATAAGTGACCTGCTGCCATAGAGTATGTTTTTCTATTGGCTGATTTAAACACTGTATCCCCTTCGTTTCTTCTTTATTTTCGGTATTTCTCCAGATGCCTGAGCGTTTTTTCATACTCCTGTTTTTGACATACAGACAGATTACCTTCTTCCAGCCTGTCTTTAGCTGCTTGTATATTTCTCTCGAGCTTTTCCTGACTGAGACTATCCATATACTCTTTTTCTTTTCTTCCGGTCAGCCTGGAAATTATTCCGGCTAAAACATTTATATTTTTCTGCTTCATAAAACCACCCCGCTTATATTATATCAGTCCGATATCTCCCTTATCGATGTTTGCAGCCAGCACATCAATAAAATTCTGAGCTGCTTTAGACAGACGATGATCCTTCAGCCAGATTAAACCGATATCACCCGATAGCTGTTCGGAATCTGCGATTTTGTGAATATGCACAGGATATTCCTTGTAAAGATGAAGGAGGGATTCCGGCACAATGGATATCCCAAAATCAGTGGACACGAGCTCCATCATCAGCTTCAGATCGGAAAACTCCGCAATAATTTCCGGCTGTATTTTAGCTTTGGAAAATGCTTCATGGATTGAATAATACACACCCAGTCCTTCGATACTCGGCAGGACGAGCGGATAGCGGCTTACTTCCTCGAGTGTCGCATCTCCTGTAAACAGTTTTTTCTCTTTGGAAGTGATGACGTAAAACGGTTCACTGTGCAGATGCTGCAGTGTAAATTCATCTATTTCAAGCGGCAGACGGACGATTGCCATTTCTATTTCCCGCTGCTTCAAAAGATAGCAGAGCAGGGACGATTCATTCTGCTGTATTTTATATTTTATTTTTGGATACATGCTTCTATACTGATGAAACACCTCATTTAAATTGCCTAAGGAAAAAGTATTAATACCAACTGCAAGCCTGCCGTCTATTCCTCCACCGACATCTGCAACTTCATTTTTAGCCTCTTCCATCATCTGTGTAATTTGAAGTGCGTATTTATACAAAGTTTTACCCGCTTCGGTCAGCTCTAAAAATTTGCCGCTCCGTTCAAACAGTTGTTCACCGAGCGATGCTTCCATATTTTTCAGCTGCTGGCTGAGCGGCGGCTGCGACATATAAAGCTTCTTCGCTGCTGCTGATATCTGTTTCTCTTCTGCGATAACGATAAAATACCGTAATTGCCGAATGTCCATAAATTCACCTCAAGTATATGAAAAAAGTTATTTTAAGTAATTTAATTAATATTTTATGTATATCATGTCTAATGGTATCATAAGTATTACTATATGAATAATATGAAATTCGGGAGGATAAGAATTGGGTAAAATTTATAATAGAAATACTTTTCTGCTGCTTTTTGTCATTGCTGCCATTTCACTAAACCTCCGTCTCGGCATTACATCAGTCGGTCCTTTAATGGGTACGATTCGCACTTCCTTGTCACTGTCCAATGCACAAGCCAGTCTTCTTACTACTGTTCCCGTTCTTTGTATGGGAATTTTTGCGTCACTAGCCACTGTACTGAATAAAAAATACGGTTCTAAATTTACTTTGATACTTATGCTGGCAGTGCTCGGTCTTGCTACTGCGGTCCGCGGATTTCTGCCGGGCTTCTCAACACTCTTAATTACTGCCTTTTTAATCGGTCTTGCTATTGCAGTACTCGGGCCGACTATGTCTGCCGTTATTAAGAAATATTTCCCGGGGCACGCGGCGATTGCAATTGGTATTTCAACTTTCTTTATGAGTATGGGATCCGCTGCCAGTGCAGCTCTTACAGGCATTTTCTTTGAAGTTTCAGACTCTTACATGTTTGCCCTCGCGATCTGGGCAGTGTTTGGTTTATTCGGAGTACTGGTTGTTGCCTTTGTCTTGAAAACAGGCGCCAACAGCAAACTGCCTAAACAAAATATTTCTGAAGTGAAGTACAACTTCCCTTCTCCTTGGAAACAGTTTACACCGTATCTGTTCATGCTGTTCTACGCACTGCAGGCGGCTCTCTATTTCTCAACGATTACATGGCTTGTTCCGATGTCAGTGGAAAACGGTATGACGATGATTCAGGGCGGTATGCTCTTAAGTGCAGTGATGTCTGTACAGGTTATCTTCAACCTGCTGCTGCCGATAATGATGGAGAAATATCCGGCACGCAGAAACTGGATTTACTTCATTCTCGTATCAGGAACTATCGCAACCCTCTTGTTCTGGACCGGAGACCACACCTTGATGTGGATCGGCGCCTTTATGATGGGTATTCCGCTTGGCGGATTGTACTCTGCAGCACTGATGCTGCCGCTCGATGAAACTGTAACAGCAGACGGAGCTAACTCATGGACGGCTATGATGCAGACCGGGGGCTGTATTCTCGGCGGCCTGTTCCCGTTTGTAATCGGCTTTATATACGATGGAACACAGAACCATAATTATACGATGTCAATACTGCTGGCAATCTATGCCTCTGCCTTTATCCTGATTACAATCATCGGCAATAAAAAAGAGAAAAATTATGATGACTATATAGTAAAACCTTCTGACAATTAAGTCAGAAGGTTTTTTTAGTTACTGCATTTTTACTTTTCTTACGGGCATCCAAATTTCACTGTAGGCGTAATCTTCTCTTTCAGCATCCATAATTGTAAATGAAAAACCTGGTGCTTCAACTAATTCATAATTTGATGAGGGCAGCCATTCTGAATACGTGCGGGCCGTCGTCTGCTGCATTGTTTCCGGGAATGGACCTTCATTGGGAAATACTGCCCAAGTGTGTGCATCTACACTAACCGTATCGAGCACTGGACTGATATTCTCTTTAGTCGTCAGCACACCAATCATGTGCGTTAAACTCCCCTCGTCTTTCAAAAATTTCTCATCTGCATCATACGATGCATTAATAATCTGCTCAGGCTCAAGGTTCTGCAGTCTGTGCATTTCTTCTCTCTCTTCTGCAGTAATACTTTTAGCAAGTTCCATAATCTCATTGTTAACCCCTTCAAACTGCATCGGTACTCTTCTGCTCACTCCGGCAATCGTAAATGCAGGCATTTCTTTTATACGTACTTCCATATTTTCTCCTCCTCTGACATCGATATAAAATGAAAGTTTAGGGTAGGTTAGGTGAATCTTTGTCTTCTTAATTTCAGACGGCAAATAGCCGCTCCATGTTTTGAAAGCTCTGGTGAAGCCGTCCACTGATTGATAGCCGTATTTAAAAGCAGTATCTGTAACACTGCAGCCATTCACCAAATCCTGATTTGCCACAGCTAATTTCCTGTTTTTAATATATTCACTGAGCGGTATGCCGCTGATATACTGAAACACTTTTCTGAAGTGATAGTCAGATTCCCCTGTATATGCTGCGACATCTTCTAATTTAATATCATTGGCAAGGTTATCTTCAATAAAATTAATAACATCATTTAAAGTTTTAATCATCATTTCCACCGTCCTTTCAAATTACATACTACAGAGTTGCCAAAAAATTCTCTCGATATTTTCATAGTGAATTATATCGGTCAGCATTATATGATTATTAATTTTTATATAAGTGTGTTTATATTTATTGTAAGGGTATTGAGTTATTACTTAAACTTACAGCAGAGGGTGATTAAATGAGCGAAAATATAATGGTAATTACAGGATCAACATCAGGCATCGGGAGAGCGACTGCCTTGGAATTAGCTGATCAATTCGACCGAATCGTTCTTCTTGTCCGTAATTTAAATAAAGGAGAAGTATTAAAACAGGAAATAGAAACAAAATCACCTGTTCAGATAGATGTAATTCACTGCGATTTGAGTGAGCTGTCATCAATAGAAGCTGCAGCAAATAAAATGAAAGAAAAGTACGATTCAATAGATTGTTTAATTTTAAATGCGGGCGTAGTTTCTTTAACGAAGCAGGAAACGAAAGATGGTTTTGAAATGATGATGGGGACAAATTATATCGGTCATTTTTATTTGACACACCTGCTGCTGCCGCTTGTCCTTGACAGCGAAACAAAACAGATTGTTGTCGTTTCATCGAATGGATATAAATTCGCACCGCTAAAGGCACCCTACTTTAAACGAAGAAAATTTAACCCCGTGACGAACTACGGCCAGTCGAAACTGGGCACTTTGTACCTGATGCAAACCCTGTACGATTCGTATCATGAAGAGGGACTGAAAACGACAGCTGTACATCCAGGGGCAGTATCGACTAACTTAGGAAAAACACCGAAAAATGAACGATTCGGCAACCTGGTCTACAAAGTACTGACACCGTTTTTCCTTACTGCGGAAGAAGGTAGTTTTTCGACAGTAATGGCTGTGCAGTTCCCTGAAAAATACAACGGTAAATATATGCATAATGGTAAAATTCTTAAAGTGCAAAAACACGGGAATGACATAGATGCAAGAACATCTCTTATTACAGCGACATTAGATGTGCTGAACCTGACTCACCTTTAAAATACTGGAGAAGGTGCAGACAAAGATACCTGTACCTTCTTCATGCTGTTAGGTACTTTTACTTATCTTTCTTCTTACTTTTTGGTTTCATATAAATCGTCGTCAGAAGGCCAATCCCAAGCCCGCTAAGAATTGAATAGCCAATAATCTCCATCATACTTTCACGTGCCGGTACTATATCCATAAGAAAGTAGATAAATAAACAGAAAACAATAAATAATTTTATCATCTCAGGTGTCTTATATAGTGTTTCATGAATTTTTTTCATATACCGTTCTTCTCACTCCTTAACAAACCTATCTTATTTCTTTAATTTTAAATTGAGGTCATGATTCGACAGTCCGGAAAATTATATAATTTGTATGTCAAATTTAAAGTAAATAAAAAAACGACACAAAAATCTTCTGCTTAAGAAATCTGTATCATTTTTTAGCTTTATTCATTCTTTAATTGAATATCCATCTGAGCAACTGCATAATCAAACGAGGAATATATAATACTATCTCTAATAGTCCGAATGCTGTATCAGTCTTACTCATAGGCTCTGCAAGCTGTCTCTTGTTCTTAGAGCGTAACTTGGCGGGATCAATATATTCAGGATCTTTTGATTGATTCATATCCTATCCTCGCTCCTTAACATATTCATTTCGTTTTCTTTAATTTTAAGTTGTGTATACTTTTCTTCGTTAGTTTCATTAGACATTGAGATTCTATAACAATCTTCATTAATGAATCTCGCTTGTTCTTTCTTTTCTTTGGAATCTGTATTTGCGATAATTTCATAGCCGATGCTTGTTATTCTTTCGAATAGTTCGTTAATGCTGACTTGCAGACTTAATTCTGCCTCTTTAACTTTTGCTTCTATTATTGCATTCCTGACTGCATACTTGATAACAAAGTAAAATATAAATGCTGCAATTAATATTTCCATATTTTTCTCCCTTATGATTGATTTTCTATGATGAATTTAAATAAATTGAAAAATAAAGAAATTAATCATTATTTAATCACTACTCTTCATGTTTTTCTATGTTAATCGCTAAAGTTCCCCATTCTCTTTCTTGCTCCTTTGTATATATTTCATAAGTCCCGTCAATCACTTCTTGCATTGACCAATCTTTACAGTCAAAGTCAGCCAATGGAATATCACTATACATATCTTTAAAATTCTTATACTTTCTTAATCTTGTTACTTTAACTCTTAATTTTTCAGCAGGATTATTTACATCAACAAATTCAATAAAATCGCCGATATTTATTTTTCTTCTCTTCTCATCATTTAAACGGACCTCAACTTTTTTCATGCCATTTCGAATCGAATTAAAGTATTCTTTATATAAGCCCATTCTATGAACAAGTCCACTCATTCTCTTAATCCCCTTATAATATTTGAGACAAACGTATCATATCTCTGCAATGTATTCCGTTCTCAAAAATATCTTCTTCATAGTTTCTTATAAAAAAGTCCTTATCAATATCTGAAATTCTAAACCCGCATTTTTGATATAAGGCAAGCTGGCCGATGCTTGAATTACCGGTGCCTACTTCAATCTTTTTGTAACCCATACCTGCCGATTTTTGGATCGCATCTTTAACAAGGGCTTTGCCTATTCCACCACCCTGGTATTGTTCATCGACTGCGATATTTATGAGTTCAATAGTGTCATCATTCGTTTCAAGCAATACGTACACACCGGCTGTGTGATTTTCAATTTCTGCTGTATAACATTGTCCTCTATCCAAATATTCTTTCACAAGTTGCTCGGATGGGTCAGCTGTCAGCAGTAATTCCATCGGCGGCTGTTGATTTTTCTTCAGTAATCTCGTTTCCATGCCTTATCCCCTTTAAAGCATTATTCCGCAATTTTCGTTTCTGATTTTTTCTTTGATTTAATGTTTCTGTAAACAATCGTGAATAGCAATGCCAATATATTCAAACTGAACATCGCAATGTAGTATGTGCTTGAATTGCCTTCCAGAATGTAAGTGCCGTAACGTAATGTGTTGAGCGTGAGCAGTACATATAAAATAATAACCGTCCCATTATTCATATCCCTTATCCCCTTCGTTATTACACTCTTCTCTATTTATGTATTTATACTTATCTTATCACATTTTATATATGGTAAACTCCTAATAACACACGTGTCAGGGGGATATACTTATGAAGATAATATTGATATTTGGCCCGCAGGCTGTCGGCAAGATGACTATAGGCGAAAAGGTCGGTACAGCGTTTAATCTGCCGCTCTTGCACAATCATGTGACACTCGATGCGATTTGGCCGTATATTGGCTGGAATAAGAATACGTTCAGATTGTCAGATCAAATCCGGATGGGAATTTTTGAACATATTGCCGAAGATGACTTGCATCCAGGAATAATCTTTACCTTTGTATGGGCCTTTGATATGCAGGAGGATTGGGATTATATAAGCACGATTAAGAAAATCTTTAATAAGGAATCTCATGATATTTATTTTGTGGAACTCGCAGCTGATCTTGAAGAACGGATCAGAAGAAATACGACTGAGTACAGGTTGGAAAAGAAACCTTCTAAAAGAAATGTTGAGTTTTCTCATGCTGAGTTGACGAAGTCGGCTGAAAAGCACAGACTGAATTCATATGATAATGAAATTCAGGAAGATAAATATCTGAGACTTGAAGTAACTGATTTATCAGTTGATGAATCGAGTAAATTAATTGTTGACTGGATTAATGAAACCTAACAGACAAATAAGGAGTTTAAAGTATGGTACTTGAGTTTTTTCTTATGCTTGCTGTCACTACAGCAGTTTCAATTTTTGTAAACTTTCTAAACCGGGATGATAAACGCATGCCCTGGAGCAGAGTGTTTATTTTTGTAGTTGTATTTACAATAGTGTTTTGGGGTACGAAATATATTTTAAATATGATGTAATGAAAAATGTTATTCACAGATAACGGAGGTCACCATGTCGAGAGCAGAAAAAACGATAATCACAAATATGTGTATGATAGAAAATGATAAGGGTCAAATATTAATACAGGATCGTGTCAGCAGTAATTGGCCAGGTGTTACTTTCCCCGGTGGAAAAGTTGAAAAGAATGAGTCTTTCGTAGATTCGGTTATCCGTGAGGTGTTTGAAGAAACAGGTCTGGTGATTAAAAATCCTCAAATTTGCGGTACGAAGCAATTTCAGACTGAGGACGATGAAAGATACATTGTGCTGATGTATAAAACAAATCAGTTTTCTGGAAATCTGCGTTCTTCTGAAGAAGGCGAAGTTTTGTGGATTGATAAATATCAGCTTGGTACCTATCATCTGGCGAATGATTTTGATGAGATGTTCCGGGTGATGGATTCAGATACCTTGTCGGAGTTTTACTATGATGATTCGTGGAATGTACATATTAAATAAGAGAAATATTTAAATACATCATGAATCAGGAGCATACTAAAAATGAAATTATTTTTATCAATATTCAGTCCTCTACTTTGTTTTGTTATATTAGGAGCACACTTATCACATTTAATTTCTGTCTGGGATAACATACCAAGCAGCATATCCTTAATGTATTCAGGTGAAAACCCAAATCAGACCGGCTCGAAATTATTGTTATTTCTCTTACCTGTCTTAACGGTTATTTTATGGATTTTTCTTCAGTTTTTAAGATCTATTAGAAAAAAATTTAATTATATAAATCTGACAGAAGAAAATAAAGTTTCACAGTATAACGCTATGAACATGATGCTGATATCAATTCAGACATTATCGTTTGTTGGTTTAATGTGTATAAACGAAGCATTCTTAAGAAATACATTAGAGTTAAATGCTAGGCTGTTTGAAACTTCAGCTATAATTTTACTTGTCTTATGCGTTGTTCCTCCACTTATAATAGCAATTTGGGCCAGGACTTCATTTAAAGAAAAAAGAACACTCTAGAAATTTTTATTGTTATAGTAACTTGTCTAGCATATGTAAATATTGAGACTCAGACCGATGAAACTGGTCTGAGTCTTTTTGTAAGATACATTTATTCATAATGTTTGGTTTATTCATCACTGCAGTCAGTAAGCGTTTACAAAGAATGTAAAAAAGATATACTTAAATCATATACAGTAATAAATAAGTGAACTAAGGGGATAGAAAGTATGTATATAGATATCTTTAATGAAGTGGTCGACATTATGGAGAATGATTATGCGGGTCATCAGGATAAAAAAGGATGGGACTCACCGGATACATATCGCGAAAGTATTTTACAGTTAAATCAACAAGGGCACTTAGATGATTATACCTTTATCAAAATTGTTAACGATTACCTTCTTGATTTTAAAGATCCGCATATGTTTTTTATCTCAAAAGATGAAAGTTCAAGTACAAACCGAGATATTGGTTTTAAAGTAAGACGGTTTAAAGATGCTTTATATGTTACAGAAACGACGAAAGAAACAAACATTGATACAGGCGATAAAATAATTGCTTTGGATGGCTTATCTGTAAATGAGCTGGAACAAAAACATATAAAAGAACTAATGAAAGAAGCACCGGAACGCCAAAGATGGGAGAGAGTTATTGAAAAGTACAATAAAGCATTGATTGAAAAGAATAATAATGAGAACACTGTGTTAAATTTGTCTCTTTATGAGAAAGAGATATACAATCCGCTTCATCATGCTGAAAGATTAAACAGCCATACATTACTGATGACATTAACAGATTTCTTTTCTTCTGAATCTATTGAAAAAGTTTTAAAAGACCATGATTTAGTCATGAAAAATTTAAAAAATTTGATTATTGATGTACGAAAAAACAGAGGCGGCAGTGATGCAAGTTTCCATCAATTACTGCAACACCTGTTTCCCGCTGGTAAAACATCTGTTAGCCTCGATAATTATAAAATGAACTTTAACATTACAGAAAGAACAGCAAATCTGCAGATTAACGGTCTTCGTTCCTTGTATCAAGAAACCAGTAATGAATCTTACAAACAATCTTTAAAAGACATGATTAACTTTTTTGAAAGCAATACCGGTAAAGGATTTGTTTCATTAGACAACGGTGGAGATTTTGAAGTTGAAGGCTCAGAATTCCCGAAGAATATAGTTGTATTATCTGATGTATACTGCGGCAGTGCGGGTGATATTTTTGTAGATTTAGCAGGCAGGTCTCAGAAAGTAACAGTTATAGGCAGAGCTACAGCCGGTTTAAATGATTATTCTAATCTAATAAATAAAGACTGGAATGATGTATTCTCTTTATATTATCCTACGTCAAGAATGGAATATCTTGATAAGGGAGAGAAAGATACGGGAATAGAACCGGATATCTATGTTGAATGGAGCCCTGAACATTTATTTTCAGATATAGATCTGAAGACTGCTTTAAACTTCCTTGGAACAAAATAAGTTAATCTGTAACCCAGATTAAGTCTGAGATGTAGATAATTAGATATTTAAAGGAGTACGAACTATGAAACCACAAATTATGATTGTAGGAAGTCAGCATTATCGTGAAAATTTCAGCAGCAGCGAGCCAAATGAAGCATTTTTAAACAGTCTTGAAACTCTGAGAAAATATCTAATTGATTTTCAGCCTTCTCGTGTATGTATTGAACTGGAGAAAGATATACAAGATACAGTTGACGAATACTATAGTCATTACGACCCTTCTATGTTTTATAAAAATGAATCTTATGATTTAGGTTTTTATATCGGTAAACACTTAAGTCTAAAGTCAATTCTGGCAATCGATTGGATGGGAGATAGCGATGATTCAACTGATTTGAGCAGCGCTTACGAATGGGCAAAAGAAAATGATGAACCTTTTATTCAGCGAATTGAAGATTCTCAATCTTTCCACTTCAATCTCAGAGAATTAAATGACGCTTACCAAATGACTCTTGAACTTAACAAACCAGTGAATTATAAACGTGATGAAGAGCTTTATGGTCATATGATGATGCTTGGAGAGGATTGGAAAGCTTCCATACCCTGGCTCTCTTGGTGGTATAAAAGAAATATGATTATGGTAAACAATATAACCGAGAATTTAGATGATACTGATAAAGTAATCGTTATTGTCGGCTCTGACCACGTGTATATTTTAAAACAAAGGCTTGAGTCTTCTAATGCATTTAATGTAATGACTTTTTATGAATGGATGGAGTTTAATAATGAAGCTTAAATCATTGAAATAACTTAAAATTTATAATTTCCTTATGAGTCTGTTCTCAGGTGTGATTGCGCTTGTGCTCGTACCGTTCTTCTTGATTTATATACTGATTGACCGTAAAAAGTTCGTACCTTTGTTTCACAGTTCTTCCCTGGAGATAAGAAAAATTGAGTTCTTAAAACACTGGGCGATGTAGATTATACTCTGAAGTCATACATTGTCGGTCAATTATTTGTCAGCTTAATCGTTGGTATTATGCTTCTGATTGGTTACTTAATCATCGGGCTTGACTATGCGTTATTATTAGCCTTAATCGGAGTTGTTACCGATGTAATTCCCTTCTTAGGACCATATATTACTGTAACGCCGGCCATCATTGATGCCCTGTTCCAGAATCCATTAACGGTGGTGTATGTAGCAATTATTATGCTTTACGCGCAGCAAATTGACGGTAACTTAATTACGCCTAATGTTATGGGTAATGCACTCAGCGTGCACCCGCTGACAGTTATTACTTTAATATTGGCTGCAGGTAACATCTCAGGCATATATCCCTTAGCCCACCATCTGAAGGCACCTGTGAACCAAGAATGAATAACAGCTTAAATGACAATCACCCACGCTCGATATCGAGCGTGGGTGATTGTCATTTCTCCTTCTCTCCTGAGAACTGGCAGAGCGGTGTCATTAAAAAATACAAGCGCTTTTTTTAAAGTGTCCTTGACACGGGTTTCACTTTAGTGCTCATGATACTTCTTTTATTTTTTAATGAGAGAAACTACCTCCTATAATATTATCCAATAATTTAATATCAGGGAACAAAAGTTTTTATACTCTATTCTGGTTTAAATATAACCTTGATGTTGTTATCCTTCTTCTCATCAAATACTTTGTAAGCTTCGTCTGCCTCTTCAAGCGGGAAAGTATGTGTAAGAATTTCTGTAGGATCAAATACTTCATCTTTAATCATCTCGTAAAGTTTAGGCATTAAATGAATAACAGGGGCCTGTCCACTTGTTATTTTAATATCACGGTTAAATATTAAATCTAGAGGGAAATTATCAGCAGGTGATCCATAGATACCAGTAAGCTGTATTGTCCCAAACTTTCTTACTGATTCAGTAGCGGTAAGTATAGGACTTATTGTTCCACGTTGTTGAGAATTCTCAGATAGCTCCCGTTCTGGACTCGATTGCTGTCCATCCATTCCTACACAATCAATAACAACATCTGCGCCGCCTCGAGTTTTTTCTTTAAGAAGTTTACCTATTTCTTGTTCTTCATCAAAGTTATACACTTCAGCACCATTGTACTTTTTGGCGTGATTGAGACGATGCTGTACATTGTCAATCGCAATCACTCTCTCTGCACCTTTTTGTTTCGCAAACTTCTGCGCCATTAAACCGATAGGGCCACAACCTAATACAATGACTGTATCTCCCGGTTTAACGCCTGAGTGTTCTACACTCCAGTAAGCAGTAGGTACAACGTCTGATAAGAATAAAACTTGCTCGTCTTTTAGATTGTTATCAGGAACCTTAAATGAGGAAAAGTCAGCATGAGGTACTCTTAAGTATTCTGCCTGTCCTCCCCAGTGATTACCATGAAGGTTACCAAAACCGAATAGTCCACCATTATCTAACTTCCAGTTCGCTGGTGTTTCATTAGAATTGTCACACTGAGATTCCATGTCGTTATTGCAGTAGAAACAGTCCCCACACCCAATATTAAAAGGTATTACCACACGATCCCCTTTCTTTAGTTTTTTTACATCTTTTCCTACCTCTTCAACAATACCCATCGGTTCATGTCCAATGACAAAACCAGGTTCCATGAATAAGTCACCTTGATGATATAAATGTAAATCTGAACCACAAATCCCAGATGCTGTTATCTTTATAATTGCATCAGTTGATTCAATAATCTTAGCATCTTCAACTTCTTCCATCTTCATCTTCTTATGTCCTTGATAAGTGACTGCTTTCATGTAATAACACTCCATTCTAAATATTATTTACATACATGCTAAAATATACCTCTTTCCACGTCTTATAAACATAAATCTTTTATAGAATCAATCATCTTAGTATGAGAATACATACTCATTCTCTTCATAAGAATATCTTCATTTGTTTTAATAAGGCCTATTTTATATAAAATTAAAGAGGAGACTATTATGAAATGGAGCCTATAAATTAGACACTGATAAAAAAACTTTATTTAATATGAGGCCAAACGAACTTACTTTAAGTTTCTAATCCCCATAATAATTCCTCCGAAATTTATATTAGCTTCTACAATATCTCATACTTTTTCTCAACTTCTTCAAACATCCTTATCATTTCTTCTGCTTCTATAATATGATTTGCAATTTCCGAGTGTTTAAAACTTTCTCCATCTACGAAAACTGTGTTGATATCCAGTATATTTTCGAACTGTTCAATAGGATTTCCATTAAGAAGCAGATAACTATCATCTTCTCCGGTAACTGCTTTCGCTTCTACTGTTGCTTTTTTCAGTATGTCAAAAGCATCTAAGTTAAAAGATTTAAATTCATTCAGTTCTTCTATCATGCTTAAGCCAGGGTATACCCATGTGCCGGCAGGTGCATCAGTACCGATATACACTTCTCCGCCAATTTCTAAATATTTTGCAGTAATGGCTTTAACTTGTTGATACTCCCATTTCTGCCTTATTCTAAAGTCGTCATTAATCCGTGATTCAATCGCATTGAATTGATTATTTACAGTAAACACTTTGTCCTCATCCAGCAGTTTCATTTGTTTCGACTTGCCAATCTCTGGTAGATTAAAAGTCCGCCCTTCTGCCAGATGTCTGTACAATGATAAAGTCGGTACAATTTTCACTTCTTTTTCTCTTAGGTTAGTCAACACTTCTGTTAATCTCTGCTCATCCACTTCGCTTTGGCTGATACGCTCAAATTCTTCCGTGGAAATTTGAGTATTATAATCAGGGTAGAGACTGTGAACAATACTCGATGCATGTTCCAGCCACTTTACTCCGTAAGCTGCGGCTTTCAGGGAATCAATAGATTTTGTATGTAACAGGTCAGCAGCAACTTCCAAATTTAATTCACTGCTCTTTTTGACGACTGCCTCTAAAACATCTTCCTGAATATTGCCGTATACTTTGATGAATTTAGCACCTTGTTTATGCAGCTCTTCAACACCAGCTAGCGCGGTATCGATCTTATTTGTAGAAATATTTCCATACGATGAGGGGCCCCATAACCCCGGTTCACCGTCTATAAAACGGTAAGTCGCATATACTTTAGGAGATACACCATCAATCATATTGAGCAGTTCATAATTGCCGCCTGTGTTTCTCACTGTTGTAACCCCGCTGTATAAATAATGCTTTGCACTGGCCGGTGTAATATGAGTATGCATATCTGCCAGACCCGGCATTAGAAATTTACCTCTGCCATCAATTTCAATCTTATCTTCTGAATGAATACTGATATCTTTCACTTCAATTTTTTTGTCTTCAAGATTAACCCAATTTACATTTTTGATTTCTATCAAGCTGACTCACTCCCCTTTGTTTAGTGCAAGTTGCTTTAAACTATAGCCATTCTATAAACTCCAGCCTGTTACCAAATGGGTCTGATGTGAAGAATCTATTAGCATTTTCCAACTCATTATCTTCAATAACATCTATCCCCTTCTTTTGCAGCTGAGATTTTAAATTTTCTATATTCTCAATTTCGAATGCAGGATGTGCTTTTTTCGCAGCTGAAAATTCTTTTTGTACTCCAATATGCAGCTGCTGATTCCCAAGTTCAAACCATACCCCGCCTCTTTTCGCTAGGTTTGATGGTTTAGGTATTTCTTTAAGATTTAGAATATCTCCAAAAAACTGTCTTGCTTCTTTTTCGCAGTCTGCAGGTGCTGCTAATTGAATGTGATCAATTCCTAAGAATTTAAAATCCATCTAACCCACTCCTATTTTCAAATTACGACACTGTATTTTCTATAAATCTCTTAAACTTATCTTCCTCTTCAATATCAGGCACATGGTTACTGTATTCAAAAGTTTCTAATGTTGCATTAGGCATTAAATCCGCTGCTTCTTTACTGAAAACATACGGACATTGTGCATCATGACGACCACAGTATATGTATGCACGCACGTCACTTTGCTTAAGTTCATCCCTAACATCATATTCTTTTAATTCTTCTGTAAAGTAGTCTATTTTAAACATTAAAGTTCTGCCGCTGTTTTTTCTTTTCAGCATATCGTAATATGCATCTTTCCTGTAGAGTGACATCATAATCCATTCTTTAGCCAATTCATTTCGTTCTTCGCTTGTCGCTTCCGGCGAACGCATTTCTGTAAATATACCTTTCATACGCTGGCTATTCGGATTTTTTGTGCAGTATATACTATCTGGATGATTCATATATTCACCTGAAGCACATAAGCCACCTGCTATTATTTTAATTAATGACTCCGGGTACATAATGGCATATTTCAAAGCTAAAAACCCGCCGGTAGAATGACCAGCAAAGGCCCATTTCTCTATATCAAGCGCTTTCCTTACCGCTTCCAAATCATGTATCGCATCATCCATACTGTAAGTATAGTCTTCAGTTTGGTCATCAGATTGCCCTGCACCCCGTAAGTTAATCACATATACTTTATAATGCTCACTTAACTGCTGAGACATAATATCTCCGTTTGAATTATATTCGCTGTACAAATGAGTATATGCTAACGGCTCCCCTTGACCGTAAATAAACACTTCGAAAATGCCTCTCGCTGATTCCACTAATTTAGTTTCAAACATAATCAATTTCCCCTTTTACAGTTGTAATAATAGTATGAGAATCAATAAAATGAGCTCTATTCCTATAAGCCCCTTAAGGAAGGAACTCGCAGGTGATCTTTTAACATTGTTATTGTGTGGATTGAATAATGACGAATTACTTACAAATAAAAGAACTATCGTGAAAAATATTATCGGTAATAAAATTTGTATATAATCTAAATCAATTGCTGTAAACAATATACCTCCTCCTCTTTTATTTGAAATTCTCTGTTAAATTAAACTTATAAATCAGTTCACCTTCGGGGTCATATTCATCTGTAAAGTTAAATCCCAGATTTTCATACAACTTACGAGCAACATCATTATTTTCAACGAAACTCAGATAAACTATATTTACATTATATTTTTCTGTAATAATCTTGATTAACTCTTTCATAGCAAGCTTTCCGAAACCTTTCCCCTGATATTTCTCATCTATAATAATTCTGTCTATCCACGTATCAGGGTTTTTACCGAAAGCACCGTACATGGCAAAACCGACTATTTTATCATAATCATAAATGGCAACAGGACACCATTGTTTATAGATTGCCGCTTCTTCCAGACACTCATCCACCGTTTCGATGAAAGATTTCTGATGCTCTTTTACACTGATTCTTCTCATTTCATTTATATTACTCGCATCTATTTCTTTAATTCGAATGCAGGTCACAATTACACCTCTTTCGCCACAGAGTATGTTTTCTTACCGGGCAATTCCAGACAATTGAGCTGTCCGCCATAGGTCGCTGCTCCATCAATGCCGATAATATTATTTTCTCCAAAATAAATATCATGATTCTTTTCCTGCCGGATGACTGACGTTGGTGTATGACCAAAAATCACAGTCTTATCCCCTGAGTATTTTTCATAAAATAATTCTCTAATCCATACGAAAGTATGCGGATCAGTTTTCTGAACAGGTGTATCCGGCCTGACGCCCGCATGGACAAAAATATAATCCTTTGTTTCATAGTAATAATCCATCTCTCTTATAAGAGAGATATGTTTCTCAAATTCAGCTCCAGCTGACAGAGTTACACTCTCTATAGATGAATCATAACTTTGCAACGTGGCAAGTGCACCGTTCTTTTCCCAGCGTTCCAGGGCTTCAGGTACTCCGTCCACAGCATTCAGCATCATCTCGTCATGATTCCCTCTCAATACAATGGCACCTTTTCTCTTTAATTCACTCACTCTATTTAATACACCTTTAGAGTTTGGTCCCCTGTCAATGTAATCTCCTAAGAGGATTAACTGATCCTCGTCTGCATTGTAGTTCACCTTTTCCAGCAAGCTGTCAAAAAGTTCTAACTCTCCATGAATATCACTAATAGCCAGGATTCTTTTCATGAGCAGTCCCCCAAATAAATTTTTTGCATCTTCTGCGTGTTTAAGTTCTTTTATCGATTATTTCATTAACAAATGCCTCTTTATAATCCGTGTATTCCCTTATCCCCTCAGAGTTACTTCTTAGAAATTCCTCTTTAATATTTAAATACCGATTACGTGCATGTTCATTACTATTTAAATAATCCCTGAAAAATATAAGATTCTTCCACAATGGTTTCTGATACTCAATCAAGTGGATATAGTGAGTTTTTACCTGATAGGAATCATCTTCAAATTTTGCGAGGACAATCTCCCCCGGCCTTTCTACTTTCAGCCTTAAAAATCCCGCTTTCCTAAAAGACTGCAGCAGCGGCTTATCAACTGCCTCCAGATTGTCCACTCCAACCAGCAAATCGATAATCGGCTTGGCCGGCATAGCTTTTATTGCCGTACTTCCAATATGTTCAATGCGTTTCTCTCCAAGCCCTGTACTCTCCATCAAATCTTTTTTAATCCTTTCAAACTCAGCCTTCCAACCGTTGTTGTAATCAACAATCCTCACTTCATTACGCCCCAGCCCTAACTTCATCAAATGCATCCCCTTCGATTAAATTTGATAAGTTTTTCTCTCTTATTAACCAGTATATAAATCTAAGTCCATGCTTCATAGTCTTAAAATTCAAAAAATATTTTGCTATAATGGATGTAAGAAAAATCGTTGATGCGTTTTAAACGTACTCGCGAAAAAGGGGAAGATTTTTTGAGAAGTATTACTGAACTATTTGACAACTGGGCAGGGAATTATGATGAAGAAATTGATGATATCGGCGGTCCTTTAACCGGTTATCGTGACAGTATTAAAAAAGCATATAAGAATTATCCTGAAGCAGCTGGAAATGTTTTAGACATTGGCATCGGTACAGGAAATTTCATTGCTGAATATATTAAAGATGCCAAAAATGTTTACGGGGTTGATATCTCGCCGAAAATGCTTGAAGAGACTAAAAAGAAGTTTCCTTCAATCAAAGTGGAAACAGGAGATTTTAATAATATTCCACTTGAAAGTGATTATTTTGACTTAATCACGTCGAGCTTCAGCTTCCATGAAGTTCCTTTATCGAAAAGAGAAGATGCTTTCAAAGAAGTCAGCAGATTATTAAAACAAGGCGGCACCTTGAATTTGTTAGATATTGGCTTTAATAATAAAAGCGATATGGATGACGCTAAAGAGAAATACAGAGAAGAATGGGATGATTCAGAACAATACCCTTTCGAGTATGAACTCCGCCAGTACGCTGAAGATGCAGGCTTAACAGTTGATAAAATAGATTATCCATCTGCCTTGCATATCAATTTAATTGCGAGGAAGAGGTAGGTAAATGTTGAACCTAAACGGATTAGTACTGTTTAGGTTTTTATTTTTATTTATAAAATTACAGCACTTCATAAATACAATGAAGCGCTGTAATTTTTTTACCATTAAATATCCTCTGCGTACTCTTCTTTATCGTGATTCAATGCAACAAATCCTGCGTTAAGGTAAGTTGCATAAGCAGTCCAAACTACATACGGTACCAATAACAAGCCTGCGAATTTATTCGTCTTGTAAAACGCAACAGTTGTCAGTAAGACACTCGCAAATAAGGCATAGCTTTCAATTAATGCGGTGCCTCTCAGTTTAAATCGGAAGTACAGTATGCTCCATAAGTAATTCAGTCCGAGCTGCGAGTTATACAAATAAGCATTTTTAGAAGAGTCTTTTCGTGATGATTTAGTGATCGTCCGGGCAATACCCATCGTTGTATAAAGAATCGGCCATACAATACCAAATGCTTCTTTCGGCGGTGAAAACGCAGGCTGTTTAAAGTCCTGATAATCTTTTTTGGCATTTTTTGTTGAAAGTAAACCTACAATACTGCCGCCAATAACCGGTAAAGCAATATCAGTAATACGTTCCAGCTTGTTCATTAAAAATCCTCCTTTAACCATTAGTCATATATACCCTTAATTAGAAATATGACACGGAGGTGTTGCTAAAAGAATAAGACCGCATCAATTCATGCTATCTATATCTTTAACAACATTCTCACTGTTTTAAGAATATGATCATCGAAATTATCGTCATATTCATCTACTATTTTAAATCCTTTTGCCTTATAAAAATTTGTGCCAATGGTATTGTCTTTTTCTACATTAAGATGAACTTCTTTCAGATTCCCAAGCATTGCAATACCTTTATCCAAAAGCGCCGATCCTATCCCATGTCCTTGATATTTAGGATACAGATATATTGCACTCAGTTCTGTCTGTCCTTGTTCATTAACAGGAGAGAAGTTGACAAACCCTACGATTTTGTTCTCCGCTTCAGCCACCAGCAGTAATGAATGACTCAAACTCTTCTGCATCATCTCGTCATTGTAGGCACCTTTTAAAAAGTTCTCCTGAATGTTGTTTGGTATAATGCCTTCGTAAGTCGCATTCCAGCTCTTCTTCGCTACATCCTGCACCTGTTTTGTATCTTCAATCAGCATTTCACGAATTATAAAGTTCATATCTAAGTCCTCCTCATAGATTTAAGGATATTATCATTTGCGTTTCACTACTTCATTTTTCAAGTATATCTGAAGCATGTGCTTATTCAAATAACTATACAGAGGATAATTAATATACCTCTTAATTAAAATCAAGGGACTTAGAATTTACATGTTTTTCTAAATTCATAAAAAACATCCTGGAAATTAAATTTTCCAAGATGTTTTTCACATACTAATTTTTTAAGTTCTTTCAATCTTTTTTAATCATCCAAATCAATAACAACACTCTTCGATTTCGTATAGATGTCAATGCCGGGGAAGCCCATTTCTGCGCCTACTCCACTTTGTTTAAAGCCGCCTAACGGTACATTCGAATCGCTATTCATATAACCGTTTACCCAAACTGTACCGGCATCCAGCGCATTAATCACTTTATGTGCTTTATTAATATCTCTAGTATGAACACCGGATGACAGTCCATATTCTGTTAAGTTACCGCGTTCGATAACTTCATCAACATCAACAAATGGCAGAACACATAACACAGGACCGAATATTTCTTCTTGAACCGCTCGGCAGTTTTCATTCAAACCTGCAATGATGGTTGGTTTCACATAATAACCATCTTTAAGATTTTCATCGTCAGGTCTTCCGCCGCCAGCGAGTATTTCTCCACCTTCTTCTTTTGCTATTTCAATATAATTTGTTACACGGTCATATTGCTCTTTCGATACTAACGGACCCATTTCTGATTCTGAGTCAAACGGATCGCCCACTTTTAAGTCATTAGCCATTTTAACCAGCTGTTCTGTGACTTTTTCATATATCTCCCGCTCGATATATACCCGTGTACCCGCTGCACAGACTTCTCCTTGGTTCATCGTAAATCCTGTAAATGCATGCTGAACTGCTTTTTTAATGTTAGCATCTGCAAAAATAATATGCGGTGATTTATCGCCAAGTTCCAGTGTAACTTTTTTCAGCGTATCTGCCGATTTTCTCATAATTCCTTTACCGACTGATGTAGAGCCTGTAAATGCAATCTTATCAATGTCAGGATGACTGGTTATATATTCACCGGTTTTACTTCCTGACCCTGTAATGATATTCACCACACCATCCGGGAATCCCGCTTCTTTAATGAGTTCTCCTAGATACAGTGTACTTAATGAAGTATTTTGAGATGGTTTTAATACTGTTGTATTTCCAGCAGCCAAGGCTGGTCCCAGTTTCCATGCAACGCCGAGTATCGGGAAGTTCCAAGAAGTGATTTGTCCGCATACCCCAACTGGCTGACGGATTGTATATGCGTGTTTGTTTCCTCCAGATGTCAACGACATCGTTTCACCATTCAGTTTAGTTGCCCAGCCTGCATAATATCTTAAATGATTTGCTGCACCAATCACCCAGCCGTGACGAGAAAGACTTTCAATACTCCCAAAGTCTATTGTTTCAAGATAAGTTAATTCATCTTGATGTTCTTCTATTAAGTCAGCGAGTTTATGAATAACATCAGAGCGTTGTGCCGGTGAAAATTTTGACCAAGGCCCTTTAAATGCAGCTTTGGCTGCTTGCACCGCTTGATCTACTTCTTTCTCACTTGCCGCATATATTTCAGTAATAACTTTTCCTGTTGCGGGATTAATTGTTTCAAATGTTTCTTCTGAAGCTGTCCATCTGCCATTAATCAGCATTTTCTTAGGGCCTTCTAAATAAGATTCAAGAATATTTGATTTAGATTCTAATATTTTTGCCATTTGAATACTCTCCTTTAATTAAAATCTGTTACTACATATGTTCCGGTTACTTTAAAATCACTCATATCATGGAAGAGATTTTCAACATCCGATAAACTGATATGTCCTGATACCATCTTACTTGGATCCAGTTTGCCCAACGCGACTTGGTTAAGCAACGGTGTAAAACGTGCAGCTGGTATACCTAAAGTAGTAATAAATGATTTCTCGGCAATTACCATCTCATCAATTGGGATTGGGATAAACCCGCCCTCTTTTTTAGTTGTAACTCCAATTTGTAAATGACGTCCGCCTTTTCTTAAACTGTTGATTCCATTAATACAAGTTTCTTTGATTCCCAGTGCATCGACTGAAACATCTGCACCGCCGCCTGTAATTTCCATAACCGCTTCAACCGGATTGTCATTTTTACTATTCACTACATAATCTGCACCTAATTTTTTAGCAAGTTCTAAGTTTCCTTCGTTAATATCTACTCCAATAACAAATGCACCCATTGAAGATGCAACCTGAATCGCAGAAAGTCCTACACCGCCACAGCCGTACACTACTACTTTTTCACCTGGCAATACTTCAACACGGTCAACAATACCGTGATAAGATGTCATAAATCTGCAGCCGAGTGCTGCTGCGTCCGCATACGATAATGCTTCCGGTAAATGAATAGCATTACGATCACCTAAAGGTACAGCTACATACTCCCCATAACCTCCCTGATATGCCGTTCCCGGAACTAAGAAAGAGTCACAACGGTTAGTATCTCCCGCTAAACAATGTGGACATGTGCCGTCACTGCCTGAGAATGGCACAATCACTCTGTCTCCGCGTTTAAAGTTTTTAATGTTACTTCCTACTTCTTCAACAATCCCTGCAAATTCATGTCCGATAATCTCCTGCACAATGCCTTGATCTCCCGTCCAGACATGCCAATCACTTCGGCATACACCATTGGCCATTGTTTTAATTAAAATCCCATTCTCGTCAATTTCCGGAACCGGAACCTCTTTAACCACTGCTTTTTTAACGTCTTCAATTACTAGTGCTTTCATTACTTCTCCCCCTTTAATTGATGAAACTTTATATAATGTATCCGCTTACAAATATGATATAATATTCTGAAGAGTTAATATATTCCCATGATTTACAGTAAAACTAATGAAAAAGGAGTAATATAATGATTGATTCACTTACCTTTTCGTCTCAGTTTGAAGTAATCGACAAAGAAGCATCACATGAAGGTAAACTAATCGCGATGCTGGAATCATTTATAGAATTATTTCCTGTAGAAAATGCATATCTTTTCAGATATTCCTCAATTGGTTATTTGGGAGAAGGTGTTATCGCCTTAGAAAAAGGGCAGATACATTATATTCATGAAGAACGTTATGATGTGCGTACTCTCCCGGCTATTATGACTGATATTCAAAATAAAAAAGCTGCGTTTACCAGTAATAAAGAATTAGTTAAGCTAACACCAAGCAATCATGTGATTGACAAAGCTGTAACCTCTTTTCTTGTAGTTCCTATTATGCAGCGGGGGATAGTCACAGCTTTTATATATAGCAGTTTGTTTAAAGCAGAGGCGAATTTTGATAATGATTTGTTAAATACTATTTCTAATTTCGGTAAAAAATCAGGTGAATTAATATATGAAACTCATATAGATAAAAATATATTGAGTAAAAGAGAATTTGAAGTGATGAAAGATATTTCAAATGGTTTTGTGGTGAAGGAAATTGCTGAACGTTATACTATTGGGGAGTCAACTGTTGAACAATATATTAAACAGGCGAGGAAAAAATTAAATGCATCAAACCGATCCCATGCTGTGGCAATAATGTTTCGTCTGGGCATTCTATAAATTACAGCTTAAATAAAAATAGTCGATACAATCTTTCGTACCGACTTTTATAATGCTTTAAAGATAATAATTCATCACAATCAGTTCACCTTTTGCACCTTCGACACGAACGCCTTCATCTATGTAACCGGACTTTTTATAGAGCGATTGAGCCGCTGTATTATTCACGTTGACCGCGAGGACAATCGTATCAATATGAGGAAGATGAACTCTCATAAAGTCAGGAAGCTGCTGAAGTGATTGTTTGGCATATCCTTGACCCTGGTGCTTATAATTTGTAGAAAAAGATCTCAACAATACTGCATTCTCTCTGCCGGAATATGGTCTCACCCCATCGTTTTCATGCAGGATAAAGAACACGACCAGTTCATTATTATCTATCCCTAATACTGGATGTCTGTCCTTGTCCTCTTTAGAAACTTCAATGCTTTTCTTTGGTGTTGCACTGTAATGCAGCTGTTCGTCAGGTAAATAATAATTTTGAATAAATTCATCAAATTTTGGATGATAGCGATACAATTCCATTATTCTAGTCTCCTTTTAGGATCTCTTCTTATGCATATAATAAATATTAAATCTCTTTCATCTAAATTGTGTATCCTCAAAAGTTTATCTACTACTTATTCTTCAATCTTTCTAGGCAATTGTTCAAATTCATACTGCTTAGCCTTGTATGATTGATTACTATAGTAAAGCTTACTGGAGATAAATTCATGAATTATTTCTTTTAAAGTTAATGCAAGTTCATATAAGTCTAAATCTGTAGCTGGTTTTCTATGTCGTTCATACAAGTGTGAATGATAATGTCTAAATTCTTTTAAAAAGTTTATAATAGAATCATCAATTTTAATTGTAGAATTGAACGTAGCAGATTCTAATTCATATGTTTCTTCAATAATATTTTCCAACATATTTTTCAACCTTACATTTTTTGGTCCTACCTTAAATCTTATGTATAAACCTTCTAAAATAATAATCTGGGATACAAGATAGTCATCAGCATAAATTGGTTTATATAAATTATTAATGTATGTATCAAACAAATCATCAAACAGTTCTTCTTGTAAATAAAAATTTGAAACAATTTCTGCGAAATGTTTTTTCACTAATGGTCGTACATCAGAATTTAATTTATATGTTTTCATCGAAATATTAACATCTTTTTCGTTCGACCAAAATATTTTATAAGTTTTATCCCCACTACTTATAAATAACTCTTCAACTAAAATCTTTGAATCCATTAAAAATGAAAATAAATTTTTTAATCGTATGACTTCGCTCATGAGATTATTAAGCTCAAAATCTTCAAAAAATTTAACACGTATATACGGAGTATAGCTATAACTCAGTACATTTCCACCCTCTTGATTTTTTTCATGAGCAGTTATTTTATCACTAATTTCTATTTTGGGATTCAAAAGGCAAATTCCGAGAGTCCCATTAACATCTGCTTTTATTTCTTTATAAAAAGTTTCTCGATTATGGCTTATAAATCTAAATGGAGAGTTTGAAAAAATATCTTTGAAATAAGTACAAGTAAATTTTATAACGCTAAAGCTATCTCGCATGTCTTTTTCAGGATGAAGATCCAGCATAATATACTGAAAATCTACATTATAAGTTGTTACATTACGTGAGTTAGATTTCTGTTTAATAACAAGTCCATTGACTAATCGCAAGACCTCTCCTTCACTCGTAACAAATTCTACCTGTGAATAATTGTCTTCTTCTTGATCCATAAAAAAATGTTTTCTAACATAAGACAAGTTAATCTGATTATTATCATATTCCAGTACTCCGCTTACAGGGTTTTCTTTGCCATTAAAATAACAAAGTCCATGAGTCAAACAATTATCAGTCATTACCATTTTCTTGAATTTCACTTGTAAATACCCCCATACTAAGTATTTTAATGTTCTTCTAGTACGCCGCTATATGTCCATCCGTTCTATTTTCCGTGCCGCCGTACAGTATGCCTGTTTCCGGGTCTCTCCATATAATCTGGCCTCTGCCGAATGAACTTGAGTCCAGTTTCATTTCAATATTATGTCCCCGTTTAACCAGGTCTTCTGCGATTTGATGCGGGAAGTTCTTTTCAACCCAAACTGTTTTGTCTTTCGTCCACTGCCAGCGTGGTGCATCCAGTGCGGTCTGCGGGTTTAATTCAAAGTCGATTGTACTCATCGCTACCTGGACATGGCCCTGCGGCTGCATGAATCCGCCCATGACGCCAAATGGTCCGAGGGCTTCTTTGCCTTTGGTTATAAAGCCCGGAATAATCGTATGATAGGAGCGCTTCCCCGGTCCGAGGGAGTTTGGTGATTCCGGATCCAGGTTAAAATCGCATCCTCTGTTCTGCAGTCCGATACCTGTTCCGGGTACAACGAGTCCCGAGCCGAATCCCATATAGTTGCTCTGTATGAACGATACCATGTTACCTTCTTCATCTGCTGTGCACAGATACACTGTGCCGCTCGCTTTCGGTTCACCCGCTTCAGGCTGTCCGGCTTGATCAGTGATTAATTTCAAACGTTCTTTCGCATATGCTTCACCCAGCATATCTTCTGCAGTGACTTTCATATATTCCGGATCTGCAATATATTTCTCACCGTCTGCAAATGCCAGTTTAATCGCTTCAATCTGCTTATGATATGTATCTGTCGATTCCTTGCCTTCGATGTCCATATGCTTCAATATATTTAAGGCTGATAAAGCAATAATCCCTTGCGTGTTCGGCGGGATTTCCCAGACATCATATCCCCTATAATTAACTGATATTGGATCTACCCACTCAGGTTGATATTTTGCTAAATCCTCTTTTGTTATGTATCCATCATACGCTCTCGAAAATTCATCTATTTTCCGGGCAATATTTCCTGCATAAAACGATTCACATTCAGTCTCAGCAAGTTCCCTTAAAGTATCCGCCATATCCTGTGATTTCCATATCTCTCCGACTTTCGGCGCCTCTCCGTTTGGTGCGAATGTTTCAAACCAATGGTCGAATTCTGTACCTTCAAAAGCTTCTTTAAATCTCACAGCTGCTCTCTCCCAGAACTTCGCTAAGACCGGTGAAATCGGATAGCCCTCTTCTGCATACTGAATAGCCGGCTGCATTAAGTCTTTAAAAGGCAGTTTGCCGAATCGTCTGGAAAGCTCTGCCCAGGCACCAGGCTGACCGGGCACAGTAACAGGAGTAAATCCGTATTTAGGAATCTCATCGTAACCGGCAGCGCGGACTTTATCGATTGAAATGGACTCGGGCGATTTGCCGCTGCCGTTTAAACCATAGAGTGTATCCTTCACCCAGACGAGCGCAAAAGCATCGCCGCCGATACCGTTAGTCGTCGGTTCAACGACCGTGAGCGCTGCAGCAGTGGCGATAGCGGCATCGATGGCATTGCCGCCGTTCTGCATAATCGTAAGCCCTGCTTGAGCAGCTAAAGGCTGCGATGTGGCAACCATCCCCTTCTTAGCCACGACAGGATTACGCTGTGAATGATAAGGATTGTAGAGCGTGTCGAATTGTTTCATTAAATTTTCCCCTTTGTTATGAAGCGTTTGTTTACATCAAGATTATCACAATGGAAATGGTGTCACAATTTTTAGATAACAAAGTAATATAAAAAAGACAAAACCGCAGTTTTGTCTTCAAATTATTAATTAACTTCGTTCTGTTCATCATTTATACCACCATTATAATCATGGTTAATATCTTTTTCTTTACCCATCATAAAGAAAATAAGACCGATCAGATACCAGCCTATAACGATAAACCATTCCATCGGCCAAACCAGTGCTGATGGTGAGAACGGCATATAGAGCAGTACAAATAATATACTCAAAATAATTGCAATCAGACCGATCACTTTCCATCTTTTAATACTGAAAGGCCTGTTTAATTCTGGTTCTGTTTTTCTCAGTTTCAAGAAAGATATTGAAACAATTAAGTATCCGAGGACAATACCGATTCCGCCTGCATTAACAAACCAATTTAAAGATGCATGTCCAAGGAGCGGCGCTATCACTCCGAGAATGCCTAGAAATAGTATAGCGTTAACCGGTGTATTATATTTAGGATGAATCCGGCTGAACCATTCAGGTATCATTTTACGAATGGACATCGCATATAAAATACGGCTGCCGCCGATAATAAATGCGTTCCAGCTTGTAATAATCCCGGCTACCCCTGCAAGCACAATTATGTTTGCCATAAGACGGCTGTCAAACATAGCTCTCATCGCATCTGCTGTTGCTAAGTTTGATCCTGCAATCTGTCCTTCAGTAAGTCCCATAGAGACACCAAAAGCAATAAGAACATAAAAAACTACAGTGACAATAATAGATCCGATTAAAATTCTTCCTATTAGATGCGGAGGTGATTTTACCTCTGCTGAGATTTGCGGAATAACATCAAATCCGACAAAGAGAAATGGTATCATTACCAGCACAGTCATAATACCGCCGACTCCGCTGCCAAACATCGGATCTAAGTTTGAAGTATCCCCGAGCGTCAGCCCGCTGACCATTAACAGTATCCCTGCAGCAACGACGCCAAGTGTTAAGACATTTTGAACCACCTTGGCCGGTGTTACTCCAAAATAGTTTAACGATGTGAGCACTATCGACCCTACAGATCCGATAATTACCCAGGTAAAGAATACATCATCTCCGCCTACTGTCCACATATGTCCCAGGTGATCAAAGGGAAGAATATAATCGATTACTGTCGGCAAAGCAACCGCTTCAAACGTGATTACTGAAACATAACCAAATAATACACTCCAGGCTGCAAAATAGCCGATGATCTTCGGTTTAAATGCCCGCAGTACAAATACCATTCCGCCGCCGGTTTTTGGTATTGAAGATGCGAGTTCAGCATAGGTTAGACCGATAAATATAATTAGAAGTCCGCCGATGCCAAAGGCAATGGCTGTGCCTCCGAAACCGGCGTGAGAGACCCAGTCGCCTGATAAAACGACCCAGCCCCAGCCGAGCATCGCACCTGTTGCCATAAATAATAAATCTATCAGAGAAAATGACTTAGAAAATTTATGTTCCTCCACTTAATTCCCCCTTGAAAGTCACGCTGTCTATATTAGTTTTCTATGATTTATCAAGTCCTGCTTCAAAATCACTTCTTTTTCTCCTGTTTCCTTTATCAAAATAAGATACAGTGATGATAGTGATAATATTAACGACAATACCATAGATGATAGGATTACTTGCCCCGAGTCCTTCAATCCACAAGCCAATTATTACAGTAAATGCAGACAGTAACATTGCTGAGAAGGCTGCATTTGGTGTAATTTTTTTTGAGAATAAACCGAATAGAATCGGAATAAATATTGATCCTGCAAGTATTGCATATGCAACATCAATTGCTACTAACAATTCTTGAATCCACAATGCAATTACAATAGCCAGTACAGCTAATACAAAGGTCGTTATTCTTGAGATCAGTAAAAACTTTGTATCATTGACCTTAGTAAAGAAATGGTCCTTTAATATATCTTTAGATATTAATGTCGATGAGGCCAATAGTGTACCTGACGCCGTCGACATAATAGCTGCTGCAACTGCCGCAAAAACTACGCCTAAAAGTCCTGTTGAAATAGTTTCAAATGCCATAGTTGTAAAGACATCCTGTGTGTTTTGGATTCCCGGCAAGACTACAAGTGCACACATACCTATAATTACCATTGCCAGAGAGTACAGTAAACTGTATATCCCGACTAAAACACCCGCTGATTTCGCTATTTTTGTATTTTTAGCCGTGAAATATCTTTGCCAAATATCCTGGCCAACCATCATACCTAATGTATAAGTTAATAGATAAGATAAAATTTCTCTAAATCCCATCTCTGTTAAATTAAAGTAACTGCTTGGTAAAGTAGATTTCAATCCTTCAAATCCGCCTGCTGCACCTAAACTCTGCGGTAACATAATAGCGAATATCCCGATAGTCATAATAGCAAATTGGAATACATCAGTAATTGTAAGTGTCCACATTCCACCCAGTATTGTATAAAAGAAAACTATAAAACCGCCGATGAGTATTGCCGTTGTTAGTTCCCAATCAAACACTCCAGATAGAAGTGCGCCAATGGCTATTATTTGAGTCACACTTATAAGTAATGTGTAAATTGCTGCAACTACAGCACCTACCAGTTTAGATTTTGTTCCGAATAATCTGCCTAGCAGTTCACTTATTGTTAATAGTTTAAAACCCATAATCCGGTCTAAAAATACGAGTGCAAACAGCGTTATTCCGAGACCCATGGAAAATACAAACCATATGCCTGATAAACCTATTTCATAACCTAGCTGCGAAGAACCTATGGTTGAGGATCCGCCTAAAAATACGGCGGTTAAACAACCAAACAACATCCAAACTCCTAAATTTCTATCTGCAACCATATACTGCTCACTGGTTTTGGCCCTCATCATCCCCATGACGCCGATACTGATCAGTACGATGAAGTAGATTGCAAATATTAAGTAATCTAATATTTCCACGTTAGCTTATCCCCCTGTTTGATGTGACAGACCGTTTCTAAGATGATAAATTACGTTTTTGCAAAGCAATCAAAGTTATCATTTCAAAAATTATCGATGATGCTGCCACAGCAGTAATTTCACCTGAGTCATATGTCGGCAATACCTCTACAAGGTCAAAACCTTTGATGTCTATACCTTTTAAGTTTCTGACGAATTCCAAGCCTTCGAAGGAAGTCGGACCGCCTACTTCAGGCGTACCTGTACCAGGTGCATAAGCCGGGTCTAGGAAATCAATGTCATATGATACAAAAGCTTTTGCATCGCCGACACGTTCTTTAATTCTTTCTGATACTTGATCAAAGCCCATTTCTCTCGCTTCTCTCATCGTAATTACTTCAAAGCCGAGATCTCTTGCATCTTCAATACAGCCGGGACCGTATAACGGTCCTCTCATTCCTACTTGAATAGAATGCTCAGTATCTATCAGTCCTTCTTCCACCGCTCTTCTGAACGGCGTACCGTGCATATATTTTTCACCAAAGTAGTTATCCCATGTATCCCCGTGAGAATCGAAATGAATCAAGGCCACCGGTCCGAATTTTTTATGGAATGCTCTTAAATGTCCAAGTGAAATCGAGTGATCTCCACCCATCATGACCGGAGTGATGCCGCTGTCTAAAACAGGTGTTAAGCTGTCTACAATATTGTCGTAAGTACGGTGGATATTCCCAGGAATTACATCAATATCCCCGTAATCTACACCTGAACAATAGTCAAAAATATTTATATCCTGATCCGGATTATACGGTCTTAATAGTACAGAAAAGTCTCTAATATGCTGCGGGCCGTATCTTTGTCCCGTACGATTGGATGCCGCTGTATCGAATGGAACACCGATGACAGCAAAATCCACATTTTCTGTCGTTCTAATATGTTCTAATCTCATAAATGTTCTCGGTCCCACGAATCGTGGAGATTTAGATGAATCTTTTGGTGTATACATTGTATCCCGCCTCTTAATTAAATTAAGTTTCCTATCGATAAATATTTTGTATCCAGATATGCTTCAATACCTTCTATTCCGCCTTCTTTTCCAAGTCCGCTTTCCTTCAATCCTCCGAATGGTGCATGGGCTGCAGATGGCGCACCGTCATTCCAGCCGATTACTCCGAATTCGAGCTGGTCTGATAAATACAGTCCCATTTTATAATCATTCGTAAAGTAATAAGCAGCCAGTCCATACGGTAAAGAGTTTGCTAATTCTAACGCTTCATCAATATCTGAGAATGACTGAATCGGAATCAGCGGTCCGAATGTTTCTTCATTCATAATTTCCATTTCCTGATTCGCATTTTTTATAACTGTCGGTTTATAAAAATATGTTTCCTTGTCATTATCAATAATACCTTCGCCGCCGCAAATAATGTCGGCACCCAGCTCCTTAGCATTATCTGCCTGATTGCTCACTTTATCGTATGCTTTTTTGTTAATTAACGGGCCGACCTGCACATCTTCTTCAAGGCCGTTGCCGACTTTCAGCTGAGCGACTTTTGCACTCAGCTTTTCAGCATATTCATCAACAATTGATTCATGGACAAATAATCTGTTGGCACAAATACATGTCTGCCCCGCATTTCTAAACTTAGAGGCGATGGTCTGATCCACAGCAATATCGATATCTGCATCTCCGCAAATGATAATCGGTGCATGCCCGCCAAGTTCCATCGATACATGCTTTACAGTATCTGCACTATTTTCAATCAGCGATTTCCCTACTTCAGTCGACCCCGTAAATGTTATTTTTCTGACCAGAGGGCTGTCTGTGAATACTTCTCCTAATTCACGGCCTGGTCCGTTTACAGCTTTAAAGACATTTTCCGGCACGCCTGCTTCATAAGCAAGTTCCAGCAGTTTCATTGTTGTCAGTGGTGTTTCTGCAGCCGGTTTAATGATAAATGAGCAGCCTGCTGCAAGTGCAGGCGCCACTTTTCGTGTCAGCATGGCAGCAGGGAAGTTCCACGGTGTAATCCCCGCAACTAAGCCGACCGGCTGTTTTTTAATCACAATATTTTTGTGCGGGGAATTGGCAGGAATTGTTCTGCCGTAGATACGCTTCGCTTCTTCTGCATACCATTCGATATAAGCATTGGCATAAGCCACTTCGCCTAAAGCTTCCTGCAGCGGCTTACCGCTCTCTTTAGTAATAATTTCAGCAAGTTCTTCTTTGTGTTCGTTAATCAGGCGGAACCATTCTTTAATAATGCCGGAACGGTAGTGGGCATCAGTCTGACGCCATTCTTTAAACCCTTCATGACATGCTTCAATAGCTGCCTGTACTTCTTCTTTTGTGTTTTCCTTTAAAGTATCGATGACTTCGCCCGTTGCCGGATTTTTAATATCAAATGTCTCTGCCATATTACTTACCTGCCTTTTCAAATGACTCACTAAGAATACTGAACCCTTTGTTCAGCTCCTCATCATTAATAACGAGCGGCATCAGGAATCTGATAACGTTTCCATAAATACCGGCAGACAGTAAGATCAAACCGTTCTCATTAGCGTACTTGGCAATTTTACCAGTCAGTTCCTTGTTCGGAGTATTTACTTTATCATCCTCGACAATTTCTACTGCGACCATTGCACCAAGACGTCTGATTTCACCGACAAATGAATGTTTGTTTTGTAATTCTTTCAGAACATCTTCAAGTTTCTGTCCGATGTTTTCCGCTTTGTCACAGAGGTTTTCTTCTTTAACAACATCGATAACAGTCAATGCCGCTGCACATGCTACAGGATTCCCTGCGAATGTTCCTCCAAGTTCACCCGGCTCTGCAGCATCGAGAATTTCTGTTTTACCTACAACACCGCTGAGCGGCAGTCCAGCAGCCATAGATTTAGATACTGTCATTAAGTCCGGCTCAATATCGAAATGTTCTGATGCAAACAATTTACCCGTACGCCCGAAACCAGTCTGAATTTCATCCGCTACAAAAACAATTCCATGTTCTTTACAGAAATTCACTACAGCTTCAACGAAACGTTTTGGAGGAACGATAAAACCACCTTCGCCCTGCACAGGTTCCATAACGACACATGCTACGTTCTCCGGAGCAACTGTTTCTATAAAGAAATCATGAAATTCTTTAATAGACTGCTCAATATACTCTTCTTCTGTTAAGGCTGTATGCTTGCGGTATAAGTAAGGATACGGTGCTGCGTAAATATCAGATGCAAAGGGGCCAAAACCATTCTTATAAGGTTTTACTTTACTCGTCATGCTCATCGTTAAATTCGTGCGTCCGTGATAACCGCGCTTGAATGAAACAACCGCATTTCTGCCCGTATACTTGCGTGACATTTTCACAGCATTCTCTACAGCCTCTGCACCTGAGTTAAACAGAATTGCTTTTTTATCAAAATTGCCCGGGGTAATTTCGCACAGTTTTTCAGCGAGTTCAATATAGCCGTCGTACATAATACAGTTAAAACCGGGATGTAAAAACTTATCGACCTGATTTTTAACTGCCTCTGTCACTTTAGGATGTGTGTGCCCGACATTCTGTACACCAATCGCCCCTGCAAAATCTATAAACTCATTGCCTTCAGGATCCGTAATGGTCGCACCGTGCGCTTTAGCGGCAATGCTTAAATTTCCGTTACTGACACCTTTTGCAACATATTTGTTTCTTTTTTCTTGTAAATCCTTTGTTCTAGTCATTTGATGAATCCCCTTTCATAACTGTAATATTAATCATTATGCCAATGTCTGGTATAATTAAAAGTACCAATATTCAGAAATTATAGGGACCAGATTATTGCAATGGAGGATTCATCTATGCTGGAAATCATTTTGTCTGATTCGAAAAAAGCGACATATAAGTATCGGCAGATTTACGAAATTCTAAAAGATAAAATCATTTCAGGAACTCTGCCGAAAGATTACAAACTCCCTTCGAAAAGGGGTCTCGCAAAAGATTTAAACATCAGTATAAACTCAGTCGCAACAGCCTATGAGCAGTTAATGGCTGAAGGATATGTCTATGCTTTAGAGAAAAAAGGATATTACATTGAACTATAACCTATAAAATAGACAATTTAATAAAAGCGTTACGCTGTGAGTAGATGACCCCTGTATTGTGCCGGGGTCATCTTATTTAGTCCCCATTGATAGCGCTCATTATTATACTTATTAATA
>NZ_JADGLW010000020.1:0-485 GCF_015235105.1 Jeotgalicoccus nanhaiensis
CCACCAGGATGCGGCCTTCGCCATCCAGCCGCACGCGGGCGCCGGACTTCATCACGGGCGCGCCGCGGTAGGCCGACGCCACGCCCAGGCCGATCCACCACCGGCCCTCGCGGCGCTGGGCCGGCAGGGGGTTGCGCGCGTTACACCCGAAGCGCTCCGCGCCCAGGCGCAGGCATTCCACCAGCTGGCGCTGCGAGAAACGCTTTTCGGGGCGCTTGCCCTCTCCTTGCTTGTCGCCGCCGCCCTTCTCGCCCGTGGTGTCGGGCACGACCTGCGTGTCGTTGCGGATGCGCAGCTCCACCGGGTCCATCCTGAGCTTCTCGGCGAGTTCGTCCATGGCGACTTCGAGCGCCATGTGGCCGGTGGCCTCGCCGGGCGCGCGCATGGCGTTGACCTCGGGCAGGTGCAGCTCGGCCAGGCGCGTGGCGGTCATGCGGTTCGCGCCCGCGTAGAGCCTGCGGGTCTGGTCCACCGCGCCGTCGGCC
>NZ_JADGLW010000021.1:0-485 GCF_015235105.1 Jeotgalicoccus nanhaiensis
CTTAATCGTAATGAAATTTGTGTGAGTGTATCTTTTAGATACGTTTGCGTTCTCGCTTTCATTTCGTTTGCTCGATTTGAAATCGTTTTACTCTTCTCTTTACTTCTATACGGTTTTCAATGTACATAAATTCATAATATAAATGGTGGAGACTAGCGGGATCGAACCGCTGACCTCCTGCGTGCAAGGCAGGCGCTCTCCCAGCTGAGCTAAGCCCCCATATTGTATATTTAATGGTGGGCCTAGGTGGACTCGAACCACCGACCTCACGCTTATCAGGCGTGCGCTCTAACCAACTGAGCTATAGGCCCATTAAATAATGAATGAGTTATTATATTATAAATACGAGAATATCTCTATAAAGAAACATTCAAAACTGAATACAATATGTCAACGGCTCCGATATTCATCTCAAAAGAGATGTCCGTAATATCCTTAGAAAGGAGGTGATCCAGCCGCACCTTCCGATACGGCTACCTTGTTAC
>NZ_JADGLW010000022.1:0-442 GCF_015235105.1 Jeotgalicoccus nanhaiensis
GCCAGGCGCCCGCGTCGTTCAGGTAACTGACGTTCTGCCATTCCTTGGCCAGGCGCCCCTGGGCGTCGTAGGAGTAGTAGTGGCTGTTGCCGCCGGCGTCGATCGTCTCCTGCGTATGGCCCTGGGCATCGAAGCGGGTGTAGCTCGTGCGATTGGCCGATCCCTCCGGCGCGGCATTGGCGGTGTAGCCCGATTGATCGCCCGACACCGTGGCGCCACCTGCATACTGCACGGTGGAGACGGCGTTGCCGTGCGCATCGCGTCGGAACTCGGTGAGCGGGTTCACGGGGTTCTTGCCCTGGCCATTGCCCGCCACGCCCAGGTTGACGGTGGGTGTCACGATGGCGCGCACGCGGCCCAGTGCGTCGTAGAACTGGTACGTGGTCGCGCCCAGCGCGTCCGTGGTGCGCAGCAGGTTGCCCAGCGCGTCGTAGGCGTAGCG
>NZ_JADGLW010000023.1:0-417 GCF_015235105.1 Jeotgalicoccus nanhaiensis
CGGGGAATCGGCCTCCGGGCCGGTGAAGGCGATGTCGGCGCTCGCGATGCGCGTCTGGGGGCCGGGATCGACGTCCACGGTGATGGCGCGCGGCGCGGGCCCGCCGGGCGTCTCTTTCAGCGCGATGGTGAGCGTGGGGCTGAAATAGCCCATGGTGCCGAGCAGTTCGCGGGCATTGGCGTCGGCCGCGCCGAGCAGGCGCGAGAGTTCGCTCGCCTGCAGGCCAGGCAGCCTGCGGAAGCGCTGCAGCTCCATGTGCCGCGTGAGCAGATCGCGCACGGCATCGGGGCCCTGCACTTCGAGCGTGAAGGCCTCGGCCCCTTCGCCGGCAACGCCGGCGTCGGATGCGAGGGTGGAGGTGTTGTCGTCGCTGTCCGCCTTGTCGCGGGCGCCGGGCAGCAGGCTGCAGCCCTGGAG
>NZ_JADGLW010000024.1:0-413 GCF_015235105.1 Jeotgalicoccus nanhaiensis
CCGCAGGCCTGGGCGGGCCAGGCGATGTGGCGCGTGCTGGAGACCGGCTTCGGCTTCGGCCTGAACTTCCTCACCACCTGGGCCGCGTGGCGGGCCGACCCTGCACGGCCGCGCCTGCTGCATTTCGTCTCCTGCGAGGCGTTCCCGGTCTCCGCGGACGACCTGATGCGCTCCCTGCAAGGCCATGGCGAGCTGGAACCGCTCGCCCGCGCCCTGCACGCCCAGTACTGGGGCCTGCTGCCCGGCGTGCACCGGCTCGCCTTCGAGGGCGGCCAGGTGCTGCTCACGCTCTACATCGGCGATGCGCAGGCCATGCTGCGCCTGCAGCAGCCCGTGGCCGACGCGGTGTACCTCGACGGCTTCAGCCCGCAGGCGAACCCCGAACTCTGGGACGTGCACACCCTCAAGGCTGT
>NZ_JADGLW010000025.1:0-403 GCF_015235105.1 Jeotgalicoccus nanhaiensis
GAAGAAGTCCACACGGAAATAGACCGGCGCTTCGCGCTCGATCACATCGGGACGTTCCAGAGAGCGAGCGAAGGTCACCGAGGCGGCAACGTGCTGCCCACGGGTAAACAGCTCGAACGAGTTGCTGGACAAGCGACCATGCTGGTAGCCGTTGTAACGGTCATTGCGGATCACGCCCTGGTCGTAACCAGCCGCCGCGCCATATTCGGCAAACACCGGGCGCAGCCAGTCGAACGTCACCTGGCGGGTCAGGCGTATTTCGTTGCGCCAATAGCCGCCGCTGTCGCCGGACAGAAACTCATCCTTGTAGCCACGCACTGATGAAGATCCGCCCAGGCTCTGGCGCTGCGGGCTGAACAACACATCCTCGCTACGCTGCCCGTTGGCCAGGCTGGTGAAACTC
>NZ_JADGLW010000026.1:0-396 GCF_015235105.1 Jeotgalicoccus nanhaiensis
GTACTGGATAAAATATAAGGATACGTGGTTTTAACTAATTCTTCTTGCAAATAGGTTGCCACAGACATATCTCTTAACGGGTTAAAATCAGAAATCGTCAAAAACGGCCGTGACATTTTTTCACTTTCCAGCCATTGACTAATTACGTCCAAGCTTTCTAAAAAAACAGCGCCTTTGCGTTCAAACATTGGGAGAAAAGCATGCCCATTCTCAATTACACCAAATGGATATTCTTCTGGTGCTAATTCTTGTGTTTTTAATCGGCCAACCGTCTGACCTTGCGTATTTTCCAGCACAACTGATTGATCTTGAAAAGGCAATACTTGAGAAAAGCGGTTTTTTTCATCTTCTAACCGATATTGACGATGACTTAATTCTTTCCACGTACCGCTAAAA